>JAEELR010000222.1 GCA_016282835.1 Treponema sp. | reverse complement strand
TGTTAAAAAAGATGGAAATACACCAGAGAAATCAACAAAACCAGCAGAATGGGATGGAATAGGAACACAAACCATCAATGGAACTATTAAATATTGCGGTCCTGATGAAAACAATTCAGAATGGAATTGGGTAGCAGATTCTCCTGGTTATGAAAGTATTGATGTTAATCCAACTGCTAATGGTTATCGTCTTCCTTCTCAAATTGAATGGGAATATGCGGCTCGAGGTGGAAATGGTTTACAAGAAACTCAAACAGAATATAGTGGAAGTGATACTTATAGTGATATTGGATTTGAAGATTTTAATATTCATAAAATAATGCAAAAGATGCCAAATGCTTTAGGTATTTATGATATGTCGAGCTCTATTGCAGAATGGTTCTTTGATGTTTATGGAGAAGATTATAGAGGAATGTCTCCAAATACATATCAGGATGCTATAGATTACAGCAACGGCGTAGAACCTTTTGAGCGTAGTAAAAGTCAAGATATAAAGCAAGGTCTTCGAGTAATTCATTACTAAACCTTCCGTATAGTTCGTAACGCAGAATAAAATCGCTCCTGCCCATACATCCCCTGAATCCAGTTCAGAGTGACAGCCTCCTGTCATTCTGGACCAGCCTTCAGAATCTGCCAGCACAGATGCTGAAATAAAAACGCTTGAATTTATCTTAAACCACCTATAGAATTTACGAGCACGAATCTTGTCAGCTTTTATTCAATATTTCTCAGGAGAAAATAATGAACAAAAAACTCTCACTTTATTTTATTAGTTTATTATCCGCAGCAATCATTTTTAGCGGATGTCCTTTATTTGAAAACTTCGGTAACCAGAACCAGCCAGCCGAACCGTTCAAGCTCAACTTAAGGGCAGAAAAAATCGGAATGTCTTATTGTGAACTCAACTTGGACTGGACAGACAATTATAACTATACAAAACTCGAATGGAGTACCTCACAGGATTTCTCCAGCGACTACAATTACAACTCTCTTCCAACTTATGCTCAGTATTCTCTCCCATGGACAATAAGAAACCTTGAGCCCAACACAGATTATTACATCCGCCTTACATATGAAGATATTTCTGCCTATGAATATCTATATACAACCATCTCAATTCACACCAAAGACAGCGGTCCTTTAGACAATCTTGTTTGTGAATTCAACAAATACAATTCTTACGGAAAAGCTGTTGAAATAAAATTTACAAAGCCGGGATCAAAATCAAAAATTGCTTTAATAAAAATCTACAGAAAAACAGAAAGCACTTCTGACTGGACTTTAATCGGTGAATGCAACAATGACGATTCAAGTTATGCTGATTACGAATACACACCTAATAAAGAAAACTATTATAAAATCGTTCTGCTGGATAGCGAAGGAAAAGATCTTGGTACAGGCTCAGAAATTTCTGTAACTCCTCAAGACACAGAAGACAATCTTGACCTTAAGCTTATTCAGTGCGGATACTCTTATGCAGATCTTCTCTGGAATTATTCACTTTATGATTCTTACAAAATCAAGGAAAGAAATGCAGGTTCATATTCATCCCCTACAGTTATTGGAGAATATAACGCATCTGATTTACAGGAAGGCACCCCTTTACATTTTGACATTCCGTATAAAGTAAGAGCTAATGCTTATGGAATGATTCAGTTTATCATTGAATGTTATAAAGACGGCGCATTGAAATCCACAGTAAAGCGAACTGTTCAGACAGAAACTTTTGGTGAACCGGAAAACCTTGCCTGCGAACTTGAAGCTCAGCAAATCAAATTAAGCTGGGCATCTTATACTTCTGCATACCAGGAATATCCTGTAACAATTTCTAGAAAAACTTCTTCAGATTCTGAATATGAAAAAATCATAGAACAAAAGACAGGTCTTTATGATTATTCAGATACAGGAACAAGCACCTATTCTGATGAAAGCTTTATTGCAGGAAAAGTAAACCAGTATAAAGTTGAAGTTTACGATAAAGGCAGCACCCTTCTTTACACTAAAGAAATTTCCTGTGATGCATGTTCAAAATGTTCCATCACCTTTGATTTGGGAAATAAATTTAAGCCGTCAAATTCCACTCCTTCTCAGTTTGTTTCAAAATACTTTGACAAGGGAACAGACATTTCTGATTTTAATGACACGCCTTATGTACTCGTTGCCAATGAATACTCAAGTCTTTACACTTTCGACAGCTCCACATGGTTATTAAACGGTGTTCCTTACGACTTTAACACTACAATTTCAGAAAACATTGTATTAAAAGCAGTTTACAAACCAAAAGCAACTACACTTACAAAGTATCTTTTTGACGATACAAAATTTTACCTCAACTGGAAAAATCTTGCAGACTTCAGCTACAGACTTGAATACGGAAAAACTGGCGAAACTCTTACAGCTGTTGACTTCCAGAAAGAAACCTCTGCAGTCCTTGAAAATATTGAACCGGGTGCAGAATACACAGTCAATCTCTATTCAATTGATGAAGAAGGCTGTTCGTCAGTTGCTGCAACTAAAACAATAACAGCTGGTCCTCAGAATACAGAATGGCTTTTAATCATGTACATGGACGGAGACAACAACCTCAATAACCCTATTTACCTGGACTTGAACGAAGCAGAATACGGCCTTTCAAAATTTACAACAACAGATCACATAAGAATAATTGCACTTTGGGACGGTTTCAAAGGCGACAGTCAGAATCCGCGCTCTTTTTTGTGGGGAAAAGAAACAACTCACCTTCTCGAACTTGGTCCAGATTCCCGCACAGATGACACCCTCCTTGAACTTTCAGACCAGACAAAAGACTGGAGCTTTACCGCAGACTGGCTTTCTGAAGGCGAAGCAGACATGAGTTCTAAGACAACGCTCGAAAACTACCTCAACTGGGTAAACGCACACTTTACAGGAACTAAAACAATCCTGCAGTTCTCTAACCACGGAGGCGGACCACGCTCACTTATTCCTGGCGGAAACTATGCACGACGCGCAATGTGCTGGGACGACACAAACGGCACAGATGCAGGCGGAAATCAAACCTTCCTGAAAACAAAAGAAGTTTCTGAAGTGTTAAACAACACAGGCTTTACAAACTCAAACAAACTTTCACTTATCATTGAAGATGTATGTCTTGGTTCTACAATCGAAGAAGCATATCAGTATAAAGACAATGCCGAATACTTTATTGCTTCTCCAAACACTGTTCCTGGCTTCGGACTTGATTACGACACTTTCGTTCCAAACATGAAGTCCGGTGCTGCCATAACAACTGTTGGAAATGAAATCGTAAAATCATATAAGAACACCAACACCCTAAGCCCAACTGAATGGAGTAAAATTCTTAGCGAATACCGTACATATTACGGACAAGATTTAACCGCCAAAGATATCTCTCTTCTTTACCCTGGTGCCTGCGGACTTACTTTTGCTAACCTTAGTAAACTTAATGATGTAATGACAAAGTTCAACAGTCTTGCAGGAAAGCTTCTTGAACTTAAAGACAAGAAAATTTCAGAAGCTGATGAAACAACATTCCTTGAAGATCTCCGCGATTATATTGTAAGACCTGGAGACCCTATTTATTATCAGGGTTCCTTTACCTGGCTTTATGATATGGGCGCAATTATGGACGGACTCTACACAGTCTTTACCAGCAACACAGTAATAGACTGGCTTATAGATCTTCATTATGATTTTGGAATTGAATTTACAGCCTTAAATATACAAATTGATATAGGTAATATAAAGCAAGCTCTTTCGAATGCAATCACTTCAAGCTGGAGAGACGGATATCAAAAAGCTTCCTATGACACAACAGTAAAATGGTCAAACGCCTGGACAGGAAATGAACTTTACAGCAATTACTACGGACTTAATGTCTGCGGTGAAACTATAAAGATTGATGCAAATCAAATTGTACCCGGAAACTATCCTGACTTCTATGCAACCGACCTCAAGTTTGGTGCCGACTGTTCTAACTGGGACGCTCTCTTAAAGCTCTGGTTCCCTGAAGAATAAGTAAGTGCCACATTAGTTCCATTTATAACCGTTCTACCCTTGAGGCCCCGCCCCTGAGTAGAGCGGTTTTTTTATTTATTTTATTGTAATTGTAAGACTAATTTTTTTCCAAGAACATTAGCTGCTTTTGTTAAAGTTGCAAGAGTAACAGAATCATTATATGGATTCAAAAGTCTATCTAGCGCTGCTCTTGATGTACTCATTTTTTTTGCCATTTCTGTTTTATTTATATTCTGTTTTTTCATTTCGTCGAGGAGATTATATGAAATTAATCGTTTGATAGCTTCATTTTTTACATCTACTGCAATATTTTCTTCTTCAAGAAAACTGCTAAAAGAACTTCCTACATATTCGTTATTCATTTCTTACCTCCTAGAACTAATTTTTTTCTAGTTTTTGCTAATTCTAAATCTTCCAAAGGAGTCTTCTGACTCTTTTTTATAATGCCATGAAGTAAAATCATCTTTTTCCCACTTACTGTAAAAAAGATTCTGCAAATTCTTTTATCAGAAATTGATGTTCTTACTTCCCATAAATCATTATCCATTTTTCTAACTCTTGGATACCCTATAGGCCAGGACATTTCTACAGCCATTATATCAGCTCCAACTGATTTTTTATCATCGGATGACAAGGACTTTAAAAATTCCCTTACAGGTTCATTTCCATGTTCTGTTATGAAGAAATCTGCCTGTAATTTCTTTTGTATTTCCATATCAAAAGTGTATCATAATTGGTACACCAAAGTCAAATAAAAAATCCAAACAACCTGTCATTCTGAGCACGGCTTCAGAATCTGCCAGCACAGATGCTTAACTATCCCCCGCGAGTTATATCAATTCAAAATCTATTCAAATCTATGTTAGGCTTAGTTCTTTGCAAACTGAGATTTAGGTGTGAATTCTATTTTTAAATTCATCCCTAGACCTTCAGCCAATCTTTTTAATATTTTTATTGTAGGATTACCTGACCCATTTTCAACACACACAACCACTGCACAACAACAACTCACACCATCTTGACACCTCATCACAAAAAAATTATAGTATTTACAAAGCGACAAAGAGGTCGTAGATAAATTTCTTTATTCACCACAAGTGAAAAGGAGTTTTGTCTACGGCCTCTTTTTTTGTTTTAAACTGCCACAACAGGAAGGATAATATGGGAAAGAATACAGGTTTTTTAGATTATCAGAGAACAGAAAATGGAAATATCCCGCCTTTAGAGCGCATCAAAAACTTTAAGGAATTTCACCCTAAGCTTGACGACACTGCAAGAAGAGAACAGGCCGCCCGCTGCATGAACTGTGGTGTTCCAATGTGTCAGTCTGCCATAAAACTTTCAGGCATGGTAACAGGCTGCCCTCTTCACAATCTTATCCCTGAATGGAACGACGCACTTTACAAGGGCCAGTACGATATGGCTGCCTGGCGTCTTTTAATGACATCAAATTTCCCGGAATTCACTGGCCGCGTTTGTCCTGCACTCTGCGAAAAAGCCTGCAACTGCGGAAACCCGGTTTGTGGCGATGGAGCCGTAACCGTTCACGACAACGAACTCTACATCATCGAAAAAGCATTTTCTACCGGATACATGAAACCACAAATTCCTGCAAAGCGAAGCGGAAAAAAAGTAGCAGTAATCGGAGCTGGACCTTCAGGACTTGCCGTAGCCGACACACTCAATCACCGCGGACACTCAGTAACAGTATTTGAACGAGAAGATAAAGCCGGTGGCCTTTTAATGTATGGCATCCCGAATATGAAACTAGAAAAAAACATTATTGAACGCAGAATATATTTAATGAAAGAAGAAGGCGTTGAATTCGTATTCAATGCAGACGTCGGAAACAACACTTCCAGAGACTATATCCTTAAAAACTTCGATGCAGTAGCACTTTGCTGCGGTGCAAAAAAAGCCCGTGCCCTTAACGCAGCCGGAATGGACAAAATCTTACAGGGTCACAACGGAGCTGAAGGCGGTGTAATGTTCGCAGTTGATTTCCTCAAAGAAGTCACAAAGTCTGTAGTATACACAACACAAGCTTTAGAAAATATGAACATCACTCCTGCAAATGAACAGATTGACCAGGTCCTCGAGCAAAGAATCGGCCTTAAAGTTGCAGGTAAAAATGTAATCATCGTAGGCGGCGGTGACACTGGTAACGACTGTACCGGAACCTCTATCCGCCTGGGAGCAAAAAGTGTTACCCAAATCGAAATGATGCCTTGTCCTCCGGTTGAGCGTGCACCAAACAATCCGTGGCCGCAGTGGCCTAAAGTTCTCAAAACCGATTACGGTGCAGAAGAATCAATTGCAGTTTACGGCCATGACCCTCGCGTATACGAAACAACAATCAAGGAAATCTACAGCGACAACGGAAAAATCACAGGCGTAAAAACTGTAGAAGTTGAGTTTAAAACCATAGACGGAAAACGCACCCTCGTAGAACGCGCAGGCACAGAAAAAGATTTGAAGGCAGATTTGCTTTTGGTTGCTGCAGGATTCGTTGGCTGCGAAAATTATACAGCAGACGCATTTAATGTAGAGCTGGGTCCCCGCGGAACAGTAGCAACTTCAGGCGAAAATAACTACCATACAAATATTCACAAAGTGTTCACCGCAGGCGACATGCATCGTGGTCAGTCACTCGTTGTCTGGGCAATTACAGAAGGCCGCGAATGTGCTAAACAAATCGACGAGTTTTTTACAGGAAGTGCTAATGTTTGAAACTGAAAATCTAAGCGAAGAGTTTTTACAAAAAGACAAGCTGCACGACGAGTGTGGAGTCGTAGGAATTTTTTTGGGGGAGGAAAGTCTCGCTAGCTATTCACCTCCCCCTGCGACTTTTGCGCAGCAAAATGTCGGAAAGCACGCTTGCGTGCGACTAACGCTCCCCCTTGTTTCTTCTAAAGCAGCAAACCTTTCATACTTTGCATTATACGCTTTACAGCACAGGGGACAGGAAAGCGCAGGAATTGCAGCAAGCGACGGAGAAAAAATTAGAATCCACAAGCAGATGGGGCTTGTCTCAGAAGTTTTTAATCCGCAGGAACTTGCAAACCTAAAAGGCCACATTGCAGTAGGACATGTCCGCTATGCAACCGCCGGAGGAAAAACTGTAGAAAACGCACAGCCAATGGTAAACAATTTTATCCTTGGCACACTCGCACTCGCACATAACGGACAGCTTACAAATTATGGAGAATTGGAAGAAAGCCTTGCCTTAAACGGATCAACATTTTCTTCATCAAGCGACACCGAAGTAATACTAAAACTAATCGCACGAGACTACAAAGCAGGTCTTGAACAGGCAGTAAAAAATGCAGTTCAGCAAATAAAAGGCTCTTTTGCTTTAACAATAATGACAAAAGACACACTCATAGGAGTACGCGATCCAAACGGAATCAGACCCTTAGTTCTTGGAAAAATTGATAACGGCTATATCTTGGCAAGCGAAACCTGTGCAATCGATGCAGTTAACGGAACTTACGAAAGAGACATTGCACCCGGCGAAATCATAATCATCACTAAAGAAGGAATCAAATCTATTCTACCTGGCGAAGAAGGCTACGACAAATTGCCTCATGCTCCTAAAAAAACCTGCATCTTTGAGTATGTATATTTTGCCCGTCCGGACAGTGTAATCGATGGAATTGCAGTACAGCAGGCCCGCGAAAGAATGGGTGCAGAACTTGCCCGCGAAGACACAGTTGAAGCCGATGTAGTAATCGGTGTCCCTGACAGCGGAATTGGTGCAGCCTTAGGATACTCGCGCGAAAAGAAAATTCCTTACGTAATGGGAATCGTAAAAAATAAATATACGGGAAGAACCTTTATTGCCCCTACCCAGCAGGAAAGGGAAAATATGGTCTTTGTAAAACTAAACGCCATAAAGTCTGATCTCGAAGGAAAGCGTGTAATAGTAATTGACGACTCAATCGTGCGTGGAACCACAAGCCGCCGTCTGGTACACATACTCCGCCGCGCCGGAGCAAAAGAAGTACATTTCAGGGTATCAAGCCCACCGGTAAAGTTTCCGTGTCACTTAGGAATTGACACCCCGACAAAAGCCGAACTCATAAGCTCTGCTCACGAAGTACAGGAAATCTGCCAGGAAATCGGCGCGGACAGTCTCACCTTCATCTCACTAAAAGGCATGCTAAACGCACTTGGTTCTTCATCATTCTGCCAAGGCTGCTTCAACGGCGAATACCCCGCATAAATAACTCACACCCCCGCGGTGGTTGAATGAAGTATGAAGCCACGAAGTCCTCAGGAACAAAAGCCACTCCGTCATTCTGAATTTATTTCAGAATCTGTATTCATCACACACGGTGATTGAGTAGGCAGCGCCGTATCGAAATCACCTGATAAAGCAAAAACTTTACGCAGTCCCTGAGTGGTTCCTGAGCGAAATCGAAGGGATCAAAACCACCACATATAGTGAAATCCGTCATCCTGAACTTATTTCAGGATCTGTATACACAAATACTAAAATAAACTCATCAGATAATTACTTACTGGTAAGAATCAACCTTGGCTTGTATTTATAAGAAAGAACTAAACCTCCAGCCATAACGCTAAGTCCGGAACCGGCAAGAATACCAGATTTAACAAGCATATCTGTATCACCTTCAGTCATCGATACAAATAACAATCCAAGTCCAATTCCGCCGGCAATTGCACCAATATAAGATCCTGCAACACCAAGCTTATACATACCAGGATTTCCTTTTTCAACATCAAACTCTAAAAATTTGCTGTCAAATTTTATTGGCTGTACTGTATTTTTTCCAAAGCCTATATAACCAAACTGATTAGCATTATCCAGAGTAACTTCGCCGGATCCTGTTGCAATAAGCTTTTTACCCATAAAGTTTGCATATTTTGAAACATAAATATTTGGTGCCCAAGTAGGATCAAGAACATTAAATTTAATTACAACCTGATCCTTATCTGCAGCTTCCTGTGCATAAACACCTGTAAAAACTGTAAGGGCAAGAACAACACACAAAAATAATCTTTTCATAAAACTCTCCTTTGTTTATTCGATTAATTTAATACCTTAAAATTTGATATTTCACCAGAAATTCCACTATAATCACCAATTACAGGATCAAAGTTTTTTTCTGTTGTATAATGTATTTCATATCTGTATGGAAAATAATAATCTCTCCACCAATGCTATATTTCGATGATTCATAAACTCCATTTTTCACCCCCTTCTATTAATACTATTTTATTAATTTCTATTTGTCAAAAAATTTAAGGCATGCTAAACGCACTTGGTTCTTCATCATTCTGCGAAGGCTGCTTCAACGGCGAATACCCCGCATAAAAAACTCACATGGTGGTTGAGTCCAATCGCGGCAACGCCCGCTACCACCTGATATCACCATAAACTCATAGCATCACCATTTAAAGCGTGCGGGAAAGATTAGGGGTTTGGGGGAAAGAAAACCACGCTTCGCAAGTAGCGGTTTGCGTTCCCCCAAAAGGAAAAACTTTTGACGGTATTAAACAAGTGTGATATTTTAAGAGAATACCTTAAACGAAATAGCACGGAGGTAAATAATTTGTTAGTAGCCAATTACGATTATGAAACAGATATAAGAGTTCACGCCGAAGAAGCCTATGCTGAGGGTGAAAACAAACGTGCCAGAGAAGCTGCACTTAGAATGCTGAAAGATACTAGGTTTACCATTAAAGAAATCGCAGAATTTGAAGGTCTTACGATAGAAGAAGTTACAAAACTCCAGCAAGAATTACAGGCCTAGTTAATCTCACAAAAAAAACTGCGGTGGTTAAACAAAGATTTCCGCGGTGGTTGAGTTCATCTAGGCAGCACTCTCAACCACCAAGCCTGACCTATTCTTTTTCAATATACATCCAGACTTTTGAAGATGATGATTTAGTATTTTCAAAAAAAAGTATATCATTACCATTTTTTTCTAAAAATTCCATTTCGAAATTTGCTTCTTCTTTGCTAAATCCATGTTGTTTTAGAAAACTATGAATTTCACTATTGTCTACATCACTTATTTTTTCGTGATCTGATAGTCTATTTTCATATATTAAACTTTCATATAAATAATCTCTTATTGATTTAATATTTTCATAATTAATATCAGCTCCATAAGATTTTGCCTGCTTTAATGCAATTTCGTATCTTGAATTTGAAACTATACCCTTTTCAACACTATAATTGTGACTAGCAAAAAAATCACTACAGCCTGTAAAGTTAAGTACTAAGCAAATAGACATAACAATTAGATAAATAAATTTTTTCTTAATTAAAATCTCCTAGGGTTTACTCTTTTTATTTTGGGCGAAGGCGAGAGCAACAAGACTTCGCCCAAAGGAATTCTTCAATTCCTTTGGGTAGTGTACACTACCCAAATTTTTTAAAAAAAATTGTTAATGCTTTTTCTTTTCTTTATAAACCCTTACATAATCAACATAAAAATGTGCAGGAAGCTGCTCTGGAACAATAGAACCGGCCCATGTTCCGTATTCAGCAGTAATCTTTAAATAACACGGTACCTGACATGTTCCTTTGCCATAGTCCTTTCCCGGCATATCATAAACAAGATGTGTACTATCGGTTCCATCCATATAAAGCTTGTAGCCGCCTTTATCCCATAAAAACCACAGATCATGATATGTTCCGTAAAAACTGTTGTTTATTCTCTTTCCATCAGGATGTGCGCTCTTAAGGTTATCACCATATCCGTCCCAGTGGATTGTTGTGTAATAAGCTTTTTCATGAGGAACAACTTCAATTATATCAATTTCTGCTCCGTCAACTGCACCGTTTCCAACTGTAGAATCACTCATTTTATCCGTCATGAGCCAGAACGCATACCACAGCCCTTCTGCTTTTTCTACTTTAAAGCGTATATTGTAAAGTCCATAAGTCTATTCAAATCTTCCGCGGCTTCTGATTCCTCCGCTTACCGGAGTTTCGTTTTTTAATTTACAGGTTATGACATAGTTTCCGTTTTCAAAAGTGCTGCATTCATTGCTCCACCATCCGCCTGCATCCTGACGCTGCTGCTGAGGACAATATGACCAGTTTTTTGTATCAAGTTTCGCAGATTCAAATTCATCACTGAAAGTTAGTTCGTATTTTTTCCAGTTAAATAAAATCACACCATCATTTAGTTTTTCATCAAAGCATCCACACAATAAAAATGCAGTGCATACAAATAATGGAATAAGTTTTTTCATAAACATCCTCCCTAACAATCTGCTGTTAGCCTTGTACTTGGTGCTATATGTTTTTCTATAAACCACAAACTATAGCCCAGTTTCTAAAGAACAGTTTATATCCGCCGCCATTCCATAACTGCAGAAACTCATCATAAGTGTAATACCGGTTTCCTTCAGTGCACTCTTTATCAATAATTGTTTTACGCTGATTGTCCGGATCTTTTTCCTGCATTGAATCATAAAGCATAAAACCATTTTTATCATAACCGAGAACCGTTACGTAATGAAGAACATGACGAACTTTTATAAGACAGATAATCGGCTTTTTCTGGTAAACAGTTTCTTTTATCCAGTTGATTTTTTCCTTCTCAGATTTGCCTTTTAAAACATATTCTTTTGTTTTTATTTCGTTTTCATGCAATTGATTTACTACGCCCTGAGGAAATGTAAGATTTTTATAAATACGCCATTTTATCTGCCTTGCAAGAAGCTCTGGATCCTTTTCTTCATCGTGCAAAATATTCATGACAGCCATTACAGAATAAGGTCCGCAGTTATTCAGTGTCTGCCGGTAAAAAATTTCCTTGTTCATTTGCAAATAGTATGAATCGGGGTAAACATTATTTCCTTTTGAAATATACGAAGGTATTGCCCTGCCAAAACAAAGTAAAAATATTACAAAAGCTGCGAAGAATATCAAAATAGTCTTTAATACCATTTTTCTTTTTTTCATTATAAGCCTTAAGGATCATCCCTGTTTATCATAATAATCAAGCCGATGAAAATTAGTTGGAAAGATATGAAACTCTATACCCTGTTTTCCATCAAGCCGATTCCATTTTATTATTTTATACAAAACCGCAGAATATGTTACCGTCCCGCCATCTTTATAAAAAGCCGGTATAGGAATTAAACAGAGAGCAAAAATAATTGTCAAAAGTATTATGTGTTTCTTTTTCATATTAACTTCCAGCCGTTCATGTAAAAAGTTCAGACTAATCTTAATTATGTAATTTTCTTAAATTTATTATAGCTATCCAATTGCAATACTAATACATATAAAAATTACAATTATATACAGTATATATAGAATACTTTTCCATCCATTCTTGCGAATAAATTCACCATATTCAAAATATTCTTTTTTCCCGGTTTTCTCGTATTTGGATTCTAACATTTTTAAAGCCGAACTAAGAGTATAAGATTCTCTTAATCCATATTCTTCGCCATAGAATTCTTTATAACCAATAAAAGTGGGCGTTTCAGAATCACCTTCCTTTCTACAAAAATCAATAAATTCTTTATATCGCTTATCATGAATAACCATAGTTCTTATAAGAATAAAAAGAAAAAATAATGCACACAGCCCGCTAAAGTTCTTAATACAATCATTTTACTTTCCTGTTTTTAATAAAAAGAAATATAACTACTCCAAGCGGAAGTAATATATCTATTAATAATTCCGAGAGCGTTACATACACAACAAAAAAATCTGTGCCTGATTTTGTAGTAATTATCCAAAATAATAGAAACAAGCAATGAATAACAAAAACACTTAAAAATGATAATAAGTAATTTTTTTTCATTTTTTCTTAAAAAACTAATTGCATTGAATTTATTTCATCGTGTAATGATTTTTCTACGAAACTATTCAAAGACATTCCAACTTTTTTTGCGGCAACTGCTACTTGACTATGAAGTAAAGGCGAAAGGCGAACATTAAATTTTCCTGAATACGGTTTTTCAGGTTCTATTCCATCTTCTTTGCACCATTCAAGATAATCATCTACAGAATTATGAAATTCATTTTCAACTTCATCTACAGTTGTACCTTGAAATGTAATTACAGTTCTTGTATTTATTACCTCGCCTGAAAAAACACGAGCCTCATCGTCATATTCTACAACTCCAACAAATCCCTTATAAGTCATCATTTTTTACCCCCGTATTTTCTAGAAATCTTCGCATTGATTTTACAGCACCTTTATCCGTAACTCGTTCTGGATGAGGACGATGAAATACAGCCCTTTCTCCATTCAATTCAATACGAACCCGGGAACCATTTCCTTCAGAAATATTCGCTCCAAGTGATTTTAAAAGATTTTCAATTTCTGCCCATTCAATATCAGAAAGAACTGGATTCTTGAAAATTTTTTCGTACACTTTTTTTTGCTTTGAATTCATAAATTAATGATACTATTAAATGGTACTAAAAGCAAGGTTTTAAATTTATTTCATTTCTTCCAGCTGCCTGACAAGTTTTGCACCGGAATCTTTTGCGTTTGTATCATAAATCCAGTTTTTATCAAATGCGGTTATAACCTGATCATTACCACCACTTGTTACTGCAAGACTAAAAAATCTTGTTTTTTGTTCCTGTAGTTTTTTTATTTTCTCTTCCAGTTCTTCTCCCAAAGAGCCCATGCAAAAATCTGAAATCATCAGAACATCTGCATTTTTCCATTCTTTTTCGTTTAAGAGTTTTACAGAATATTCAAGAGCCGGGTTTGCATCTGTTCCGCCATCAAAACTCATTCGAAGAAATTTAACCAAATTTGATATTCCATCGGTACTGTTAAAAGAACTCAAATCCATTGTTTCTATTTCCGTAGAAAATGAAATCAGATAACAGCCTCTTTCTTCTTCAAGAGATTTTTGAGCCAGCGCAAAAGCTATTGTCTTTGCAACTCTTTCCGGTGTCCCCTGCATAGAACCTGAAGTATCAACACAAATAATCATTGGACCTTTGTGTTCTACTGTTTCTCCTACATCAACTTCTTCTGTTTCTTCATGTGCCTTTTGATATTCAATACTTCGGGTATACGAGTATGACAAAAGCTGCTTTTGTGCATATTTCATTTTAAATATCTGGCGGGTTGTAGGATTATTATATAGCGCCAGTTCAGCAGGTAATGCATCTGACAAAGAATCAGATAATCGTAAACCAGAAATTTCTCCCTTATATGCAGGCTCAGGATTATAAACAGTTTCAACAACAATTTTAGCCCGCAGTTCCTTATGAAATTTCTTCTCTTCTTCACAATGGCGTCCAATCATTTGAGCAAGTTCAGTCAGCCCTTCATCATCCTCTAAAAGCTGTGCATATTTTTCTATGATATCAAAACCATTATCATTAAATTCTCCCTGAGCTAAATTCCAGAGACGGCCAAAGCTTTTTGCAAATGACTTCAATCGTTCATAAATCTTTCTGAACTTTTCAATTTTCTCATATAATTCTTTTATAAACTTTTTTCGCTGTTCTTCAATTTGTGCAAGTTCCCATTCAGTTTTACGCCGAATAAGTTCCTTTTGCATTTCTGACTTTAAGTTGCGCTCAAGTATTTGATTTTCTTCAGCAATTTGTTTTTCTGCTTTCTTTTTCTTTTCCGTTGAAATATTTTCTTCAAATGCATTTCTGTAGAAATCTAAATCAATGTTCGGCCTGTAGTTTTTTACTGAGGAAATGTCATTGTAAGCAGAAATCTGTGAATTAATTTCGGTCTGTAAATTCTGCGGTGAAAGCTGTGCAATTTTCTCATTGAAAATAGCCTCGTCTACAAACGGATTTTCTTTTTCCAGAATTTGATTTGTTTTCTCTGTCCATTCAACAATTTCTTTTTTAATAGACTCTTCTAATGAACTTTGTGATTTTGCAAAAACCAGTAACTCTTTTTGTCTGTCATCTGTCGGCTTTAATGCAGAGATGGCGGCATCACAAAGGACTGTTTCTTTTGTAGTATCAAACTCTTCATGAAATTTTCCACCAAGATAAGCGCTCTGAACGGTATCTACAAAGCCTTTTCTTTTTTCTTCTGTTTCAAAAGCAGTTCCGAATTTTTCTACCCTGCGAATATCTTTATTTTGTGAATACGCTTTTACAATATTTTCAGACAATTCTTTTTTAGCAGAATTTAACCAGCTGAATACATTTTTATAAATGCCATTAACTGCAGCCGGATTATTTTGCGTTGAATGAGCCGTATTGTTTCTGGCATATTTTACAGCATCTTTATAAAAAGAAAAATTTTTGTATTTTGTCGCAGCAACTGCATTTCCTAATTGAATTATATTGAAAAGCAGAGCATCATTTTCTTCTTTCGTGAGTTTTTCATATAAGGGACAAACCTTGTATTTCGATTGAATATTCCCGATACACTGCAATGCTTCCTTAGAATACTCACGAGAGCGGTCTGAAATTTTATTTTTCATAACGTTTCTTCTGCTTATCCAATTCCACTTTTAAATCTTCCAGCTTTTTCTTTTCTTCCTCAATCTTTGAAGTTATCACCTCTTTAAATGACTGCATGGCAAAAAGATTTTCACTATAAGGCTTTTCGGTTTTATTTCGGAACTCCTGTAACGAGTTCAATTCTTTTTCAATGGAAGTAGCAATCGGTGTATATTTTTGAGAATCAAACTTTTCTTTTGTAGCGGAATATGCAGCTGTATTGTTGAAAATTACAGTATCTTTTACAAGGCCTGCTTTTTGGTCGACAACAGTTTTAGTTTTTATTTTGATTGAAGGAGAAGAATAATTACGGTTATTCATAATAAAATTTTCATCAATATTTTCATAATAATCTATAGTTCTAAGATTTGAGAAATTTGAATCACCTTTTGTATAGTAAAAACGCCTTCTATAATTTCGCGCATAGTAATCTTCATCAGAATAATTTTTAGAAATGTATGCGATGTCTTGACTATTGCTTTCTACTTCATAAAAAATTCTATTACCCCCAATTTTCTTTTCAACTGGTTCCTCATGAGTAATCTGTTCATTCATCTTATACCAGGTAGCTTCAATATCTTTTTTAAACACATTTATCTGTTCCTCAATGTCATCAACAGCTGTCGTACACTCAAGCCCGTTTTCCTGAACAATATTTTGTACAATAGACTGAACTTCTTCACGCTGTTTTGGTGTACTCCATATACAATATGTCACAAGCTGCATATCCATCAAATCAACTTCTTTACGATTACAAAGGAATGCAGAAGTTTTTAGAAGGTGAATTATCTTTTTCCATCTGCGGTCAGAAACATAAAACTTCTCTTTTTCATCGCGATTTTTTTCCTGATTCTTTACCTCAAGTTCGCGTTTAATTTCCATTATTACATTTTTAATTTTCTCGGTAAGAACAACTTTATCTATCTTTTCAGTCCAGCCATTAACTTCTTCTATTGATAAAAGAGAGTTCTTCATATTTTCCGGTACAACAAGTTCTTTCCCTGATTTTTCACACAGATTAAAAAATGCTTCTTCGTTATCAATTGAAACAGGGTTCACCATTGTGCGGATTATAAACCTGTCATAAAGTGCTTCAAGTCCAGCTTTTTCTTTTGGAAGTTCATTTGATGCTGACAGCAATATCTGCAGCGGTACTTTATTAATCGTATTTCCATTACGAAATTTCTTTTCATTTATGATGGTTAAAAGGGTATTTAAAATTGCCGGTCCACTTTTCCAAATTTCGTCTAGAAAAGCAACATTTGCTTCCGGCAGATATCCGCTTGTGTTCTTTTCATAAATACCTTCATCAAGACCCTTTAATTTTACTGATCCGAATATTTCGTCTGGTGTCGAAAACTCATTCATAAGATATTCAAAATACTTTGTGCCGTCTTTAAACGCATGATGAATCCTTGAGCTAATCATACTTTTTGCAGTTCCTGGAGGGCCAAGAAAGAAAATGCTCTCACCGGCAACCGCACTAAGCAATGCAAGCCTGATAGCTTCTTCTTTTTCGTAAAGCCCGGAATTCAATAGCTTTAGAAGGTTATTTATTCTTTCACGAATGTTAATTTCACTTGTTTTAGTTACCGGACTAATCTTTACCTCAGTAGTAGAACTATTATTATTTAAAGAAACATATGCTGTTCCGTGAACATCTTTTTTTATTTCAATACCATCAATTTTTCGTACAATATCTATAAATGATTTTACCTTGAACAAGTCACATACTTCATCAATTCTATCTTTATTCCATCCAAGTTTTTGTGTAATTACAGATGGGTTAACTGGTTTTGATTCAGATTTTAATACTGTTGTTATTTGATCTAGTAATTCCTCTTTAGCTTCCATATTATCCTCTTTTTATTTGATTTGCGCCTTAAGCAGCTGACTATCTTTCTTCTATTATAAAAGTCACTTTCTGTTACTGTCAATTTTTTTACATGCAAAATTCAAAACTATAAACCATAAAATATACTCGACCCTATTCAAAAATATTAGTAATATCTAACTAATCATCTATTAACAAATAAAACTATATATATAGAAGGTAAAATATGAAACGCCTAAAATCAAACCTCTTAAATAGATTTCTTTCATTCGTAAAGATTTATTCAGAAAGCAATACAGAAGCTGCAGACTCAGGAGTTTTCCCAAGTACACCGCAGCAATGGGATTTTGCAAAAGTTCTTGAACAGGAGCTCAAAGCCTTAGGTCTGGAAAATGTGCAGATTACACCCGGCTGCTATGTTTATGGATATTTACCAGCAACAAAAAAGTTTGAAGGTGACAGACCATTCTGTCTCCTATCACATATGGATACAGTTGATGAAGTAACTGGCAAAAATGTAAATCCTTTAGTTCACGAAAACTACAAGGGTACAGATATAAAGCTTTCCTGTAATGTTACTCATTCAACAAAAACTGATTCCTTTCTTAAAGAAGCAATTGGCGAAACAATAATAACTTCTGACGGCACCACACTTTTAGGTGCAGATGATAAAGCCGGCGTTGCAGAAATTATTTCTTCTATAGAATATGTCATAACAAATAAAATTGAACACCACTCTATAGAAGTGATTTTTTCACCAGATGAAGAAACCGGACACGGAATGGATAAAGTTCCTCTTGAATTACTTAGATCTAAATATGCTTACACTGTAGACGGCGGTCATAAATGTGAACTGGAAACAGAATGCTTTAATGCCTGGAAATCCGATGTAATTTTTACAGGAAAAGCCTGCCACACAGGAAGTGCTAAAAATGTAATGATAAACGCAAACTTAATGGCTGCAAAGTTTATTTCTATGCTCCCGAAAAATGAATTACCCGAAACCACAGAGAACTACGAGGGTTTTTACGCCGTTATGGGTACAGAATCTTCTATTGAATCAGCAAAAGTGTCCCTATTGTTACGCGATTTTTCTCTCGAAGGAATTCAAAACAGGATACAGACAGTCGATTCTATTGCAAAAAAAGTTGCAGAAGAAACAGGGGGACAGATTAAAACTGAACATACACAGCAATATCTAAATATGAAAACCGTTTTAGATAAAAATCCATCTGTCACCGAAAAACTCATAAATGCTTATAAATCAGCTGGCATTGAACCGGTCTTTGTGCCTATTAGAGGGGGTACAGATGGTTCACGCCTCACAGAAATGGGAATCCCCTGCCCCAACATTTTCACAGGCGGCCATAACTTTCACTCCCGTCTTGAATGGGCCTCACTCGACCAAATGCTTCTGGCCTGCAAAGTCCTAATCAATTTAATGATTAACTAACACCTAGGTAGTTGAGCCAAGAAATAATGCGGTGGTTGAGCATGTCGGGGCAACGCCCTTCACCACCTAAGTACCTAAAACTTCCGTTATAATTTCGATACGCTTGCGCTATTCAGTCACCACATGCCTTGTTTTTAAAAACAAAAAAACCACCTGACATACATCAGATGGTTTCATTAATTTAAGCCTTTAGTAAACTAGATCACACAAGACCCTGAGCAACCATTGCTTTTGCAACTTTTACGAAGCCTGCAATGTTAGCACCAGCAACGTAGTCACCTTCAGTAGCATATTTCTTTGCTGTATTGTAAGCGTTGTCGTGGATATTTACCATAATGTCTTTAAGTTTTGCATCAACTTCATCAAAAGACCATGAAAGGCGTTCTGAGTTCTGGCTCATTTCGAGACCTGAAACTGCTACACCACCAGCGTTTGAAGCTTTTCCTGGAGCGAACATAACTTTGTTCTTCTGTAAGAATTCAATAGCTTCTGCACGAGTTGGCATATTAGCACCTTCTGCTACAAGTCTTACACCGTTAGCAACAAGTTTCTTTGCATCTTCAAGATAGATTTCATCCTGTGTTGCACATGGTAAAGCGATATCAGCTTTAACTCCCCAAGGTTTCTGTCCCTTATAGAATTTTGCTTTAGGGAATTTCTTAACGTATTCATCAATCTTTTTGTGTGCTGCACGGAACTTCTTAACATATTCAAGCTTTTTCTGTGTGATACCTTCTTCATCATAGATATATCCAGTTGAGTCAGAAAGTGTTAATGGTTTTGCACCAAGCTGAATGAGTTTTTCAGCAGCATACTGAGCAACGTTTCCGTCACCAGAAATAATTGCTGTTTTTCCTTCTAATGTTTCGTTCTTCATTTCAAGCATTCTTGCTACGAAATAAACTAAACCATAACCAGTAGCTTCTGTTCTTGCAAGTGATCCACCAAATTCAAGACCCTTTCCTGTAAGAACTCCTGTGTACTGATTTGTAATTCTCTTATACTGACCAAACATATATGCTACTTCGCGTCCACCAACACCTTTGTCTCCTGCTGGAACATCTGTATCAGCACCAATATGTCTGTAAAGTTCTGTAATGAATGACTGACAGAATCTCATAACTTCTGCATCTGATTTTCCGTGTGCATCGAAGTCTGAACCACCTTTACCACCACCCATAGGAAGTGTTGTAAGAGAATTCTTAAGAACCTGTTCGAAACCTAAGAATTTTAATACATCTAATCCAACTTCTGGAGAGAAACGAAGTCCTCCTTTATATGGTCCAATTGCACTGTTAAATTGAACTCTGAAACCACGGTTAACATGTGGCTTACCTTTGTCATCTGTCCAAGGAACTCTGAACATAATAATTCTTTCTGGTTCTACAAAGCGTTCAAGAACTCCAGCTTTTTCGAGTTCAGGCATTTTAGCAACTACTGGTGAAATTGTTTCTAAAACTAAACCAGCTGCCTGAAGAAAGTGATCCTGATCTGCATAACGTGCACTGATTTCATCCCAAACACGTTTACAATAAGCATTAGTAATTTTGTATTCCATAATTAATAAACCCCTTGTTGCAAAAGCAACAGTAACCATACTAAACTTTTTTTTATTTTTTGAAAAGTAAAAAATACTATATATAGTAATTTTTTATTATTGGGTAATGCTGAATTTATTTCATCACAACTGATTTAAAATAAAAAAAGTCTGCCACATTGACAGACTTAATTTCTCCGAGACTAACACGATTCGCCGCGCTGGTCGTAAACCTCCTGTTTACTCCCTCTGCGGCGCCTGCATTCGTTTTCAGTGACCTCCTGTCACTGAATCATAAAAACCGCTGCGACATCTCGCGTTTTTTATGACCACTCATTCCGGTTCGAATCTTATACAATCCCAACACTATTATTTTAAAACAAAAAAAGCCTGTCTCACTGACAGACTTATTCTTACGAGACTAACACGATTCGAACGTGCGACCCTCACCTCCGCAGGGTGATGCTCTAATCCAGCTGAGCTATAGTCTCAAACAAGCGGAGGCGACAGGGGTTGAACCTGCCCGGCCCTTTAGGAACCGACGGTTTAGCAAACCGTTGTATTACCGCTCTACCACGCCTCCAAAATTCCTAAAGAAACTATATTAATTATTTAGGACGGAGCGAGAGGGATTTGAACCCCCGATACCCGTAAGAGTATAACGGTTTTCAAGACCGCCGCGTTCGACCACTCTGCCATCGCTCCAAAAATTATGTACTGATTTTATATCGAAAATATAATACTTGTCAATAACTTATACAGACACAAATCCAGAAAATTTTATCCCTAATAAAGTTCAGTGAATTAGTTGAAAAGCCGAAAATTTATGTATGTTAAAGTATGTTTTTAAGCGAATTATTTTAATGATAATTTCCCTGTTTTTAATCATGACACTTCTGTTTGTCCTCATAAGATTGCTCCCTAATCAAGTTGAATCAGTACAAGGTGGCTTTGATAAAGGCCTGAAAGATATGCGTGAAGCGTGGGGCTATAACAAACCAATCATGGTTCAGTACGGAATTTTTCTAAAGAACGTTTTTACAAAATGGGACTGGGGCTTCTGCACAACTATGGGAACTTTTCTTCAGCCGGTAGATAAGTATCTTGCAAGCAAACTCCCAGCAACAATTTACATCAATGTTCTTTCATTAATAATTTCTCTGCCACTCGGAATTGGATTCGGAATAATTGCTGCAGTTAACAAAAATAAATGGCAGGACAAATTCGTTCAGTTTTTTATAATTGTGTTTATCAGTGTTCCTTCCTTCGTCTATGCATTTTTACTTCAGTACATTGTGGGCTTCAAATTAAATTTATGCCCTTTAGTTTTAAGCGGCGGAACAAACTGGTTTTCATGGGAAATGTTTCACAGTGCAATCCTGCCGGTACTTGCATTAAGCTTTTGCCCTATTGCAGGAGACATGAGGTTAATCAGGGCAGAATTATCAGAAACTTTAACAAGCGATTATATGTTACTCGCAAGAACAAAAGGTTTGAGTAAAGCCCAGGCAACCATCCGCCATGCATTCAGAAATTCTATGGTTCCTTTAGTGCCTACCTTCTTAGCAGATTTTCTATACATCATTTCAGGCTCAATGATTATCGAACAAATTTTTGCAGTGCCTGGAATCGGAAAAACATATCTGCTTTCAATCGAACAGAAAGACTACAGTGTGTTTATGGCATGCTCAATGTTCTATATAACAATTGGTCTTTTAGCAGGAATTTTATTTGACTTAAGTTACGGCTTTATAGACCCAAGAATCAGAATGGGAGGAAATAAAACAAATGAATTATAATGAATCTGCTGAAGGAAGTTTTAATCACATCCCAGAAATCCCGAAAGAAAAATTTCAGTTCGTGAGTTTTAATGAAACAGAAAAAATCACTTTTGCAGGAAAAACAAAAGGCTACTTTGCTGACTGTATGACCCGCTTCTTTACAAACAAAACTTCTGTCCTGTGCTTTGTAATTATTTTCATTCTAATCTTATACTCAATTTTTGCACCAATCTTTTCTAAATATAAAATCTCTGACAAGGATGCTTATTACGCTTATGTAAATCCAAGCTTTATGAAATATGAAACACAAGTAGTTAATCAGCAAACTTATGACTATTTAATAAACATTCCCGGCGCTGTTGTAAAAGATTACGGGTTAAAAAAAGTTGAAATTGCAAGCCGCTTAAGGGAATGGCATAAAATTAAAATCGACACCTACGCAAAAGTCGGCTGGAAAAAACTTATTCTTTCCGACAGCGAATTTAATGAAGCAAAAGCATATGAAGAAAAAAACAACGTGCAGATTTTTTATCCGGTAATTGATGAAAAAAAAGTTACTAATATTGCATACAAAAATGATATGAATGCGTGGTTTAAAACTGATGATAAAGGCATTGCATTAAAAAACCCAGCGACAGGTTCTGTAGAAGATATATTTTTAAAAGAAAACGAAAGCCCTTTATTCTTTATAGAAAGAATGGACGGCAAACAAAAAGAAGTAAGAGTTTTATATAAGGAATGGTACAAATACAAAAACGGATTTTCTGCTTCCTTTTTATTTGGTGCAGATTCATCAGGCTACGACATTTTTACACGACTTGCATACGGTGCACGACTTTCACTTATCCTTTCAATTTGTGTTGCTGCAATAAATTTATTCTTAGGAATCATCATCGGTTCAATTGAAGGCTATTATGGCGGTACAGTGGATTTAGTCATAGAAAGAATAAAAGACATTTTAGGTCAGGTTCCATCTGTAATCTTAATGACACTCTTTCAATTATACTTTGCAAAAAAAGCCGGCCCTATTGTAAGCATGTTCTTCGCATTTATTTTCTTTGGATGGATTGGAACTTCATCAACAGTAAGGGCACAGTTCTACAGGTTCAAGGGACATGAATATGTAATGGCAAGCCGTACACTGGGAGCAAAAGATTCACGCTTAATCTTTAAACACATTCTTCCAAATGCAATCGGTTTTATAATTACAACAAGCGTACTTTCAATTCCTGCAGTAATTTTTTCGGAAGCAAATCTAACTTATCTTGGAATTGTAAACTTGCAGTCAGACACAATGACTTCTGTAGGAACAATGTTAAATGCAGCACAATCAGTTTTATCAACACATCCGCATTGTGTATTTTTCCCGGCATCTTTTATTTCAATTTTATTAATCTGCTTTAATGAATTTGGAAACGGTTTAAGGGATGCATTTAATCCTTCTCTAAAAGGAACAGTATGATGAACAAAAAATATTTGAGTGTTAGAAATTTATCTGTAAGCTTCAGGACAGAAAAAGGAATTCTCCATGCAGTTCGCGGAATTGATTTTGATTTAGAAAAAGGAGAAACACTTGCCTTGGTAGGAGAAAGCGGCTCCGGTAAATCAGTTTCTGCAAAAGCAATTTTAGGAATAGAAGCAGAAAACGCAATTATTGAAAGCGGAGAAATTTTATACGAGGGGAAAAATTTACTCAGCTTCAGCGAGAAAGAATTTACTAAAATCAGAGGAAATAAAATCGCTATGGTTTTCCAGGACCCTCTTTCAGCATTGGATCCAATTGTTAAAGTCGGATATCAGTTAACAGAGTCAATGATTCTAAACGGCAAAACTGAAAGGCACTTGGCAAAGAAAGAACTTTTAGCAGAAATAAAAAAGCTTTCGGCTGACAATAAAAGCATAAAGAATGAAATCAAAGCGATTACAAAAAAGTACGAAAAATTTTTTAGCGAAAATCAAAATGCAAACACTGATTATTTTACCGCTCCAGATTATTTTGAAAGCAGCGAAGAATTTTCTGAGGGTTTGAAATTCTTAGTAAAAAAAGCAGCATACAAAGTGACAAAAAAAATCGCCTTCGAAAAAGCAATAAAGCTTATGAATGAAGTCGGCATTGATAATCCTGAAAAAAGATTTTATCAGTATCCGTTTGAACTGTCTGGAGGAATGAGGCAGCGAATAGTTATAGCAATAGCAATTTCTTCTAACCCAGAGCTTTTAATTTGTGACGAGCCGACAACTGCACTTGATGTAACGATTCAAGCACAAATCCTGGACTTAATAAAAAAACTAAAAGATGAAAGAAAAATGTCTGTAATTTTCATAACGCACGATTTAGGAGTTGTTGCAAATATTGCAGATAAAATTGCTGTAATGTATGCAGGAAAAATTGTTGAATACGGAATGCTTAGAGAAATTTTTTATGACTCAAGACATCCTTACACCTGGGCCCTGCTTTCGTCTGTACCGGATTTAAACTCAACTAAAATGCTGGAATTTATTCCGGGAACTCCACCAAATCTTATACAGGCTCCAAAGGGCGATGCATTTGCTCCAAGAAATAAATATGCAATGCAGATTGATTTTGAACAGGAACCGCCATTTTTTGAAATCACACCAACACATAAGGCAGCAACATGGCTTTTGCATCCAGATGCACCAAGCGTTACCCCGCCTGAAAAAATTCTTTTAAATAGAAAAAAGCTGGAGAAATAAATGGCAGAAACAATTTTACGCGTAGAACATTTATCTCAATATTTTAACAAAGATTTTAAAGCAGTTGATGATGTAAGCTTCGAAATAAAAAAAGGTGAAGTATATGGACTTGTTGGTGAAAGCGGCTCAGGAAAAACTACAATAGGGCGCTCTATCATTAAGCTGTATAAAATTACCGGCGGGAAAATTTATTTTAATGACAAACTGATAAATGCCGGGACATTGAATGTCACTGATAAAAATGAACTGAAGCAAATTAAACTTCTGCAAAAGAAAAATCAAATGGAAACAAAAATACAAATGATTTTTCAGGATCCTGTAAGCTCTTTAAACCCAAGAATGAATGTAAGGGAAATTATTTCTGAAGGCTTAAGGATTCAGGGCGAGAAGAATGAAAAAGTGATTGATGAAAAAGTTTTTGACGTTATGAATAAAGTTGGACTTTTAAAAGACTACGCTCACCGTTATCCTCACGAATTTAGCGGCGGCCAGAGACAGAGAATCGGAATTGCAAGAGCATTGATAATGAAGCCTGAACTTATCATTGCAGATGAACCGGTAAGTGCACTTGATGTTTCAATTAAGGCTCAGATAATCAATCTGCTAAATGATTTACGAAAAGAATTAGGCCTTTCAATTTTATTTATTGCACACGACTTAGCAATAGTAAAATATTTCTGCGACAGAATCGGTGTAATGTACAAGGGAAAAATTGTTGAACAGAAAACTTCAGATGAATTGTTTGCAAATCCTGAACAGGAATACACAAAAGCTTTATTGAGGGCAATTCCAGTTCCAGACCCTGATGCAAGTTCAAGGTAACAGGCAGTCTGGTCATACTGAATTTATTTCAGCATCTGTATGTGCATAAACTCTGAGTCAAATAAAACTCGACATTAAACTTAATAAAAGGCAATATATAATAATGAAAGATTCAAAACGACTTATAAAATTTTCTGTTGAATTTTTAATTGCCCTTATTCTAGATTTACTCCTGGCAAGATTCATTTATACAAATTCACAGAAAGAATTTCCTGCAGCAAGGTGCCTTTGCGATTCAAGCTTTGTAATTTCTGTATTTTTATTTTTTACTTCACTGATGAGTTTTTTTTCCAAGAAAGGCACTTTTAATTTTTTAGGATACACGCTGAAAAAAATAAAACTAATTTTAAATAGAAAACAGGAAACCCTTGAATCCCACACAGACTATACGAACTCAAAAACCAATGAAACCAGATTCCCGCTTGAAGAAGTAATCAACGCTTCCATATTTTTACTCACCGCATTTGTATGTCTGGCTGTTTTATAAAGCCGTGGTGGTTGAGCCCGTCGAAACCACCTCGAACTCGCTATACCCGCGGTGGTTGAGGCCGTCTTTTCAGGGGTGGTTGAGCTTGTCGAAACTACCCAGTACATTGAGTGAAACACGTGGATGAGCACTCAGTCCCTGAGCCCAGTCGAAGGGTCGAAACCACATTTTGCAAACAGAAACATTTCACTTGATAAATTCATCATTATTATTTACATTTCAACATATACTATTACACATAATTTCAAGTGAAATAGAACAACCATATTAAAGCAACAAAACGAGGACAAAATGAAAAATTTATTTGAAGTTGGACAGCAAATTGAAACATCAGTAGTAGCAATTTCTGGAGATACAATCTTTTTAGACTTAGGATTAAAAAGCGAAGGTATATTAGATAAAGCAGAATTAACTGACGAAAATGGCAACTGCTCTGTAAAAGAAGGAGACACAATCAAAGTATATTTTGTTTCTTCTAGAAACGAGGAATATCGTTTTACAACAAAGCTTGCAGGTCAAAACGCAGACACTTCTGTTTTAGAAACAGCCTATAAAAGCGGAATCCCTGTAGAAGGCAGCGTAAAAGCAGAAATTAAGGGCGGCTTCGAAGTAATCATCGGAAACACAAAAGCATTCTGTCCCTATTCACAAATGGGGTACAGACAAAGAAAAGAACCTGCCGAATATGTGGGTACACATCAGGTATTTAAAATCCAGGAATACAAAAACGAAGGCAAGAATATAATTGTCTCAAACAGAGCTATTCTAGAAGCACAGGCAAATGAAAAAATCGACAGTCTCTCTAAATCTATTAAAGAGGGTACAGTTGTAGAGGGTACAGTTAAATCAATTGAATCTTATGGAGCCTTTATAGACTTAGACGGGGTACAGGCAGTTTTACCTATCAGCGAAATTTCACGCGCAAGAGTAAACGATGTACACGAAGTTCTTTCTGTAGGTCAAAAAGTTAAAGCTAAAGTTATAAAAGCTGACTGGACACACGAAAGAATCAGCGTTTCAATGAAAGAATTAGAAAAAGATCCATGGGACGATGTTACTGCCAGCTTCAAGGTTGGCGATCGAATTGATTCTAAAATCTCAAGGGTGACAGATTTTGGTATATTTGTTAGTCTTGCTGCAGGAATTGACGGTCTTGTTCACATTTCAAAACTGAATGTAGAAAGAAACACAAACTTAAAGAAAGTGTACAAAGAGGGTACAGATATTGCTGTAATAATTGACAAAATTGATGTGCAGGAAAAAAGAATCTCTCTGTCACCTGTTGTAAGCAATGAAGAAGAAGATAATGCAAAAGAATACCTCGCTTCTCAAAATGATGATGGCGAAACATACAATCCATTTGCAGCACTATTAAAGAAATAACATCTGTCACCTGAACTTGTATGAAACAGTCCTGCTGAATTCATTTCAGCATCTCTACCCATACAGATTCCGAAACAAGCGATGTGCTGAGCATGTCGAAGTATTCGGAATGACAGGAATCTGTCACCCTGAACTCGTTTCAGGGTCTGTACAGCCCGCCACTTCAGACACTTCTTATATCACAGATTGTGTATCCGCAGCTTGCTATAATCTCTTTAACATCTTCTTCACTAATATTTTCGAGTTTAACTGTCACCTTTTTGTGAGCAGAATCATCAGCATTAAAGGTTACAAGAGACACAATGTTTCCGTTTTTTTCAGCAATCAGCTCAGAGATTTTTGCAAGAACTCCAGGCTTTTCATCCAGCAAAACAGTTACACGAACTCCAGGTGTTCTTGAATTAAACATATTTACAAAGCTATTGAACAAATCGGATTCAGTAATAATTCCTACTACTATGTTTCCATTTAAAACCGGAAGACTACCGATATTGAAATCGCTCATAAGTCGGGCAGCTTCTTCTACAGTTTCGTTTTCAGTTACAAATTTTACGTTTTTGCACATTACTTTTTCAACTGTAAGCTTGCTGAGTAAATAGCCCACTTCAAACATATCAAGAGTTGTCGCATCACTTGGAGAAGCTTTAATTAAATCGTTTTTAGTTAAAATACCAACTAACGCTCCTGATTTATCAAGAACCGGAAGCTTGTTAATCTTATTTGTATTCATAACATCCTTTACTTCAAGCACAGACATTTCAGGATTAACTGTAATTGGGTTTTTTGTCATTATATCCTTTACAAGCATAATTTAACCTCCAAGATAAGCAGCTTTAATGGAATTATCATTTATCAAGTCCTTTGCAAGACCTTCTTTAGTAACATTTCCTGTTTCTAGTATATAAGCACGATTCGCAATTGACAACGCTTTATAGGCATTCTGTTCAACAAGCAAAATTGTTGTACCAGAAGAACTAATCTTTTGAATGATATTGAATATTTCATCAACTAGAATTGGCGCAAGTCCCATACTTGGTTCATCCAGCAGCAAAAGTCGCGGCTTTGACATAAGTGCCCTCGCCATTGCAAGCATCTGCTGTTCGCCGCCACTTAAGGTTCCCGAAATCTGATTCAGTCTTTCTTTTAAGCGGGGAAACAGTTCAAATGTCCACTCAAGATCAGTTTTAATCTGTGCCTTATCAGTCCTTGAATATGCACCAAGCTCAAGATTCTCTTTTACTGACATATTAGCAAAAACGCGACGGCCTTCCGGAACCTGAATTAATCCTTTCTTTACAATTTTATCAGCAGCAAGATTTGTTATGTCTTCGCCTTCAAACAAAATCTGTCCTGAAACTTTTTTTATCAGATTACTGATTGAATGTAAGGTTGTTGTTTTTCCGGCACCATTGGAACCAATCAAACTGATAATCTCACCTTCATCAACCTTAAACGAAATTCCCTGTAACGCTTTTATAGCTCCATAAGAAACTACAAGGTCTTTTACTTCCAGCATACTCATTGTTTATCTCCTTCGCCTGCTTCAAAGCCGCTGCCAAGATACGCTTTAATTACTTCCGGGTTTGCTTGAATTTCTTTTGGACTTCCAGACGCAATCACTCTACCATAATTTAAAACCATAAGGCGCTCACAGATTCCCATAACAAGTTTCATATCGTGTTCTATAAGTAAAACAGTCAGATCAAACTCTTTACGGATAAATGCTATAAGATTCATAAGCTCCTGAGTTTCCTGTCCGTTCATTCCGGCTGCAGGTTCATCTAAAAGTAAAAGCTTAGGATTACTTGCAAGGGCTCTGCATATTTCAAGTTTACGCTGTTCTCCATACGGAAGATTCTTTGCAAGTTCATTTATTTTTTTATCAAGATTGAATATCGAAAGAATGTGAAGGGCTTTTTCCTGCATCATTTCTTCATCGCGTCGAAATTTCTTTGTCCTGAATAAAACATCAAGCGGGTTTACAGTTCTGCTTTCATGCAGGGCAATTTTTATGTTATCAGCAACAGTCAGTGAACCAAACAAGCGGATGTTCTGGAAAGTACGTGCAATTCCAATTCTGTTCAATTCAGACGGTGACTTTTTATTTGTAACTTCGAGCTTTCCGTTTTTTCCAACAAAAGTAATAGTTCCTTCTGTAGGCTTATAAATTCCAGAAAGCATATTAAATACAGTGGTTTTTCCGGCACCATTTGGACCAATCAAACCAATCAATTCGCCCTGGTACAAATCAAGATTGAATTCACTTACAGCTCTTAATCCACCAAATACAATCGAAATATCTTTTGCGCGGAGTAAAAGTTCTTTCTTTTCAGTTGTGTCCATTACTTTTCCTCCTTAATCTCTTCGCCGCTTTCGTTTTCTGCAGCAGCTTCTTTTGCCTGGGTTTTATTTTTTCTTGAAAACAATTTCTTGAAAAAGGCAGGTGCTTTTTCCCATATACCGATAAAACTCAATTCCTTTGTTCCCAAAAGTCCCTGAGGTCTGAACAGCATTACGAAAATCAAAATTACCGGATAAATCAAAAGTCTGTAGTTCTTTAAGAAGCGCAGGAACTCCTGTAAAATTGTTAAAACAAATGCCGCAAGAATTCCACCAGTAATACTTCCCATTCCGCCTAAAACAACATAAATCAAAGCGTTGATGGAATTATTAAAGCTTGCAAGTTCAGGTTTAACAAAGCCGATAAACGGAGCATATAAAGCACCGGCAATTCCTGCAATGAATGAAGCAATAACAAAGCCTGTCATCTTATATTTGAAAACTCCAATTCCTGTACTGTTTGCTGCAACTTCATCTTCCCTTACAGCTAAAATTGCACGACCATAAGTTGAGCGTAAAAAGTTTTGTAAAAAGACAATAATTAAAACCAGAGAACCGATTATAGAAACATAAGAAATTAAAGCGCCATATTGTAATGATGAAGTAAATACCGTTGTAAACTGCTGGCCCATAGGACCACCTGTAAACTGCTTTAAGTTAACTAAAACAACGCGGATTATTTCACCAAAAGCTAAAGTTACAATTGCAAGATAATCGCCTTCAAGTTTTAAAGTAGGGAATCCAATTAAGAACCCAAAGAAAGCTGCAATTAAACCGCTTAAAATAATGCTTACAAAAAGAGGGATATGACAGGTAGAAGTCAAGAATATTACAGCATACGCACCCAGTGCCTGAAATCCTGCCTGACCCAAAGAAAGCTGGCCTGTAATACCGCAGACCATATTTACGCTGATAGCCATAATCGCATTAACGCCGGCAAGTGTAATTATCTGTGCCCAATAACCGTCTATACCGATTGGACTAGAAAAATTGATTGCCTTTATCTGAATCAGTAAAGATGGAACTATAACAACCAGAAGTGAAATCACGGTTAAAATCAATGTATTTCTTGTGTGTTTATTTTTCATCGCTTTAGCCCTCATCAAACCTTTATAACCTGTTTCTTGCCTAAAAGACCTGCAGGCTTAACTAAAAGGATTACAATCAAAATACAATAAGAAATTGCATCAGCGTACTGAGAAGAAATGTATGCCTTTGTCATGGTCTCAGCGATTCCCAGAATTACACCACCAACCATAGCGCCAGGCACAGAACCAATTCCTCCCAAAACCGCAGCAACGAAAGCTTTAAGTCCCGGAATGTATCCCATCATTGGATCTATCTGTGGATAAGCAGTTGCATACAAAACACCACCGGCACCAGCTAAAACAGAGCCGATTACAAATGTAATGGCAATCGTTTTATTAACGCTGATTCCCATAAGACTTGCGGCACCCATATCGTGACTAACGGCTCGCATAGATTTTCCAGTCTTTGTATAATTAATTATATAATTCAAAAGCAGCATAAGGATTACAGAAACAACAATAACAATAACCTGAATGTTAGAAATTGAAACTAAACCGTTAGGATAATGCTTTGTAACTAAAGTCATATTGTGAGTTGGCATTGTAGGGAACTGTCGCGGATCAGGACCAACAAAAGGCAGAACACGCATTAAATTCTGCAGAATCAATTCAACCGCAATTGCAGTAATCAATGAATTCAAGCGGGGCGCAGAACGCAAAGGCCTGTACGCACATCGTTCTATAACAAGGCTCAATAAAGCACAAGTAACCATCGCTGCTGCAAATGCTAAAACCATACCGGTTGGAGTTGCACCAACTGCCCTTAAGACAAAATATCCTGCATATGCTCCAACCATCATAACATCGCCGTGAGCAAAGTTAATCAGTTTAACAATACCGTAAACCATAGTGTAGCCAAGCGCAATCAACGCGTAGATGCTTCCCAGGGAAAGGCCGTTCACTATTTGTTTTAAAAATGTATCCAAAATTTTCTCCAAATAACAAAATATAAAAACTCTACAATTATACTATATGATGAAGTAAAAATAAATATTTTATCTATATATAGAGGAAAGTATGTAAAATAAATTAAAGCAAACCCTGAAAAATCTTTAAACTTAAAACCTGTTCACTAAGCCTTCATTGAAAAAGTCTGGTATACAATCGTTCTTCCGCCAAAGCCTTCTTTCTGGAAAATCAATCCTTCGTTTAAAACTTTACCGCCCTCTTCAGATGAAATTCCAAAATCAAGATAAGCTTTTGTCGTTTTATAATTTTCGATTACAGAAGCAACAACATAATCCAGCGCACCAATCTCGCGGGCCTCATCATTTGCTGCCAGATACTGGGTATGAACAACTGTGTCATAAATAAATAAAACTGTACCTGCAATCATTTTATCTTTATACATAGCAGCATACAGTTTTATGTTTTCTGGAAAGCGGCTGTGCAAAAGTTCAAGCTCTTCTCCAGTGTGCACGGCCTTTGTATTGTGATGTTCAGACAGGACACTGTTTTCCAGTTCTATAAATGTTTTAAAATCAGTCGATTCAACAATCTCAACGCCTTCACGCTTTGCCCTTGAAACCTGAGCTTTTCTTCCCTTTGGCATTTTAAGCGGGTCTTTTAAATTAATCACAGTTGCAGGTTCTATTTTTTCTGTTTTTGCATCATTCAAAAAGAGGCTGTAAATATCTTCCTGTGCACCCTGCTTGTGGTATATGTAAGGAATTGTTTTATACAAAATGCTTTCGATTTTATTCTGCTGCATATATTCTTTAAGGCACTCAAAACATTCATTCATATGATGCTGCTTCATTTTAGTACTTGTAATGAATCCGCCATAGGTGAGCCCGCCATGCGAATACAGTTTATTTTCTTTTAGGCTTGCCGGCAGTAGAGCAACAAGTTCTTCCTCGTCGTAAAATAAAAGTGAATTGTCTGTAAAACGGTCTTTGTGATATTCCATAAATGAACGGTTAAACATAAAAAGTGAATTCTTTGCATTCTTAACAAATTCGTTCCATTCGTTTTCTTTTTCCTGGGTATATAAAACTGCTTTCATTTTTATTCCTATACGCACAGTTTATCACGAGAACAATTTTATGTCGCTATATGAAAGAGCCTGTCTTTTTTTATCTTTTTGGAGCACATTTTATACTGCTAACCTGTGTTGCGAGGTTTCATAGAAGGTGCTGTTAAGAGCCCCTTCTACTGCTTCGCAGCCTCTCCACCCAGGGCTAGGCTTTTAGTGAATTTGTTTATCTTATGCAGTAACTAATATGGTGGTTGAAGTCTATAACGATAAACAGTAAAATGCCACTCATGAGTGAAAATAAAGATTTATGTCCGTGTGGTAGCGGAAAAGTTTATGGCGAATGTTGTGAACCAATTATTAAAGGTTCGAAAAAAGCTCCTACCGCAGAAAGTTTAATGAGAGCGCGATACACCTCTTATGTAAAGCATGAAATTGATTTCATTATTAATTCCTGTGAAACCGGTGAAAAAATTGCTGAAATCGACAAGAAAGCAACAGAAGACTGGAGCAATAAAAGTACCTGGCATGGCTTAAAGATTCTTAGAACAGAAAAAGGAACTGAAGCAGACGAAGAAGGAATTGTTGAATTCGAAGCAACTTATACACAGAAAGGAATTCGCGATATACACCATGAAATTGCCGGCTTTAAGAAAATTAACGGCGAGTGGTTCTATAGCGAAGGAATGATGAGACCTACTACTGTTGTAAGGGAAGGCAAAAAAATCGGAAGAAATGAACCTTGTCCTTGCGGTAGTGGAAAGAAATACAAAAACTGCTGCGGTAAAAATAATTAGTTCCCGTTAGGAAAATTAAATGGCACAAAATATTTATACAGGTTTTCATGCCGTAGAAGAAAGAATCAGACGATATGAAAACCAAAAGTCAAAAGCTGTAACTCTTAAAATTTATTATTCGAAGATTGGTCCGAGAATAAAGAAAATTTTATTTAATGCAAAAGATGCCGGCTTTGAATGTATAAAAGTTGATGACGAATATATTTCCAACCTTGTAAAAGATTTACCTTTAGAACTTCAGGACAGCCGTGGAATTGTTTTAGTTACAGAAGGTGAAAAACAGACTTCAGAAAATCTTTTGTCACTGGACGCCTGGATAAAAACCTGCCCTGAAAAAGCAACTGTTTTAATCCTGGACAGTGTAACTGATCCACATAACATTGGTGCCATTATCCGTTCGTGTGATCAGTTTGGCTGTAACCTTTTAGTTGTACCTGAGAGAAACACTACTTCTTCAATTCAGGAAAACGACATAATTGCAAGAACAAGCGCAGGAGCTTCCGGCTGGGTAAATCTTTGTAAAGAAAAAAATCTTGTAAGAGCAGTTCAAATTCTGAAGGAAAATGGATTTTGGATTTACGCAGCAGATGCAGGCGGCCAGTCACTTCAGAATGTTTCCTTTGCAGATAAAGCCTGTATTATAATGGGTAGTGAAGGAACAGGCATTTCCCGCTTACTTGAAGAAAACAGTGATGTTGTAGTTTCAATTCCAACCTGCGGAAAAATCGACAGCCTTAATGTTTCCGTTGCTGCCGGAGTTCTTCTTTTCGAACGCCACAGACAGTCTTTGTAAACAACCCGTCATTCCTCCGCTACGCCACATTTGCACGCACTTGCTACAAATGTGTGTTTCAGAATCTGTATTCAGCATAACACTTTTACTATACAAATCTAAAATTTCAGGAAGTAATTTTTTATGGAAGAAAATAAATTCAATAAAGAAGGCCGCACTGTAAAAATTCATGGTGTATACAGGCATTTTAAAAATCATTATTACATTGTAGAAGACGTAGCTTATCACTCTGAAACAAAAGAAGAGTATGTTGTTTACAGACGCTTGTATGGTGACAATTCACTTTGGATTAGAGAAAAGAATATGTTTTTGTCTGAAGTAGATAAAATAAAATATCCTGATGTAAAACAAAAATGGCGATTCGAATATGTGGAGGAACTAAATGTCTGAACAATCAACTAGCGAATTATCAGAAAGAGAAAAAATGTTACGCGGACAGTTATATGACTCGGGTACAGATTTATCTTTAGTAGGTGACAGACACCGCGTAAAGGATTTATGCTTTAAGTTCAACAATACACTTCCTTCTAAAAGAGAAAAACGTAGAAAGCTTTTCAAGAAAATTGTAGGCAAATGCGGAAACAATGTAACAGTTGAAAGCCCTTTCTGGTGTGATTATGGGTACAACATAGAAATTGGCGAGAACTTTTATGCGAACCATAACACAGTAATTCTAGACTGCGCAAAAGTAAAGTTTGGGAACAATATCTTCATAGCACCAAACTGCGGCTTTTATACAGCAGGACATCCTATAGACTACGAGAGAAGAAACCAGGGCTTAGAATATGCTCTTCCAATAACAATCGGCGATAATGTATGGATTGGCGGAGGGGTACAGATTATGCCCGGGGTGACAATCGGCAGTAATGTAGTAATTGGTGGCGGAAGTGTAGTTTGTAAAGACATCCCAAGTGATTGTGTCGCAGTAGGAAATCCCTGCCGTGTATTGAGAAAAATTACGGAAGAAGACAAAAACAAATTCTACGGCTGCTAAGAAGTTGTTCGGTGGTTGAGTAGGCGAAGCGTATCGGGGCAACGCCCTCCACCACGTACTTCACCATCATATCCAGTGAAACACGTCATTTCGACTACGCTCAATGACTACATACGCGCGATGATTGAGCCTGCGGTCCCTGAGCCTCGCAAGAATTGCGGTGGTTGAGCCTGTCGAAACCACTATGTTTGCCACTAACTACCGTTCGTTTATAAGTTTTCCAATGCTGTAGAAATATCTATTTCTTCTATACAAGTCTTTCCCGCCTGATTAGCCAGTAAAGCAGCCCTGTTTAGCGTTGATTCTATCTTTGCACAGCTGAAACCACTAAATTTATCAACTAACGTTCGTAAGTTAATGCTCTCAGACAGGTTTTTGTTCTTTGTATACATCTTAATCAGCTCCAAACGGTCATTAGCATCTGGGTATGGCACTGTATATTTAGCATCAAATCTTCCTGGTCTTATTAAAGCTTCATCTAAAGCCTTTGTATTATTTGTAGCAGCTATAACTAAAATCCCCTGATTTGGCTGGAATCCGTCTAATTCATTCAAAAGTGCCGTTACAATCCTGGTATTTTCTGTTTCTATTGCTGAACCGGAATAATTTCTTCTTGTACCAATTCCATCAAATTCATCAATAAATACAATGCATGGGGCTTTTCTTCTGGCCTTACTGAACAGCAGCTTTACCTTCATAGGACCAATTGCCATAAACATACTCTCGAAATCTGTCGCCTTTGCTGGAATAAAATTAACGCTTGCTTCACCAGCCAGACTCTGAGCAAACAGCGTTTTACCGTTTCCAGGATCCCCTTCCAGTAAAATACCTTTCGGTAGCCTTACACCTTTTTTTGCCCATTCAGCTGGATTTTTCATAATTTCCATTACCTGTTTCATTTCAAGCTTTAACTTTTCCATTCCAATAACATTCAAGAAATTCTTTCCTGTTTTACGCACAACTTTAAAAGTATTTGGTGAAATAAACTTCTTAAAAACAAATAATATAATTGCAAAGAAAAATATATAAAATGCAGCATCAAATATCGCAGAAATTAAATCACTAAAGTTTTGCTCTTCTTTAATCTGTACCCCATTCAGCAAAAGAAACTCTTTTAACCCCTGTGAATCCGGATTTATAGTCTTATACAAGGCCTTTTCTGTATCCTTTTTACTGTAAAGAATTTCATTTTCTTTAAGGGTGACAGATTCAATTTCATTATTTTTAACTTCTTCATAAAAGTCTTTATAGGACTCTTCTGTCTCTTTCCCTTTGAATAAGTTTTCCCCAAATGTGAAATAAACAATTACCGCACAAAACAAAAGACTTATAACAAACCACAGCTTATTTATTCTTTTACCTTTCATTTTTCTCTCCAAATCAAATTGTTTTATAAATATAACATGGTCAAAATCATTTTTTAAAGGGAATTTATATTCTTCCATGCATAAAAATATTTAATGCTTTATAAAAATTTTGGTGTAAAATCTATATATAAACTATTAACAGCAGGAAATCATATGTTCATAAAGAAATTCAAAAAGTGCGAAATTTTTGCCTTTATTACATTTATTCTTTCAGTAACAGTTTTCATCTGGTTTTCATTACTCTGCGGAATGCAGGGAACTTTTCACTGGCACAAAGAAGGACTTTTAATTTACCTGATATTTTTTATTCTGCTTTTTTCACCTGTTGCATTGTCGATTATAAATCATTTTAAGCCGAATAAATTCACACATAATTTTTTAATCATTATTTCTACTCTTGGCTTAATTTTTTACTGTACACTTTTTCTGACCCTTTCAATTCTATCATCAGTTAAAATCAACAGAAACGGACTTGATATTCTTGATATAAATAACCCGCTGCCCGTTAGCGAAATAAAGCAAACTGACGAGGCAGAAAACTTAATTGCACACTATGCATTTACTTCGGATCCTCACTGGGGTTCTTCAACTTCAAATGCAGAAGCCAGAAAACAAATCCTGAAACAAATCGACTTTAACAATTATGACTGCCTTTTCCTTCTTGGTGATATTTCTGAAGTAGGCATTATCCCGGGCATTTACAAAAAAGCTGTCAATGACATACAGGAAAATTTAAAACACACAAAGCTTAGGGCAATCCCGGGAAATCACGATGCGCTGATAAATGGTCTCCCTCTTTTTAAATCAACCTTTATGAACAAAAGTGACACTTTCTACTTCAGGATGGACAACGGCACCATACATTTTATCTTTTTAAATATTTTGTGGGATACAGCAGAGTTTTCTAAGAAGCAGGAAAAGTGGCTTATTAATCAGCTGGAATCTATTCCTCAGGAAGACACTGTTATTGTAATTTCTCACTGCTACATAACAGGCTCTGGCTTTTATGATGTACTGGCTCAAAGAAGCTGGGGCGATATTCCTGATGTTATAAACAGACTTTGCCCTATTCTTGAAAAATACAATGTAGATTTATCCTTAAGTGGACACAATCATTTTTTTGAATACCTGGAAAAAGAAAATGTTTCTTATGCGGTTCTTGGTACTATGGGCGGAAAGCTCGACGAAAACTTAACCTATTCTTCACCATATTCTAAATGGATTAATAATGAAGTTTTTGGCTGGCTCGATTTGAAAATATATGACTCTCACTTAGATTTAACTTTTTATGAAAAATCAGGAATAGAACTTTATAGGACACAGATTAAAACGAAATAAAGCTGTTCCCATCTGTCTCTACATTTCATCTGCAATTTTTTGATTGGCCGGAATCTGTAAATTCTTTCTTCTAGCAGAATCTATCTCTATCCATTCTTTAAGGCTCAGCGGTTTATAGTCTGAAAACCCGCAGAAGCAGTTTATCATATTGCAGTTAATTTTTCTTGTTCCCGTACTTCCCAAAAGCTCAGTCTTTTGCGTTAAAATCTGGAATTGATTTACAAGAACTTCGTCGTGTGTGTTATGAACATGACCGTAAAGCATAAAGGTCTTTGGGCTACCGTCACTTTTTTGCAGGTACTGGTGATTGTAGCAGAAGGTCGGATAGTGACTTAAAATCACATTGGAGTTTCCATCTGTAATCTCTGCATAGGGTTTTATCCATTCAAAGCGATTTAAATTTATGCCTTCTTTTTTCAGCCAGACACAATCATGATTTCCTTCGACTAAAAAAATTTTCCCGTTTAATCGGTTTAAAATAAAATTTACTTCCTTCGCTTCTTTTGTAACGAACATATCACCCAGCACATAAATTTGATCTCCGCCTTTTATTTTTGAATTCCATTGAGAAATCATATATGCATTCATGTCTTTTACATCACAGAAATTTCTTTTGTCTAATGCGATAACATTTTCATGATAGAAATGCAGGTCAGAAATATACAGTTTCATTTTACTAACTTTACAAATAAAATTTTTACAAAAAAAATGGGGCTGCCTTTATATTACTTTGACAACCCCTTTTTAAATTCAACAAGAAATATTATTTCTTTTCAGAAGAAAGTGCTTTGATTACTGCATAATTTGCTGCAATTACCTTGTCTCTTTTTTTCTGATTTACCTTGTTCAATTCGCGTGGTCTAAAGCGTCTTGCTAATCTCATTTAAATACCTCATAAAAAAATTTTCAACTTAATATAAAAATATAATATCAGAAATCACAAATACAATGAAGTCATTTATACTAATTTTTCACTTTCTATTATTCCTCATTTCACAAACATATATCTGTGCTCGACATTCAATTCTTAATATATTATTATTTATCAAATATATTTTTTCGAGGATACTATGCCAAAAATTGAAGTTAATGAAAAACTTTTCTGGAACCTTTTAGAAGCTAAATACGACTGGGATACATTTGAAAAGAAACTTACTTTTGCTAAAGCTGAGCTTGATGAAAAACCAAACGAAAACGATTCAGAAGATGACAGAGTTATAAAGATTGAACTTAATGATACAAACCGCCCTGATCTTTGGTCTACAGGTGGTATTACACGCTGCCTTCGCGAACATGAAGGAAAGGCACATTCTGACTATTCAAAATTTATGTCTACTGCTAAAGATAAAAAAGACTGCGGCTCAAGAATTGTTTATGTTGATTCTGCCCTCAAAAATATCCGCCCTTATATGGTTGCATTTGTAATCAGCGGAAAACCAATCGATAATGCAATGCTTATTGATATCATGCAGACACAGGAAAAGCTTGCATGGAACTTTGGTAGAAAACGCAAGTCACTTTCTATGGGTGTTTATCGTGCAGCAAATTTAAAATGGCCGATTCACTATGTTGCAGCAGATCCTGACGCTACAAGTTTTGTACCTCTCCAGGATGATAAAAAACAGACTCTCCGTGAAATTGTTGCAAATCATCCAAAGGGAAAAGACTACGGATGGATTCTAAAAGATTTCGACAAATATCCTCTCTTAAAAGATGATTCTGGCGAAATAATGAGTATGGCACCAATTATTAACAGTGCAACTTTAGGACAGATTGAAGTTGGTGATACTGAATTAATGGTAGAGCTTACCGGTGACAACATGGAAAACCTTATGCTTGCTGCAAATATTGTTGCCTGCGATTTCTTTGATGCCGGATACGAAATTCTTCCTGTTATGGTTAAGCACGAATACGAAACAGGCTTAGGAAAAGATGTAGTTTGTCCATATTACTTCCAGCCTACAACTGACGCCCGCCTTTCAGCAATTAACAGAAAGCTTGGTGTTGCTTTCACAAAAGACCAGGTTGAAAAAGCTTTATCTTTAATGGGAAATAAATTTACTTCTAAACAGGAAGGTGATGACATTGTATTCACAGTAATGCCAGCTCCTTACAGAAACGACTTCCTTCATGAAGTTGATGTTATAGAAGATGTAATGATTGGCTGGGGACTTGATAAATTTGAACCAGAAAATCCAAATGATTTTACAATCGGCCGCCTGCTTCCAATTACATATTACAGCAGAAAAGTTAAAAACATTATGGCAGGTCTTGGCTATCAGGAAATGATTTTTAACTACCTCGGTTCAAAAAAATCTTATATCGATAACATGGGAATTGATGGAAAGGATGTAATTGAAATTGCAAACCCTATGAGCGAAAACTATCAGTTTATTCGTCCTTCAATTATTGCTTCTTTGTTTGAGTCAGAAAGCCAGAGTGCAAATGCCGTTTACCCTCATAAAATTTTTGAAGTTGGTAAAATTGCTTTTATTGAACCATCTGAAAACACAGGAACAAAAACAATTCAGTCACTTGGATTTTTAACTGCTGCCAACAACGCAAACTTCAACGACGCTGCAGCAGAAGTTAGTACAATTTTATATTACCTCGATCACAAGTACGAAGTTAGGGAATCAAATGATTCAAGATTCATTCCTGGAAGACAGGCAGAAATTTTAGTTAAAGGAAAAGTTGCCGGTATCTTTGGTGAGATAAATCCACAGGTACTTGAAAACTGGCAGGTTGGAGTTCCTTGTGTTGCCGGCGAAATTGATTTAGAATTCTTAATGGAAAATGAACCAAAAGAAGCTTCTTCTGCTAACACAAAGACTGACAAAAATGCAAACGCTGCAAATGCTAACAGCAAGGACGCACCTAAAGCAGAAAAGTCTGAACCTAAAATGGCAGAAAATCCAATTGAACACTTTAACAAATACATTGAATTAAAAGTTGCAAAAATTATTAAAGTTGATACAAACCCTGAGGGAGAAAAACTTTATATTGAAACAATGGACGACGGTTCTGGTACACCAAGAATCATTCAGTCCGGCTTAAGACCATACTTAAAACCAGAAGAGCTTTTAGGTCAGCATGTAATTATTGCTGCAAACTTAGCTCCAAGAAAAATGAGAGGCGTTGAAAGTCACGGTATGCTTTTAGCTGCAGATTATATGGAAGACGGTAAAGAAAAGGTTGAATTGCTCACAGCTCCTTGGGCCGCTCCTGGAACACAGGTTACTCTTGAAGGCGAAGAAGTTTGTGAAAAACCTGCAAAGATTGATATTGACCGCTTCTGCAAAGTTGAATACAAGGTTTGCGAAAAATGTGCAACTGCTGCAGGAAAGAAGCTTGTTGCTGACGGTAAAGTTATTTCGTTAGAAAAAGTTGTTAACGGCGAAATAGAATAAAACAGAAGAAAAAGTTTTTGCCATTTTCATAAAACTTTTTTCATATAAGTATTTTTCCTTTCCCGAAGGGCCTTCTGGTTCTCCGGGATTTTTTTTCACTGCCGCATAAGGACTTGTCATTATTAAAAAAAATGTCTAAAATAAAATCACTAAGGCAAAGAGGTCGTAGATAATTTTTCGTGTAAAAGGCACGGAGAACTGTCTACGGCCTTTTTTATTTGGAGGTTTTTATGTGTGGATTTGTAGGTGCTTTTGATTTAAACACTGGTTCTGTACCAATCGACGAAGGATTACGCGAACAGCTTAGAAATGAAGTCTTAGAAATGTCAAAAAAAATCCGTCACAGAGGTCCGGACTGGAGCGGCGTTTATTCTGATAATAATGCAATTCTCAGTCACGAAAGACTTTCAATTGTAGACCCTCTTTCTGGAAAACAGCCTCTGATTAGCGACGATGGAAAAATCATTTTAGCTGCTAACGGTGAGATTTATAATCATCAGGAAATAAGAAAAGAATTCGAAAGAAAATATAATTTTAAAACTAAGTCTGACTGTGAAGTAATTATTCCTTTATACAAAACTTACGGAAAAGAATTTTTAGAAAAGCTCAGCGGTATTTTTGCCTTTGCTTTATATGACAGTGAAAAAGATGTGTACCTTATTGCCCGCGATGAAATTGGTGTTATTCCATTATATCAGGGATGGGACAAACAGGGCCGCTACTATGTTGCTTCTGAACTTAAAGCTTTAGAAGGACATTGTGTTTCAATAGAAGAATTTCCGAACGGTCATTATTTTTATTCTAAAGACGAAAAGCCAAAGCGCTGGTATTTCCGTGACTGGGAAAAATTTGATGCGGTTAAAAACAATCCAAAGGCCTGCGATGAAAAAGGCGATGTAATTAATCCAAGTGTTATTGATAAAGTAAAGAACGGACTTGAAGCTGCAGTAAAAGCACAGCTTATGTCTGATGTTCCTTATGGCGTTCTTCTTTCTGGCGGATTAGATTCTTCCATCATCGCAGCCATTACACAAAAGTTTTCAAAGAAGCGCGTTGAATCTGATTCTAAAGAAAGTGCCTGGTGGCCGCAGCTTCACTCATTTGCAGTTGGTCTTGAAGGAAGCCCGGATTTAATTGCAGCACAAAAAGCCGCTGATTACATAGGCACAGTTCATCACGAAGTTCATTTTACTATACAGGAAGCATTGGACGCCCTGCCAGATGTAATTTATCACATAGAAACTTACGACATTACAACAGTAAGAGCTTCAACCCCTATGTATTTGCTTGCACGCGTTATTAAATCAATGGGAATTAAAATGGTTCTCTCCGGCGAAGGTTCTGATGAATTATTCGGCGGTTATTTATATTTCCATAAAGCACCAAATGCACAGGAGTTCCACGAGGAATTAGTTAGAAAAATGAGTAAGCTTCATCTTTATGACTGTCTGCGTGCAAATAAGTCTTTAATGGCCTGGGGTGTAGAAGGCAGAGTTCCTTTCCTGGACAAAGACTTTATTGATATTGCCATGAACTTGAATCCTTGCGACAAAATGAACATAAAGCTTCCGGACGGTAAACAGCGAATGGAAAAATGGATTCTGCGTAAGGCTTTTGAAGATATGCTTCCACAGGATATTTGCTGGCGACAAAAAGAACAGTTTAGTGACGGTGTAGGTTATAACTGGATTGATACCTTAAAGAAAATCACAGAAGAAAAAATCAGTGATGCAGAATTTGCCAGAAGAGAAAACCGCTTCCCTGTAAATCCTCCAAAGACAAAAGAGGAATATTACTACAGGGAAATTTACAGCAGATTCTTCCCAAGTGACAGCGCTGCAAAAGTGGTTCCTCACGAAGCCGGTGTTGCCTGCAGTACAGCAAAAGCTCTGGAATGGGATGCAGCCTGGAAAAACATGGATGAACCTTCAGGAAGAGCAATTTCTGGAGTTCATGATAAAGCTTATTAAAAAAACAGGAGATAATTCATTGCAATTTAATCGTTTCTAATTTGTGAAAGGGGTTTTACATAAGAACGCGGTTAAGTTGCAGTGAATAAATCATCTCCATAAGAACTATTATTATATCTAAAATTTCAATTAGTGCTAAGTCATTATTAGTCAAATTGTAAAACAATACCTAAATGAAATCACCAAATCAATTTTTATTAGCTCGCCATGGAGCACCGAAGTAGGCAAAGCCTATGAGCGGACACGCGAAGTGCGTAACGGCGGAATTTGTGTTTTCTAAATTCTTTGCAATTTTCTTCTATTAGGTTAAATAATAAACCAGCGCCCAAAAGAATTAAAAAAATACTTGATTGAGATAAAATTTTAAATTCAATAAAATAATTCACAAAAAATGAAAGAGAAAGGTAATTTTAAAGAGGGTAAAATCAGCCGCTTAATATTATCACAGGCAGTTCCCCTCACTCTGGCACAGCTTGTTCAACTCATTTACAATATTGTCGACCGCATCTACTTAGGCCACATACCGGGAGATACTTCAGCACTCGCTTTAACTGGTGTCGGCTTAACATTCCCGGTGATTTCACTAATTGCTGCCTTTACAAATCTTTTTGCAACGGGTGGTGCTCCCCTATGCTCTATTGCCAGGGGACAGGGCGATGAAAAAAAGGCTCACTCAATAGAAGCTACAACAATGACTATGCAGTTTCTTAACGGGCTTTTGTGCGCACTGATTATTTTTTCATTAAAAAAGCCGCTTCTGTATCTGCTTGGCGCGAGTGACAACACTTATACTTATGCTTCAAACTATCTTTCCATTTATCTCGCAGGTACTTTATTTGTCACCATGGGTACAGGAATGAATGGCTTTATAAACCTGCAGGGATACGCTTCCAAAGCCATGAAATACATGATTGCCGGTGCAATTATAAACTGTGCCCTGGATCCGCTTTTTATTTTCACTTTCAAGATGGGAGTTGAAGGTGCTGCCCTTGCTTCTGTTATTTCTCAGTTTATTTCCTGGGTTTTAGTGATGCACTTCTTGTTAGGACCAAAAGCAGTCATCAAATTAAACCTCAGCGATTTATTTAAACCAATTTTTTCTTTGCTTCCAAAAATAATTACTTTGGGTCTCGCAGGTTTTATTATGTCTGCAACAAACTGTCTGGTTCAATCTGTCTGTAATGCAACGCTTTCCATTCACGGCGGCGATTTATACATTGGAATAATGACAGTCATAAATTCTGTGCGCGAAATTTTTGGTCTTGCAGTAAACGGAATCACTGCAGGCTCCCAACCGGTCATTAGTTTTAATTATGGAGCAGGAGAAACTAACAGGGTAAAACAGGGCATAAAATTTATGGCAGCAACAGGTACCATATACACTTTTGTTGCCTGGATTATTATTCTGCTTTTTCCTGGGTTTTTCTTGTCCCTCTTTTCTTCAGATGTGCAATTAATAGATACAGGGCGAGTTCCCTTACTGATTTACTTTTCAGGATTTATTTTTATGTCGCTTCAGTTCATCGGGCAGTCTACAACAGTTTCTTTAGGGAAGGCAAAACAGTCCATTTTCTTTTCATTGTTCCGCAAAGTTGTTATTGTTCTACCTTTAACGCTTTTGCTTCCACACATACAAGGTCTTGGTGTCCTGGGAGTATTTTTAGCTGAACCCATTTCAAATTTTATAGGGGGTACAGCCTGCTTCTTAACAATGTATTTTGATACTTACAGAAAGCTCGATAGTTGAGCCAAGTCAAAATGTGGTAGTTGAGCCCATCACAACCCTGTCATTCTGAACTTGTTTCAGAATCTGTATTCGCCATAATATGGTAATTTCGATACACTTGCGCTACTCAATCACCATAACTACCGCAATAACCACAAATCTGTACCCTAAACCTGTATCCTATATCTGTACCCTTTTCTATAAATCCTCTTTTTTAGGCATTCTTCCACAGGATTTTTTTTCTGTACAGTAACCAGTTAATTCACACTTAGGCTTAAAGTAATTTGTCACCAAAAACTTCCATTCATCTGAATAATCAGAAAGTGCTTTACAAATGTCCTGCATCAGCTGTCTGTATTCCCAATATGCCCTTGTACATAATCGCTGGTGACTCATATCAATAAATGACCTCAAATTCCTCTTATCAACTATCTTTGTCGTCATTCCCAAAGGTAAAAGCATTGCACTATCCTCGCGGGGAATTTTTTCTTCTTCTTCCAGCTGTTTTACGGTTTTCTGAATCTGCTTGACTAAATCATCCCACAGCTTTAAGGCATTTTCATTTCGTTTTACTGTAGGCGGTGTAACAACATCAAAAGCATCGTAATTAATATATCTTGTAGAAGCCTGCAGACGGGTTGGATTTGCACCAATATGTGTATAATATTCTCTAATCACTCGGGCACTATAGCCGTCAATTACTAATTCAACATTTACATATTCCTGAACTCTTCCATGTCCTGAAATCAAACAGTCCATTCCACGCTTATAGTTTTTCTCGTTGTCTGTTACATCGGCACCCCAGCAAACGCCGGCTCTCTTTCCCATCAATGTAATCGGATATTTTGTAGTTTCTTCAAGAATTGTAATCACACCCATTTTTTTCCTCTTTTCATACATTATATTATTTTCTCAAAAAGTTAAACTAATTTATATGCGTTATCCAAATTATTGACATCAGTTTTTTTAGTCTTTAAAATGATACAAAAATTGGAGACATTTATGGAACGAAAAACACTTCGAGAAGCTTATGGCGCACACTTTGCTAAATTAAAGGAATTTTCAACAGCTGATGCAAAAATAACAGAAGAAAATACATATCAAACAGCCAACTTAAAAACACGTCCAATTATGGATAAAGTTGTTTCTGATAATTTGCTTCCCGAAAGTCATCTTGAAGGCGTAGAAAACTTTGAAGACTTTTATGATCAGGTAAAAAACGGAAAGCACGGTCTTATTCTTGTAGAACATTATTCAAATACAGATTTACCTGCCTTTTTATATATGCTTGAACACAGCGGAAACGAAAAGCTTGTTGATCTGGCAAAAAGAACAGTTGCTATTGCAGGAATGAAACTGAATGAAGCAGATCCTTATGTAAGGGCTTTTGCTGAAAGTTACACCCGCGTAATTATTTACCCTACCCGCTCAAGAATTAACAATGAACAGAATGCAGAAGACAAAGAACAGGCTATGCAGGAAGAATTAAAAGCCAGAAAGATCAACTTGTCTGCTATGCGTGCAATGGATAAATGTAAAAGACGTGGTGAAGTAATTTTAGTATTCCCTTCTGGTACCCGCTATAGACCTGGAAAACCAGAAACAAAAAGAGGCCTTCGTGAAATTGATTCGTACCTGCGACTCTTTGATATAGTGATTTTAGTAAGCGTTCACGGATCAATTCTTGAAATCCAGGATGAAGATATGCTTAACGATTTAGTATGTCAGACAAAGCAGATTTTTGCTGCAAGTAAAGTAATTGAATGTAAGCCTTTCAGAAAGAATTTTATGGAAAGCTTACCGGAAGACACAGAAGACCCTAAACAGAAATTTATTGATTATGTAATGTCGCTTCTTGATGAACAGCATAAATTGATTGAAGAAAAAAATTCCTAAGAATAAAAAATGATTAAAGCAGATTTAGATTCATCTACAGAGAATAATCTCAAGAATGTTCAGAATGATAAAATGGCAATCTTTGTCATGGCAGAAGGAAGAGTGCGTGGCGCTTTATTTAATGGAACTCGCTTTGTGAATCAGGCAAGACAACAGCATAATCTTGGTATTCTTGAAACAATGATTTTTGGCCAGGCAGCTTTATGTGGAGCCCTCCTTATTCCTACAATGAAAGGAAAGGAACATTTAACCTGGCGATACGATTGCGATGGTCCTGCAAAAGGATTTTCTATAGAAGCAGACAGCTCCGGTTTTGTAAGGGGATATCTTTTTAACGATAAAATTCCTCTCGACAAGCCGCTCGACAGCTGGGATTTAAAACCATTTCTTGGCAACGGAACAATGACAATGTCTACAATTCATGAGGGTGATAAATTTGCCCGTGACAGTTCTGTTGAAATTCTATACCAGAATATAACAAAAGATTTAGCATGGTTTTTCCAGCAGTCAGAACAAATTCAAACCGCTTTCAACACAAGCATTTTTATGAACACAAAAGGTGAAGTAACCGGTGCCGGCGGAATGTTCTTACAGATTCTTCCGGAAACAGGTGGAAATAAGAAAGACGGTTCAAACAAAGAAAGTGCATCAAATCAAAAAAAGAATGAAGAATTGATTACCAATGTTGAAAACGCATTCAGTGCAGCCCCTTCACTTGGAAAATGGTTCAGTGAAAACGGCACACTTGATGATATTATCTTTGGACTATTCGAAGAGTTTAAACCGTCAGTTCCTGTTTACCGCGATATCATTTTTGACTGCCCCTGCAACAAGGATTTTTACCTGAACTATATAAAACACTTACCACAAAATGATTTAACTGAAATAAAAAACGGAAAAATCAATCCTTTAGAAATAGTCTGCAGAAACTGTGGAAGCGTTTATAAAATTCCTTTAGAAGAGCTCTAATTAGAAAATTTAGAAATTTTGGAAATTTTAGAAAATTCTTAATTTTTTTTGTTACTATTTTGCATCTCATTTATTATAATTTTAGAAAGATGATGTATGTCATCTAAGGGATAACCTGAACACATTTTGTTTATGAATTCCTACAACTATAATTTTGAGAGGTATTATTATGAAAAAGATTAAACTCTTATTATGTTTTTTTATGCTCGTTAGTTTAGGTAGCATTTCAACTTTTGCAAAACAGAAAGAAGTTCCACTTCCACAGCCAGAACTTGTTAGTGGTAAAGTATCTACAATCAGCTTAAACAAATCTGATTTTCTTATCGTTGAAACAGACAATGGCAATTTTATCTTAACAACAGGTGCTTGCAAAATTGCAGAAAATCCTAAAGCTAAGAAAAATAAAAAGAACAAGAAAAAAGCTCCTGAAGCAGTAAAATTTGAAACATTAAAGGCTTGTGAAGGAAATACAGTTTTACTAGAAGGATTTATCAATAGAGATTCTTCTGTAATGACAGTACTTCGCGTAATGGATGAAAATACAGCAAGATCAAACGATCCTAATGCAAAATAATTTTTTTTATACACTCCAATAAAAATTTAACCCTGGTACAAAAACTGTATCAGGGTTTCTTTTTTATAGTGATAAAAAAACAGGGGTGGTTGATAGGTTTCCGTGCGGAAGATTAACCTGTCTTTTCAGGGGTGGCTGAGCTTGTCTTTTCAGGGGTGATTGAGCTTGTCGAAACTACCCCATACGTTGAATAAAATACGAAGCAACGAAGTCCTCAGAGACAAAAGCCACCCGGTCATTCTAAACGCTACGCCACATTTGGACGTACTTGCTACAAATGTGTGTTTCAGAATCTGTATTCACCACCACAATTTATTAGAACTGAATAAATGCGCCAAAAATCCAGCCTTCGAGACCAGTTGAATCATCTTTTACATAATACCAGTAATCAGATTCGCCACCGATTTCATCTTTAACGTTTGTGCGCTTAAATGCGGTTACATATGGCTGGTCTACAGATTCAAGCTGACCAATAACACTTCCTGCAGTACCTGGATTATCTCTAACATTGATTCTTGAACCGTCTTCTGTATAAAGCTGTCCTTCATTATAGAAAGATTCAATTTCATCATCAGAGAAAGAACTTATGTTAAGAATCTTATTATATTCTTTTGAAATGTATTCTTTGATGGCTTCAGATGTATCCATTGATTTTGCATTCTTCAAGAATTCTTTTTTAAGATCTTCATCCTTTGCTGATTTTGCATTTTCCAAAAGCATTACTGCTTTAACATCTTTATCATTTGTACTCACATTATTTTTATTAACATAACGATTTCTTTTAATTCCGTCATTTGTATCATAAAAAGTTATTGCAATAAATTCTGTAGGAAACTGACTGGAATGATAAAAACTATCTCCTGTAATAACAAAGGTTCCTGTTTCAAGCATAGAATTTCTAAATGCAGCAAGGGTTGGACGAGTGAACAAAAGAGAGTCTGCTTTAAGGACTCCAAAAAAGTGCTGAGTGTCTATTTTTTCTGCATCAGATTCCTGAACATAATATGTCTTGTCCTTGTATTTTACTTCGAAGAACTTTACATCCTTATATGTTTTGTTCGAAGTTACAAGATCTTTAACAACAATTTCTTCTGAAGCCAGCTCTAACTCAGTTCCTGCTTTTACAGCTTCTGCCCATTCAACCTGGTTTGAACCATTGTCCTTGCGAAGCGGTCCGTTATCACGAAGCATAATGATTCTTGAAGGAGCGGCGAATGTATTTACGATAAATAAAACAATCAGACTAAATAATAACGCTACTTTTTTCATATTAGTTTCTCCTCTTTAATACTTCTTCGTATGCCGATTCAATTTTACCCTGCATATAAGATGTAACTTTCATTGGCTTTAAATAGTCAAAAAGAAGATCTTCAATTTCCGGTTTAAGAGATTTGTTTGCAAGAATTCTAGTGATTGTCTGATTTGCAATTATATCTGCCTGACTATTAGAAAGAGCGTCTGCTTTTATAAATACAGATTTACCAAAAGGAGTAGCACTGTAATAAGTAACATTTACAAAATCAATATTAAGATCTGTATCTTTCTGTTTTGACTCCATATCTACAGCAACAATAGTTCCTTCTTTAAGCTTTTGTGAAGTTGCAGAAGTTCCGTCAGCAGCAGAATAAACTAATGTATCCTGTGTAATGATTCCTGCTTTAAAGTTTGTATTGTCAGTAATAAAGATATCGCGTACCCAGTAATCTTTTTCGTAATAGATTACATGAACAAAATTAAAGGTTTCTTCCTTACCAGAGCTTAAAAGTCTGATAGCTTCTTTTTGTTCCATCTGATTGTCTACAAAATAAATTCCCAATGAATCACCAAGAAGCATTTCATCGTTGTAAACCATTTTTCCATCTTCATTTTCAATGTACAAAGGTGCACCGTCATATAAAGAAATGGAATTAATAATTGTAATTTTCTTTTCTGGTTCAACTGGTGCTGGATCTGTTTTTTCTGTTTTATTACAGCCGGTAAATGCCGCTAAAAGACATAACGCCATAATAACCACGTTTAGTTTTTTCATATAACCTCCATTGTTTATTGTCTTAAAGTTTATCAATATTGGGAAAGAATTTCAAAGGAATTCCGTTTGCAATGAAGAATTTATAATGGATAATGAATAATTTTATATTAATTATAACTTGCTGCGGTTATACAGTTTCTTATATATACAAGAATTAAAACAAAATTGAAATACAATTTAGTTTTTAATTTTATTAAAATTATTTAACTTAAGTTTTTGTAATATACTTACTTTTTAAGTTAGCATTTCTCTATCGTCTCTATTTCTTCTGGTGTAAGTTCATACAGTTTATAAACCAAAGAATTGATTTCTTTATCTGTTGTTTCTATCTGTTGGTTTATTCCTGTTATTTCGTTTTTATAGTCTGTAAAATAATCTTCCCATTCATCTTTTTGTTTTAAAGAAAGTTTTATCTTTTGTTTTGAAAGTTCTTTTACTAAGGTTTCAAAATCATAATTAAAGAACTCTTCCAGAGTAGATG
>JAEELR010000221.1 GCA_016282835.1 Treponema sp. | reverse complement strand
TTTTTTGATTACAAAGTAACAGATCTTGTTTCTTTGTGCGTTGAAAGCCTTGGGCAAGATACTCAAATTGATAGTCTGATTGCAGAGTCAGAACTTGAATTTAAGTTAAATGAACTTTTGAACGTTGCAGATGATGTTTTGGATGTTGCAGATATTTCTAAGCTGGAAAGTATTGATGATGGTTTAGATATTATTACAGAATGGTTCTCTTCTGGTGTTTATCCAAATCAGTTAGAGAAAATAAAACAACTACGTTCAATTATAAAAGGAAAAATTCTAGTTTTATCGAAAATGGAGTAAATATATGCAAAAAGCTAAACCACGCAATAAACCATTTGCAAAATTATATGTCTGGATTCGCGATACTTTTGATGTTTATAAAGGTAAAAATCCTTTCAAACGTTTTTTGCATGATATTGCATGTAGAATGTGGGATTTCCAGGAAGATAAAGACTTTGATATGTACTTTTTGAACCGTCGGAAGACTCAAATAAATTACATCAGTTTTCCTCGATATCTTTTTATGTCATTATTTTACAAGACAGAATCTACCAGTCAATGGAGTCATGGTCTGGGCGTTTATATTCCAACAAAAGATTTGCCAAAAGGTCTTAGAGTTGAAATTATAATGTATAATACAAACGATGCTCGGGCAAAACCAAACTTATATCTTTTCCCGTACAAGCATAAAGTAAGGGAAGGTTTTGAAAATAATTATGATTTAATTGGACGCATTGAACTAACAGAAAAAAAGCCTGAAACTATTGATGATATCGTACCTGTCAAAGGATTTGACATTCCAGTTGTATATAAAAAAGCGATATTGCAATGGGCGAATGAAAAGAATAAATGGGAAATTGCAAAATCTGCATGGGAATCTGGCAAGAAGCGATTTATACAAGACGTGGACGTAAAAACAATAACCAACGAACAGATAATCGAACTATTTCCTTCAAAAGCAGTACATGAATACCTTACAAAAATCAACTGGCAGTTTAGCGAGCGCGACCGTGAAATCCTTTACCGTTATCTCGCCTTAAACGAAGAACCTGCTTACGAAGATGATTACGTTACGATACCGTACCCATTCCGTAGTGGCGACTTGGTTTATGTTATCGGAAACGAACAGCAAATCGGCGTTTTTTGTAGCTGCAAGGATGATGAAGATTTTTTTGATCTGGATGCAAGAACAAAAGATTTTTCTGACTGGAGCGACAGCGGGCGAACCCGGGTAGAGTTTTTATATCCAGACGGAAGATTTTCGCATGATCATCCGTATTGCTTTGACCTGGAATATGCGGAAATAAAACCGGAAGAAACAAGGGGGCAGAGTAAAGACCCGTATAAAACTGCACTTGTAATTGCCTCAGAACTTATCCGCGGAACCGACAATTCCATTGAGTGTTTGCAGAGGTACTGCAAAGAGTATGCAGAGAAAAAATAAATCAGAAGGTAGATATGGAAAATCTTACAAATGACCAGGCAATAGAGTTAATTCCCTCAAAAGCCGTTCGTGAATATCTGAAAAAAATCAACTGGCAGTTCAGTGAACGTGATAAAGAATTATTGTATAGATATTTAGAATTAAAAGAAGAACCCCTTTGTTATGATGACTATGTCCCGGTTCCTCATCCATTTCGAAGCGGTGATATTGTCAAAGAGATTGGAAAAGAAGAATCAGGCATTATTTCCAGGTTCAAAGATGATGCCAGTTTTTTTAAGTGGTTCAAAGAATTTAATCAATATGACCCTATAGACTGGTCTGACACCGGTTTTACAAGTGTAGATTATTTAGCGGAAGACGGAAAGTTTTTTATAAGGCATATCAGTGCAATGTATCTGGAATATGTAGAGAGGTCAAAAGAATTAATAAAAGACTTCTCAGAAGGCTGTTACAGATCATGTATAAGTATTGCTTCAAGTTTTATCCGTGGTACAGAAAATTCAATGGAAGATTTTCAAAGACTATGCGAATGGTATGTAAAAAGCCTCAAAAGTACCTCAACAAAGTCCTGTACCAGCTGAACTTGCATCGAGAATCATAAGCAGTCCCCGTAAATAACAATTGACAGATTATCAGACTGATACTAATATATTTATAACTAATAAAAATAATCTGTTAGTAAAATATTTATTAGTTTTTATCTAAAGGAGGCCTGGCATGAAACTTTATGATTACATTCTGGAAAATTTTAACAGGGACGAGCCATTCTTTGTTTCTGAATTGAATATGCCCGGTTCCACAAAGAACAATATCCGGCAGGCGCTTAAAGTTCTCTGCGATAAAGGCCTTGCCATAAGGTATGATACCGGAATTTATTATATCCCTCATGATAGTGCCCAGACAAAAGCTCAGATGCAGGCTGAACTCAAAAACATTCAGGCACCGTATCCGCCATTTACTGATTACGATGTTGCAGGTAAAAAATACATTTATGACCACGGCGAATACTTCGGCTACTACACAGGTTTTGTTTTTGCAAATGCCATGCATCTTACTACGCAAGTTCCGTTCGTACGCGAAATTGCTTCAAATAATGCAGGTGGAGCTAAACGAAAAGTAGAAATAGGAAAATCAAAATTCATTCTAAAAGAGCCCCGCACCGTAGTTACGACAGAAAATCATAAAATCCTGCAGCTTTTAGATTTGCTGAATGATTATGAATTTTATATGGACTACGATAATGATGAAGAATTTGTAAAACATAATCTTCTGGAATATATAAAGAAGATTGGCTTAAAACGAAGTGTTTTTGATCATTATTTAAGTTTTTATCCCGATTCAATCTATAAAACTGTTTACAATCTGGAGGTAGCAAATGTACTTGCATGAAAAACCAGATGCATTTAAAAACATAATAATTGAGGCTGGAAAAAAAATAGGTCTTAGCCCTGTAGTAATCGAAAAAGACTATTATGTTACTATGATTCTAAAACTGATATCACAAAAATCTGTAATACTGGGAGATGTTGTATTTAAAGGCGGTACATCACTTTCAAAATGCCATAAAGTAATAGACAGATTTTCGGAAGACATTGATATCACTTTTACGGAGCATTTAGGCGACAAACGAAGGAAAAAGCTAAAATACGATGTTATGAAGGCATTATCCGATGAACTTAACCTTCCAATAAAAAACTGGGATTACATTCAAAGTGACAGAGATTTGAATGCATATTATTTTGATTATCAATATTTATTTGAGCCATCTAATGAGCAGATTCGTGAAGGTGTAAAAGTAGAAACTGCTCTTGCATCTTATTCATTTCCTACTGATTCAATGCAGATTTCAAGTTTTGTTGGTGATTATCTGGCTACAACTGAACCTGAACTTGTAACGCAGTATAAGCTGGAGCCATTTGAAATGAAAGTTCAGTCACTGGAACGAACTTTTATCGATAAAGTTTATGCTACATGTGATTATTATCTTCAGGGAAAAAGCCGCCGTCTTTCTCGCCATCTTTACGATTTACATAAAATCTTCCCTCGGATTACTTTTGATGACGATTTCAAAAAGCTTGTTCAAGAAGTAAAAGAACACCGCGCAAAATTAAGCATCTGTCCTTCAGCAAAACCTGATGTAAACATTGATGCCCTGATTCAAAAGTATTGTTCAGAAGATTTTTACAGGAAAGACTTTGATATAATCACTGAAACATTGATAAACGAAGAAATTGACTATTCTGATGTGATAACTACAATGCGTAAAATTGCTGAAGTTGATATTTGGTGAATGTGAATAGGGGCTCCAAAAAGGGAAACCTATTTTTTCTTCCATTCAGAAATTAATTTACATAAAAGATTTTTTGTATTGTCAGGCATTTCATTGAGTTTTTGTAAAGTTGTATAATATTTTTTACAGAGTCCAATATCAAGTTCCGGAAGTTCAGGTGCAGTTCTTTTGACATTTTTATCAGCTTCATTACCGGTGACAAGATATTCAGTAGTAACCCCAAGAGCTTTGGCAATTCTAACAGCATTTTCTACAGTTGGTTGACTTTCGTTTTCGCGAAGATAATTATCGAGGGTGCGACGACTTATTCCTGATACTGTCGCAAGTTCTTTTATTAACATTCCTCTGCATTCAAGTTCATATTTAACATTTTCCTTAAAACTCATGATTCGATGATTACTTAAAAATAATGATTAGTATTCGATATTACTTATTTACACTGATAATTGTTTATGATTATATATAAGTAATACTACTTTTATACTTAAATTTAAGGAAAAACCAATGCTTGAAATTGATAAAATTCAACCGCTTATAGACGAGATTAATAAACGGGTGCAGGATAAAATTCTTGAACCTACAAACGCGGAACTCCTTATTAAACTGATAAAAAATGCAGACTCTCTTGATGAGGCTTTAAATATTGCAACACTCGGAACTGTCTATAAAAGGACAGGTTTACATTTTGCACCAAAACTGGAGAAAAAGGATGACACGATTCATTATTTCGTAAGAAATAAAAAACTGTCGTTTCATACTGATGATTCAAAGCCGACTCATAAACTTATCATCGGTGATAATTATAAAGCTTTGCAAAACCTATTGATTCAATACAAAGGTAAAATTGATGTGATTTACATCGATCCGCCATATGGAAAAGACAGCATGGGCGAATTTGCAAAAACGAATTATCAGAACGCCATAACGCGAGACAATCTACTTTCAATGTTATATCCAAGGCTTGAACTTGCAAAGCAGCTTTTGAGCGATGAAGGCGTAATTTTCTGCTCGATAGATGATAAAAACCAGGCTTATGTAAAATGTCTGTTTGATGAAGTGTTTGGAGAAGAAACATTTATTGCAAATAGTGTTCGAATTACAACAAAACGTGTGAAAGGAGATGCCAAGGGAGTAAATCAAATTCATGATTATGTTTTGATATATGGGAAAAAAGAAAATAGTGAAATAGTACATCGTTTAAAAGTAGACTTTTCAATTTATGATTTAGAAGATGAGCATGTTAAAGAACGAGGGCGTTACTTAATTAGACCTTTAGATAATGGATCTATAAATTATTCAGTTGCTTCTGATTATATTATTACAGCTCCTGATGGTACAAAGATTTATGCAGGTGGAGACAAAAAAGCTAGAGAAATAAGAATAAAAGGAAATGCGTCGAAAAAGGACTGGTGCTTTCGTTGGTCAGAAGCAAAACTTAAATGGGGTATAGAAAATGATTTTATAGTTTTTAAAAAAAATAATGATACATGGCGTTGTTATTTCAAAATTTATCAATTTGTTGATAATAATCTAAATCCGACTGAAAAATATGATAATCATCTTAGTGTTATTGATGGTTTTTATAATAATCAAGGAACAACAGAAGTAAGAAATGTTTTTGGAAAAGCTGTATTTGATTATCCTAAACCTTTAGGATTAATAAAAGAATTAATATCCATGTCTCCAGTAAAAGATAGTATTATTTTAGATTTTTTTGCTGGTTCCGGCACAACAGGCGAATCAGTTTTAAAATATAATCAAGAATGTAAAACCAAAAAGCAATTTATTCTATGTACAAATAATGAGAAGACTGATGTGTCTCCCAACGGGATTGCCTATGATGTAACTTCAAAACGCCTCAAGCGAATTATGACAGGCAGCTGTTATGACGGATCAAAAAACTTTCCGTGGCTTAAAGACAATCAACCCTATGGCGACAACCTTGATGTCTACGAAATAGAATCCGTTGCAAATTTTGCAAGCGAGCAGGGAAAAACACCATTTGATGTAATCGATGAAACCCTTTACGGAAAAGAAAAATTTAATTCTGTAAAAGAAAAAGTTGACTGGGTATGCCAGAATTTCGACAAAACACAAAAATTGCTGGAAGAATAAAATGTTACAGGAAGCAAAAGATTTACAGAATGCTGCAGTTTCAAAACTTGTAGACATACTTGGTGAAGATAAAAAAGAGTTTACTTTTAAGGCTCCTACTGGAAGCGGGAAAACTCACATGATGGCAGATTTCATGAACCGCATGCTTTGTGCAGACGAAAAACTTGTGTTCATCGTTTCAACTCTTTCTAAATCAAATCTTGCTGAGCAGAATTATAATCAGTTTAAGGATTTGAGCGAAAGAGAATTTTCAAACCTTAGACCGTACCTTATAAATTCAGATTCCAGCGGAGAATCAAGTCTTTTTATTCCAGGCAATTACAATGTTTATGTTCTTCCTCGTGATTTATACAAGGACTCTGCAAAACTAAAAAAAGAAGGAACTTTCCTAAATTTTCTTCAGATGATGACAAGCCCGCTGGTTGCAGAGTCACATCAAAAAACAATTTATCTTATAAAAGATGAATGTCATATTCTGACAAGTAACCTCGATGAACTTCAAGAGTATTTTTCTAAAATCATTAATTTTTCGGCAACGCCTAAACTTAGCCGCAAGCAGAATCCTGATGTCGAAATTACAAATCTGGAAGCTGAAAATGCAAAAATCATTAAAACCATAGTACAGGGAAGTGATGAAGATACATTGGATGATGCGCTTACAAAATTTGAACAAATTAAAGCTGACTACACAAATTTGCTTGGCGTAAATCCATGCCTCATAATTCAAATTTCAAACAAGGATAAAGCAGAAGAAGAACTTAAAAATACGATCTTTCCGGCTCTTGCAAATCATCAGGATTTAAAATGGATATATATCAGCGGAAATGAAAAAGAGTCCGATTCAAATGATACTGTAAAAAAGCTTCCTGTTTCAAAATGGAAAGAATATATGAAGCAGTCTACTTCTTCAATTTCTGTAATCATATTTAAGATGGTCATTTCTGAAGGTTACGATATACCTCGTGCGTGCATGCTTTATCAAATCAGGGAGTCTGAAAGTGACCAGCTGAATGAACAGGTTATGGGACGAGTTCGACGAAATCCGCGCCTGCTTGATTTTGAAACCTTAAATGAAGAAGCTCAAAAGCTTGCCATGACGGCGTGGATATGGGCAAACTTTCCGGAACAAAGTGGAGAAACAAAACAAGTTAATTTGTTTAAAGATTATGATATTCAAAAATCAATTCGCATCAAGCCTACAAAACTCCAAAATATAACGGCAGAAAAATCCTTTGATATTGTTTCATATATTAAAAATTTATCAGATAAAAAAATTACACACACAGGTATCTTTGAAATGTATCAAAGTCTATTAAAGCAGGATAATGACATTCAGAATTTGTGCTATACATATTCCACTAACTTTTCAAAATGGCGAATGTTTGTAGAAAATCTTTCCAGTATAAAAACAAGTTACAATGATTATATTTGCGATTATAAAAAAAGCATGATTGTGTGTGAAGATGTAAGTTTTCCCTGTAACAGTTGTTATGTTGAAAATGAGAAAAGCATTACACTTGATGACTGGGTCTGGTGCAGAAAAGACAGTGAAAGTGATTTTTCTTTTGACAGCGAAGCAGAGCGTAAGTGGGCAGAATTGTTAAAGGATATACGCACAAGCTCAATTGATGAAACTAGAAATCTCTCTTTTGCTTCAGATTCAAATAAATTTCTCTGGGGAAAGAATTTTCCTTATAATTCAGAAATCAAATTTGAATACTATTTGAACGGTGTTCATGTGTCATATCCTGATTTTGTTATGAAAGATAAAGAAGGGCGCATTCATATTTTTGAAGTTAAAAGTGACAATGAATCTGCATCAATAAAAATAGATAAAGAAGAATATGAACAAAAAATTAATGCGTTAAGGAAATGTTACACAGAATGTTCAACAAAGACAGGACACTTGTTTTATATTCCGATCTTGCATGGAACCGAATGGCAGATATATAGATACAAAAACGGAAATGAAGAAAAAATAACAAAAAGTCAGTTTGTTGATTCGTTGAAATCAGGTACCTATCAGTTACAGGACTCGAAGTTTGGAGCTCTGCAAGTTGCTGCTCCAACAGTTGATAATAGTAATTAAGATCTTTTTCAGTCTCTGCTTTTGTAGTAGAGGTGAAGTCTTTAAACTGTATATAAACTGAATTTTACTAAGTTAAAAGCCTTGAAAATATAGTATTGCTAAGAGGTTTTAAAATCGACTTTTCAACCTTACAAATCAACAGCAACGCCGTTCATCACATTTTTCCATAGTTTTTTGCGCCAAAAATCACATTTTTCCAGCTATTTATAGCCCTTTTATCACATTTTTCCTTAAATTGTGTGCCGTCTTGCATATCTTGTTTTTCTGTCGGAAGAACAGCGGTCGTAATACTCGATTGTGTCTCCATATTCGATTTTTGCAAACATGTAGTACAATTCGTCGTCGGGTTCGCATTCAAGGTAATAAACGTATCCCTCTGAATCTTTGTATGACGCTTTATCATTCTCAACTAGATAGCGGGCGGCTTCGAGAGAGTCTACGGTTCCTATGTGCCGCCAACAAGTTTCTTCGGTGTCCCAGATACAGGCTGAGCGTTCTGTTTCTTCCTGAGGGGTTTCCGTTTGATAAGGTGGCGGCGAATTAAAATATGTTGCTATCCAGATTTTGTATTCCATAACTTAGTCCTCCTTGTGCTGATTGTCAGGCAGCTTTAATCCCCGCAATGTTCTGAACATATAGGCAAGCTTTGTTTTTGTTCCTGAAAAATACGGCTCGTTCAGGTCTTCTGACTGCCAGATTTTGTCGTAGTATTCCGGAATGTATTTTTTCATAATGTCAAACTCTTTTTTTAGGAAAGAGGTAAGAATTGCGTCCTTTTCGGAATATTCAGCACAATACTCCATTGTCCAGTTGCAACAGTTTTCTATATCTTTAATTTGTTTTTTTGTGAATGGAATTACTTTCTTTGTTTCCCTGTCGTAACGGCGATGATCAAAATGTTTGTAATACATTTCATAAATCGTTTCTATGATGCAACGAAGTTTTAAGGCATATTTATAGTCGCTGTACCATTCGGGTGATTTTTCTTCTTCTGAATAATCACTCAGCGTCTGTTCAAAATAATAACGGTCAACATGATTTACTTTTTCTTTCCAGGCCTTGCGTTCATAATTGTACTGAACAAAGAGTCCGTCTTTGTAGAAGTGTGGTGTATGAAGGGACCTGTCGCCGCCTCTTTGATAAATCACTTCTTCAAAATACATGTGATATCGGCTATCCTGCAGATTCCAGCAGATTCGTTTTGAATGCCCAAGATTTTCTTTTTTCGGTTCAATATGAGTCATATACTTTATGAAGCTACAAAACAGTTGATAAATTGTATATTCAAGTCTCAGTGGATGCTCCAGAATCAGGAAGAACAACACCCTGATTTCGCTGCCTGAACTGCCAGTTTCTTCTTTTGTTGCAAAGATTGCATAATTCTCGTCCTCCAGAACTGCAGTGATAAACTTAACTTCCGGATTCAATCTGTAAACATTGCTGTATTCTTCCGAGAAGTTGAGGATTTCTTCTTCTGTTGAGTGCCGGAATTCAAATTCTAAATGTACCATAACTTACTCCTGGTATTCTGTGTAATCAATGTTGAACTGCTTTCTGAACTTCATAATCAGTGTGCGGTCTTCGCGGGCGGCGATTACATATTTTTTATTGCATTCATCACAGCAGCGGTGTTTTTCGCCGTCTTGTTTGTAGAAAATCGGCCAGGTGCTGTTACCGTCTCCATCAAACACGGCATCGCAGAAACAGCAGAAATTTTTTCCTTCGTCCGGGCGGAGTATTTCTAAATATGCCAAGTCATAATCTTCAGGTCCGGCGTTCAGAGATTTCTGCATTTCTTCTTTTATCTTATCAAAATGCTTTAAGGCCTCATCATAACTCATGTCATCCATATCGATGTAATATTCGTTTAGCGGCCATTTTATTCCGGCAATACATTCTCTATAGCTGTAAACAATTCTGTATTTTACGTGATTTTCTTTTGGAGCAATCTTTATTTTTAGCGCCGCATGGAAACCAGGGGAGTCTATCAGTCCCATATTGTGCAGGACAATTATTCCCTTATTTACGCGAATAAAGTTTTTTATCGCTTCAAGCTGCTCGTCTGTCAAACTACATTTTTCGCGGGATTCAAGAAGATGCGGATTCTCTATCGTAATGCTAAGCGGAGCATCTTTATTTTTCGGATCTTGGAATCTTACAACATCGATGTATTGAACTCTTCCTTTTTCATCAAGATATGGTTCTCTCTGCCATCCATCTGCACAGCCACAGAAAACTTTGCAGGGAAGATTCAGCTCCGGCACATCTTCAGGATGAACTGTTGTTGAAAAGAAACCGAATATCTCATAAAAATACAGGTCTTTCATCACCTCATAAAAATAGTCGAGCAGTTTCTTAAACTCCAGCGCTACAGAAGATGTTTTATCAGCAAAGCGGTCCCATTTCATCAGGCTGATTTTAATTTCGTTGTAGCAGTCAGTAATGAGAAAATCAGTAAATTCATCAATGATTGCAAAGGAGTCGAACAGCTTTTTAAGAGCCTTGAACTCGCAGGTAAAATCACGTCCGTTCGGCTTGTTCAAAACTTCATCAGTAAGCACAGGCAATTTTTCTATGAACACCTTTGCGTTCTTATCGATACTGTCTGTCTGTTTCATAAGAACCTCCTGTTATACGGGATAAATATACAACAGAAGGTTCTCACTTTATGAGAATTTAGTTTTATTTAATGTTAATCTTTTCTGCTGCCGCTCTGAATGAAAGGTGAGGGGATTCCAATTTTTTATTTCTCGAAAGTGATTTCACCACGATAGAGTTCAACATCCTGGCCTAACTGACGGCTCAATTCTTTCCTGGCATTATCATAGTCATCAAGATGTCTAAAACCAACTACTCTCAGGGCATAATCTAAATCATATTCAAAAGTTCCTATATAAAGATAAACTGCATCTTCCGGAACCTTAATTGTTGCTTTACATGGAAGCTGAAACTGGTACCAGCGGTTTATTTTTTTAAATATTCCGGCAGTAAAGTAATTAAGATGAAGAAGTCT
>JAEELR010000220.1 GCA_016282835.1 Treponema sp. | reverse complement strand
GGCAAACTTCCCTTTAAGCCCTGAATGTTAACTGCTTCATTTGTATTTGACTGCAGATTATCAGATAAAAATGTTGAAGAAGAAATGATAGTTTTGTGAAAATCATTCCAGGATGAAATAATATAATCAAGAGAATTTAATGAATTTACAGATAATGATTTATTCATAAAATACCGATAATAAAAGTGCTGTATATTTTTTAAAGTCTGAATACTCAGACAGGAGTTAAATTTGAAACACTATATTTTTTCTATTATAGCCATTTTATTTCTTTTTGAGAATATTTGTTTTGCACAACAAACTCAAACTTCATTCGATAATGCAGATATTTCAATAAAGTTCTATGACAAAACAATGTATTACTCGGGCGACAGAACAGACAATCCTATTTATGTTAATGTGAAGATTTCAAACAATTCTTCTAAGACACTCCGTTTTAAGGTTGCAGACGATAGAAGATTTACAATTGACTTTACTGGTTTCGATATAAAGAATTCACTAATTCCGACAAATAAAAAACTTATTGAAAAGAGAACAACAAATCAGACAATTTACTTCAGGGAAATTACAATTGAAAGCGGAGAGGCATATTCGTTTACAGAAAATTTAAGGGATTATCTGGATATTTCAGAACCTTCACTCTACTACATTGAATTGATTTTTTACCCTGAATTATATAAAAACAGAAACATTTCTATAAAATCAAACAGATTAAGACTGGAAATCATGCCAAATCCTTCTGCTGCAAGTTCAAGCTTTATCCCTGTTGAAGAAAGCACAGGAAAGATACTGCAGCCACAGGAAATCAGTCCTGATGAAGTTGTTAAGCAGACAATTATTGCACGCCAGAAAGGACTATGGGATCAGTTCTTCTTATACTTTGATTTGGAAGAATTATTGAAAAGAGATCCTGTTAGAAATAAAAAGTATTCTATTGTAAGTGCTTTAGAGCGAAGACAGATGCTTGAAAGCTACAAAAAGACTTTGAGTGACGAAAAAATTGATATCGATATCATTTCAATCCCTAAAAAATTTGATATTGAAACTACAACTTATACACAGACAGAAGGCTCTGTAAAAGTTTTGGAATGGTTCGATAACGGTACATTCATGGAAAAGAAACGCTATACATATTTTGTCCGACAGAGAGACGGTATTTGGCAGATCTATGATTACACTGTAGATAATTTAGGCACTGAATAAAAGCGTTTGGGATTTAAAAATGTCTGAAAGTAAAAAAGCAAAATTTTTTTGTGAAAACTGCGGCTCAGAAGTTGCATCTAAAGCAAGATTTTGTCCTAAATGCGGAAAATTTTTTGCAGCAGTCCGATGCCCGAATTGTGGCCATACTGGTAATGTAAGGGATTTTAAAAAAGGCTGTCCTAAATGCCACTATGCAATGTCTAAAAATGATTTGTTCGGTACAAATTATGGAAATGACAGCTCATCACATGATGAAAATTTAAACTCTGGTCATAAAAAAAATAGCAGCAGAATTTTTTCGGTTTTCAATAAATTAAAAAACACTGCAGGTGAAAGTTTTGATGATTCTCCAAAGTGGGTATTGTTTTCAGGCTTAGCAGTTCTAGCGGCGTGCTTTGTAGTTTTAATAATGCGCTGTAATAAATAAAGGGAGCCAAAAAAACTAACGTCTTTAATGACTCCCTTAAAATGCCCGGAACCTGACTTGAACAGGCATGCCTTTTGGGCACTAGTACCTGAAACTAGCGTGTCTACCAATTCCACCATCCGGGCAAGTAATGAATGAATAATACTTTAAATACTTTTTACTGTCAATTGAAGCGAGAGAAGATTTTTTTCGCCTCCCCCGCTCACGATAAAATTCTACCAGGTTAGTTTAACAGAATAATTGTTACCATCAGTAGGATTTATTACAACCTTAAATTTTTTAGAATTTACATCTATAGCATCTACTTCATCACCATACTCGTGCATAAGAAACCATTCATCATCAGCTACGGCGGAATCCTTGATTTTTACACTTGCGAATTCATCTTCTGATAAATAATAAAATATAAAACAATTCTCGTCTTCATAATCAAAACCTTTTAAAGTTAATTCTTCTGTCGTTCCCGGATATAAAATCCATGGTTTATCATCTACAGTCAAGCTGCTATTATAATTTGCCATACAATAAAATTTAATCTTAGTATTATTTTCAATAGTAATTTCACCAGTTGAACTATGATGAATAAAATCACAACTTGTAAGCATAAAAGCAAAAACAAGAGTTAAACAAATTATCAGTTTTTTCATTTTTTTCTCCTTAAGAATATTTTAATCCAGAATTTTAGAAAAAACAATTTAAATAACAAGAGATTTTTTTTCTGTGAGCGGATAAATAGTTGAATTGGAATCATACTAATTCAAAAAGCATTTTTTTCTTTGTCAGGGGGTGATTAAACTCAAGTGAACAAGCACAAAAATCAAATGTTTTATTCTGCAGGGTTTCAAAACAATATAGAGAATCATTTACAATAGGAAAGCCTGACCACGATAAATGACAGCGAACCTGATGCTTAAAGCCTTTAGAAATTGTACATTCAGCTTTATAAAATTTGCTTTCTAAATGAGTTAAATTAATCTGCGTAGTGTAAATGTTTTTTTCAACCTTTTTTTTCGCACTCCTGCCGCTTAAATCTGTAACGGGTCTTACGGCACTTGATTTTTCACCATAATATCTGAAAGCAGATTCCACTGTATACTTTTTGTTTTCAGATACGGCACTTTGTAATTCATTTTGTTTATTAAACGGCGGGAAACCTTTGTCGCGTAAGTCTATCTCGCTTTTACAAACGGTTGCCCTGTATTTTTTTATAAATCTGTTTTCATTCTGTTCCTTGCATAAAAAATCATAGGCACTTTGCGTTGAAGCGATTAAAACAAGCCCGGAAGTTACGCTATCAATTCTGTGTAAGAGTCCTGCTTCAATTTCTTTCTTTCCTTTTACATTGTTTAGAGATGGGAATAATTTTAAGCACTGAGTTAGAGCGCTGTCATCCCCGCGTTTTAGTGGAGCACAGGGTAATTCTGAGGGTTTATAAATAATTGCAAACGGATTATCTATAGAAGGCTCAAACAGAACATGTATTTTATTTTCTTCACTTTCATTTTTAAGCTGTAAATTATATTTCAACCGGGACTTCCTTTTTATACATTTGCTTTAATCTCTTTTCGACTTTCAAAAAACGCTCTGGAGTTTCAGTTTTAAAAACTTGAGTTTCCTCTTTACCGGGAATATTGAGTTTTAAGAATCTTGAATGAAGCATCAGTGTTGCATTTGGGAACGCTTTATCCTGAAAGCCATAAACTGAATCGCCTAAAATCGGACAGTTTAAATATTTCATGTGTACACGAATCTGGTGAGTTCTGCCTGTATGAAGCCTTACTTTCATCAGTGTATAATTTCCGTAAAAGCTGATACACTTATAAACTGTTTCGCTGTATTTTCCTTCATTCGTGTTTTCTACTGCCTTAAACTTTTTTCTGTCCCGAGGATCCCTGATAATCTGGGTTTTTATTACCCCGCTGTTTTTTGAAGGCCGTCCGCAGCAGATACAAATGTATTCTTTTACAATGTTTTTTCTTTTTCTAAACTGGCCTGCAAGAAATTCCTGCGATTCTGTATTTTTTGCAGTGATAATGATTCCTGAAGTTTCTTT
>JAEELR010000219.1 GCA_016282835.1 Treponema sp. | reverse complement strand
TCATCGTTTGTATATTTAATTCCTCCGTCTAAATAAAACTCTCCGCGATGAAGGATATTATTCTCAGACGCAGTAGTTCCAAACAGAGTTTCAAAATCATAGCCTGAATAAAACTCTACAAAGCCTTTTTTAGAATTCCACTTTGCCATAAACTCTGGTGCTAAATCGAGTACAGAAAGCTTCTTTTCTAAATCAAGCAAAGTTGATGCAGAAGAATCCCTCAAGCCTGAAAAGCGCGAATAAATTTCACCGTCAAAGTTAAAATCCAGACTGAAGCCTAAAGGCAAATTCCATGTTATATAATCAGAAGTGATAAAGCTCTGTGAACTTAAATTATAGAAACTTTCACTTTGATTCTGTAAGCCGTACTTTCCGTTTCTGTATTCACCGTTAAACTCAAAGTCAAAATTTTTTGTATTGATTTTTTTCTGCCCGGTTAAAAATGTATCATCTTCAAAGAAACCATCTATAGAAGTTTTATTTCCGAATGCGTTTATGTTCTGCTGATGAAATTTAATGCTGAACGGATTTTTTCCTGACGACTTAAATATATTAAAATCATCAGAAAAAGATAAAGGCCAGGCAAAAGCAATTGTACTGTCAACATAAATATTTTTTTCTGCCTGAGTCTTTTTTTCAGCAGAGTAATTTTTATCATCTTCAGTTTCTAATTCCGGCAGTACAGGCAAAAACGAATCTGATTCCAGAGGAAGCTCTATGAATGTAGAAAAATCCAGAACGGCATTTTTTTCCACATCAATCGATTCTCCCGAAACAACTGTTGTAATTTCCGGAAGCTCAATATTTTTTTCCTCCTGTGTCTGTGCATAAACATTTATAGATAAAACACTTGTTATTACAAAAATTATTTTCTTGAAATTCATCATTACTTACTCCTATTCAAAAGATCTTTCGCACTTATATCAAATTCACAATCAGGATACCACTGATGTAGTTTTCCATAAGTTGCATCACCGTCCATTTTAAATCCTTCAGATATATAAGATTCCATTGCACCGTATAAAGCCTGCTGTGCAAGTAAATGATTTCCACATTGCCTTGCATATTTTGCAGATTCTAAAAACATTTTAGCACTCTCATTTTTTAAATCCGACTGGCGGTTAATGCGCGCAACTATATATGAAGTTTTTGCAGCATTTGCAGCTTCATTTGAAACATTCTGTTTTTTACTTTGCAGTTCAAACAGATCATTTGCCAAAGTTAAAATTTCATTCTGAGGATATGAGTTTTCAGACATGAACAATACTAAATCTGTACCGGCATCACGGCCTTCTTTTGAAGCAAGTCCATTTAAATCCTCATAAGCTTTTTTTAGTTTTATATATTCAGGATCCAGACCGGAAGTTAAATTTTTAAGTTCATCAACCTTAGAAGATAGTCCCTCTTTTTTCGACTCTTCCGGGAACAGTTTGATTAATTCATTCAATTGATTTAGAGCTTCCTGATAGTTGCCAATCCGCTCATACAATTCAACAATATTTTTTCTGGCATTAAAGGCAAACGAACTCTTTTCATTAATCTGCAGAAGAGCTTTATAGCCTACAATTGCCCTTTCAGAATTTCCTTTCAAAGAATAACAGTCAGCATCATAAAATCTTGCAGCTTCATTATATTTTCCATCAGGAAATTTCTTCTGGTATCGTTCAAATCTTTTTATAGCTTCTTCATAATCCTGTGCAGTATAAAAAATTTCTCCGCGCCTGTAACAAGCTTCATCAGCCAGTGCTTCTTTCGGGTACTTCAGTTCAACATTTTTGTAATACTCATCACTCTTGTTGATTTCATTTAACGAAGCATACAACTGCGCAACACTGAAATTTGACTGCATACCAAAAGCACTTTCTTCCTTTGTATATGGTAAGAGAAGGTCCAGAGCTTTCAGTGTTTCATTTGAATCAACATAAACATTAGAAAGTAGAATTACCGATTCCTGTTTTTTTGCAGCATCATTACTGATTTCTACGGCACGCTGGGCATACTTTTGTGCACCTTCAAAATCTGAAAGCAACAGTGCACTCTGAGATGCAAGCATACAGGCTTTATAATACATCTGGTGTTCAGGATATGAATCCAGAAAAGCTTTAAATTTATCGAAGGCGTTTTTATCCTGAAGCTTCAGCAAAGACCACGCGTAATAGAACTGTGCATACGATTTGTCTAAAAGCGATTTTGATTCAATATATTTCTGCAGGTATTTTTTTGCATTTGTATAATCAGCTCTATTGAAAAAACATAAGCCGCTTAACTGATTGCTTTCCTGCGACTTTAATCTAAGTGTCTGCTTTAAGCATAAGTCTATCTGATTGTTGTAAAATAAAACCTTAGCATATTCCAGGCGGTCTGAATCTGTAAAAAACGATGAATCAATATTTTCATAAACGCTTTGTGCCTGAGCATATTTTTTCTGCATTGCATAAGTCTTAGCCAGAAGGATGTTAGAAGAGTAATAAAAACTTTTTTCCCTCTGAGACAAATTATTGGAAGAAGAAAGTACAACAGGACAATAGTTTTTCAAAAGTGTTTCTGCCCTGAAGTATTTTTCCTTTTCAAAGAATGCTGCACTTGCAAAATATAAAGTCTGATAGAATACATTCTTACTGATTTTTTCATTAGAAAAATTTTCAATGATTACATTTGCGTTTTCAATACATTTATCCCAGTCTTTTTCAAATGCGTAGGCCCTTGCATAAGCTGCCTTGTATTCAAAATAAAACTCATTCTCTTCCTTTACAGGATTTTGCGAAACATATTCATTTAAATGTTTTACGGGAGAAGCTTCATCCATTACTGAAAGATAAAGTGAAATAACTGCTGCATATTTTTTTTCTTCATCAGCACCGGAAGCCTTTGTAAAATAATTTGCCGCTTTTTTATAATCGCCTTCCCAGAAAGCAGAAATTGCAAGGCGGGTCCAGAACTCACTTAACAAAGGCTTATTATCCTGGAATTTATCTTCCATTCCGGCAAGAATTGCACCAGGGTCTTCACGGATTACATTGTAATGGCTCTCAGATAATTCACACGCTTTTTGCATTGCATGATTTACTGCAGAAAGCTCCTGAAGCTGCAAAAGCTTTTTGTAAATCTTATACGCTTTTACCCAGTCATTTAATTCTTCGTAGGCTTCAGCAACTGTGAAAGAAGATTTCACATAAGTCAGCAAAGAAATTTTGTCCTGATTTTTTTCTGTGAATGAATACAGTTTTTCGCTGTTCTTTATGCTCTTAGTTTTTTTATAGCATTCAAAAAGTTCAGTAAGCAAAGTTTCAAATTCTTTTTGCGTCAAATACTTTCCGTTCTGCAAAGAAGTTTCATACAGGGAAGCAGCGGTTTTATAGTCTTCATCCATTTGAAACAGCAGCGCAGAATAAACTAATGAAGAATAATATATTTTTTTCTGTTCTGAATTTGATTCACTTTTATTTTCATTATATAAGATTGCAGCTTCATTAAAATACTGCAGGGCCTGTTTATTTCTTTCCAGTTCATAATTGCAGCGCGCACAAAAATAAAGCGATTTTAATTTTTCTTCGTATGAAATGTTTTTTTGAGCCAGCACACTTTTTAAACTCTCCAGGGATTCAAAATACTGCCCTAAATAAAAATAACATTCCCCGCGATACAAACCTGCTTCAGTAAGAAATTCTGAGTGAGGAAACTGTTTTTCAAGTCTCACAGAATATTCAACAACTGCAGGATATGAACTGCTTTTATAAGCCGAAGTCATTCCCGCGTACAAAGACATTTCACTTTCTTCTACACTAATGTTTTGAGAATATCCAAATGCAAGAAAAAAAATGAATGACAGATATAAAATTTTTCGTTTCATATGCAACAAGTCTCTTAAAAATAAATTTTTATTCTATTCAATATCATCATCATTTAAGAAGAAATATTCAGTTGATTTAACTCTTTCTAAATGTATATAAGTTCCCGGGTGTAATTTCATAAAATCAGAAAATGAATACTCTTTTCCCTTTTCAAATACTACACAATCAAAGTGACCGTTATCATCAAAATAAGGAAACAGAATTGCTGACTGATTAAAAACAAATTCCTCTGCCTTTACATTAGATGAATTTCTGATTGCTGCCAGATAAAAATATGAAGGCTCAATATTTGCAAGAACATACAGAAGGCCGTTCAGCATTTCAATTTTATAGCCGATGTCTTTCATATAGAAAAAAGTGTTTGGCTTCAGATTTGATTTTTTCATTCCTACAAAATAATTTGCAGCAACATCAACCATTTTAAAAGGCTCTTCATACATTCCGTAGCTTCTGACATCTAAAGCACAGGAAGCAAGGTTTCTTACAACATCAAGAGAAAACGATAAAGACCAGTCCTGCGACAAAACGCCGTTCTTGCTTATTTCATTATAATTAACTGTCGGGCGTGTTATATCTTCTATCTTTAATTTTGTGCCGCTTATAGGTTTAACAATACCGTCTATAATCCATTTCAGGAATCCTTCTGAATCAAGCCAGAGCATTCCCTTTGTATCAGGATAATAATCGTTTCCGTCACTATCCTTTAACACAATCGGCTTTGCAGTGAATATAGAACAAAGAGTGTCATCTTCATTATAACAGCCCTGGTCAAAGTACTTAATTTTTGGCAGTTCTTTTGAAATTAAAATCGACATCAAAAGCATTTCCTTGTACTGCCCCGGAACAACCGTAACTTTTTCCCACGGAACAATACTTGATGTCCATCTGTAAATGTCATTGAATGAAGCGGTGTACAGCCTGTCAAAAGTTGAACCCAAAGGCACAGAAACTTTTCTTATTGCATAGCATGAATAAATTACTAAATCCACATAAGTTTTTGCGCCCGAAGGATAGAACTCAAGATACACTTCTGAGTCTGCATTAAAGAACCACTGAATTTTCTGCGGTGCACCGTTAACTTTATTCCTGTACAAAACAAAACTTCCGCAGGCTCCTTCTGAATACACAGGAGACTTTATAAACTCGTAGCCGTCATCAGTTATAACTTTTACTTTCATTATGTTTTCAGGAGAAACGATTATAACATAACTGTCTAACCGCTCTTCCATCCGAACCTGAAAGCGCTGACCGATATTATTTTCTATAACGCGTGAATCTTTTGTCTTTAGTTCACTGACAGGACAGGTAAACCATTCCCTGACAAGTGTTCTTCTAATCTCTGCGGAATCAGGAATTCCTTTTGAATTATATTCAGAAAATAAATTTGCAGCAGAAAAAACTAAAAACAAAATACAAAATACTTTCTTTATCAAATTCTTCCCTAATAAATTCAAAACAAATACCTCTTCGTTCTAGTATGCTTAGAATTTTACATCAAATATGATTAAAAATCCACGACTGGAACTTCACTCATCTTTACAGGCTCTGGGTCTATAAATCTTTCGGCTCCTTCAGGAAGCTGAATCTCAGGCTCATACACTTTTCCCCTGTAATGAATCTTTCCGTCTTTCTCTTCATCAGGATGGTTTCCAACAGGTGCATTTGAAAGCATAAGCTTTAATCTGTTAAGCTGATTTACTTCACTCGAACCAGGGTCGTAGTCAATTGCACTGATATTTGACTGAGGATATCTTCTTCTGAGTTCCTTAATCATTCCCTTGCCCGTAACATGATTTGGCAGGCAGGCAAAAGGCTGAACACAGGCAATGCTTGGAACACCACTGTGAATCAGTTCAACCATTTCTGCAGTCAGGAACCAGCCTTCACCAGTAATATTTCCAATCTGTACGATATCATCAACACCTTTCATTAAATCATAGATAATCGAAGGAGCTTCAAACCTGTGCGATTTATTTAATCTCTTCTTGATATAATTTCTGAAAAGCTCTAAGGCCCATACAAAGAGTTTCGCATTTCGCTCAGTTGCTTTAGGGAATGCCAGCTGCTGATGGCGGAAAATTCCGGTACTGAATGAATAGAACAAAAAGTCTGCCAAATCAGGCATTACACATTCAGCGCCTTCTTTTTCTATAGTTTCTACAATCTGGTTATTTGCAGTCGGATGGAATTTTACAAGAATTTCACCAACAACTCCAACTCGAGGCTTTTTAACCGGCAGCAATTCAAGTCTGTCGAAATCACGGATTATTCCGCGAACTAAAGAGTGATACTTTGCACTTGATAAAGACTTTAAGCCGGCCTCACACTTATAGTTCCACTTTTCATATAATGCATTTGCACTTCCATATTCTTTTTCATAAGGACGGGTTCTGTACAAAACACGCATTAAAAGGTCGCCCAAAAATACTGCATGCAAAGCACGGATTAAAAGGGCCGGAGTGTATGTAAAGCCAGGATTTTTCTCGAAGCCCTGGGCACTCATTGAAATTACAGGGATATGTGAAAGTCCTGCATCATTTAAAGCGCGCCTGATAAAACCGATATAATTTGTTGCCCTGCAGCCGCCGCCTGTCTGTGTAATCAAAAGACTTACATTGTTCAGGTCATACTTACCACTCTGTAAAGCAGCAATCATCTGACCGGCAACTAATATAGAAGGATAACATGCATCATTGTTTACATACTTTAAACCGGTTTCAACTGCACCTGGATCTACAGCGTCCAGAATTACAAAATTGTAACCCGAATACTGGAATGCTTTTTGAAGAAGCCTGAAATGAATCGGTGACATTTGTGGAGCAAGAATCGTGTGCTTGTATTTCATTTCTTTAGTAAACACCTGTCTCTGATATGCAGACGATTTTACAGAAAGCTTTAAATGATTTCTTTCGCGTGCTTTTACGGCGGCAATTAAAGACCTGATACGGATTCTTACGGCGCCCAGATTTGAACCTTCATCAATTTTTATGAGCGTGTACATCTTAGACTTTGCCCTGAGGATTTCATCAACCTGATCAGCAGTAACAGCATCCAGTCCGCAGCCAAAAGAAGTAAGCTGTACTAATTCAAGATTTGCCATTCCGCTTACAAAACTTGCTGCCCTGTAAAGTCTGTTGTGATAGGTCCACTGGTCAATAATTCTCAAAGGTCTCTCTATTGCACCAAGATGAGCTACAGAATCTTCAGTAAAGACAGCCATTCCCAGTCCGTTAATCATTTCAGGAATACCGTGATTAATTTCCGGATCAAGATGATATGGACGGCCGGCAAGAACTATTCCGTTTGCACTTCGCCTGATAACTTCTTCAAGAGCCTCTTCACCCTTTTCCTGTACTTCTTTCTTGAACTTCTGCTGTTCATTCCATGCACATTCTACGGCTTCAATTATTTTTTCTTTCTTTATGTCAAAATGCTTACTCAGTTCTTCATAGAGTCTTTCGCCTAAACGAGCCTTGTCATAAATCGGCAGGAACGGATTCATAAACAGAATGGAAGAATCCTGGCGAAGGCGGTCCACATTATTTCTTAAAACTTCAGGATAACTTGTAACAATAGGACAGTTATAGTGATTTCCCGCACCACTGTCTTCCTGGATTTCGTACGGAGCACAAGGATAGAAAATAAATTTTATTCCCTGCTGCAAAAGGCTTTCTACATGACCGTGAGAAATTTTTCCAGGATAACATACAGACTCAGAAGGAATTGTTTCCAGGCCCTTTTCGTAAACTGCACGGCTTGAGCGCGGAGATAAGCGGACTCTGAACCCCAGCTTTGTAAAGAAGGTAAACCACAATGGATAATTCTCGTACATATTTAAAACGCGTGGAATTCCTACATCACCATAAGGAGCTTCTTCTGGTTTTAACGGTACATAATTTAAAAGTCTCTTGTATTTCCATTCAAAAAGATTCGGAAGGTTTTTATTGTCCTCATCATCATTTTGAACTGTATTCTTTTTATTGCTTGCATCTACAATCTTAGAATCTTTTGCATCAAGTTCAGCGCCTCTTTCACATCTGTTGCCGGTAATAAAACGACGCACTGCTTTTTCCTGCGATTCATTTCCATCGGTACTGAAAGTGTTTATTGTTAAAAGACAGTTGTTAGAACACTTGCCGCATCTTCTTAATTCAAGATCAACCTTAAAGCTTTCCAGCTGGTCTAAAGTCGCAATTCCACTTCGAACATCTTTTGGAGTCTGATCAGGATCATCAGGTTTAGGACGACGCAAATCTTCCCACTGGTCCTGGGCAATTAACGCGCTGCCATAGGCACCCATGAGTCCTGCAACATCCGGTCTGAATACATTAACGCCCGCAATTTTTTCGAACGCCCTTAAAACAGCATTGTTATTGAATGTACCACCCTGTACAACAACTTTTCTTCCAATGTCACTTGCACGCCTTAACTTAATTACTTTGAACAAAGCGTTTTTAATAACTGAATATGAAAGTCCGGCACTTATATCTGCAACCTCAGCACCTTCTTTTTGAGCCTGCTTTACGCGTGAGTTCATGAATACAGTACAGCGGGTTCCCAAATCAACAGGCTTTTTTGCCATGAGAGCAATCTGTGAAAATTCCTGAACAGACATTCCCATTGTACGGGCAAAGTTATCAAGGAAGCTTCCACAACCTGCAGAACAGGCTTCATTCAACTGGATAGAAACAATTGCACCGTCTTTCATTCGAAGGCACTTCATATCCTGTCCGCCGATATCAAGCAGGAACTCAACACCAGGGACAAAGAAATCTGCTGCCCTGTAATGAGTTATAGTTTCAACTTCTCCGGCATCTACTCCCAAAGCAGCCTGGAACAAAGCCTCTCCATAACCTGTAGAAACTGAACGCGCAATGTAACAGTCTTTTGGTAAAATCTTATACAGATTCTTTAAAACCTTTACTGCCAAATCAACCGGGTTTCCTGCATTAACATCATAGAATCTCCATAAGATTCGTCCCTCTGTATCAGTTAAAACAGCTTTTGTTGTAGTTGAGCCCGCATCCAGTCCTAAGAACACAGGGCCTTTTGCATCTTCAAGTTTTCCAACCTTTGCCTTTTCCTGTGCATGCCTGTTTGTAAACTCAGCAAGTTCTTCTTCGCTTGTAAACAGAGGTTCAAGTCGCTGAACTTCCTGCATTTCTGCACCCACAAGATTTTTTAAGCTCTCCCTGAAATCTTTTATTGTAGGGAAAACCTGATTCTGCTGTGATGTTATACAGTTGATTTTTCTTTCAGCAGAATAAGCGGCACCACTTGCCACAAACAGCTGGGAATTTTCAGGAACAATTATTTCTTCATCTTTTAGTTTTAAAGTGATGATAAATCTTTGTCTGAGCTGATCCAGAAAGTGTAACGGACCACCTAAGAAAGCAACATTTCCACGGATTGGTTTACCGCATGCAAGGCCTGAAATTGTCTGGCTAACTACTGCCTGGAAAATAGAAGCTGCAATATCTTCTCTTCTGGCACCTTCATTTATAAGCGGCTGCACGTCAGTTTTTGCAAATACACCGCAGCGGGCTGCAATCGGATAAATTGTTGTAGCGCCTCTTGCAAGTTCGTTTAAGCCCTTCGCATCAGTTTCAAGAAGAGCTGCCATTTGATCTATAAAAGCTCCGGTTCCGCCGGCACAGGTACCATTCATTCGCTGTTCTACACCGCCGCGGAAATAGGTTATCTTTGCATCCTCGCCACCAAGTTCAATTACAACATCAGTCTGTGGAATGATTTTTCTTACAGAAGTAGTAGCAGCAACAACCTCCTGAATAAACGGAATGTTCAGCCACTGAGAAACAGAAAGTCCGCCTGAGCCCGTTACTTTTACACTAATAGTCTGATTTTCTTTTGCAGGAAGGATTTTTTCCAGTTCATCAAAAGCTTTTGAAACAACAGTAATAATTGTATTTCTAATATCAGCTCTATGCCTTTCATATGCTCCATATAAAAGCTCATCGTTCTCACCTAAAGCAACAACTTTAACGGTTGTAGAGCCAACATCTATTCCCATTCTAATAGGAACAACCTGTTCGGTTAACTTTAAAATATCATTCTTTTCCATTAATAATTTCCTAACTATTTGTATCCGTAAAGTTTAAATAGAATTAAACATAAATTCAACTTATTATTTATTCTTCCAGGGTTTAATAAAAGTCTTAAATGTTACAGGACCTAAAATTTCTTTATCGCGTGCAAGAAGTTCATTCCAGGGCACTCTCTTTTTTTCTTTGTTAGAAAGCTCAGGATTTACTTCAAGCCAGTCGTATTTATAAAGTCGTAAGCGAAGGGCATTTGTATTTGTAATTG
>JAEELR010000218.1 GCA_016282835.1 Treponema sp. | reverse complement strand
TTCTTCATACGGGTATCGCAGTTCGGAATCTGCAAGCAGTCTGTCCGATGTGGGCGTTCTCTTCAAAAACAGCTCATCACCGCAAACATCACCTATAAGCTTACCTTTAAAATATACAAGGTATCGGCCCATCATAGATTTTATGACAATATCACCAGCTTCAGAAAAACAGCCGCGGACATATTCATTAAACTCGTTCATCATAATCTTTTCCTTTTCTGCATTATATCAAAGATTGTTCTTTAGAACACTGATTTAATCCTTATTTCATGATAAAATGCATCTTATGGCAGGTATTTGGGTTGTATCACCTTCCGAAAACGGAAGGTCGTTTAGTAAAAGGGGCTTAAAGCCCCCTGCGGTTATACGCCTTTTAAGCGTGACTTTTTTCCCATAAAGTATTATATTTTTTTACATGAGAAAGTTTTTTATTACTATAATTTTTATCTTTGGATTTTACAATTTATATGCAAATGCTACGTACTCTGCTGATTATTCTATCGGGCAAAATATTATTTACGCTGATAACACTATAAAACTTCCGAATCAAAATGTCGGAATAAGCATTACAAATCCTGACTTTCCTAATTTATTTTTTGCTTTTGGTTATAATTTTGTTTTCAAGAAAAGCGTCGGTAACCACAATGGTGTAGAAGATTTTATACGTAACTATGGTTTTTCTTCAGCAATCGGATATGATATTCCTTTATATTCTTATAACGAACAAGTTATATTTATTACGCCTTGTCTGAGTTTTAATTCTTATGATTTACTAAAAAGTGAATACGAAGAATTTGAAGCATATCAACTCGGATTAAAAACTGTAATCGGACTTAAAAGAAAAATTAGTAAGAATCTTGAATTTAAGTTCAGTATTTCACCTCAATATAATTTCTTAAATTATATTGTTGAGCAACAGAAAATAGTTGACAAAGTTTATACATACAATCCAAATACAGACACCTATGAAGAAACCTCAATCTATATAAAAGATGAATCTTCTTCTGATTCAGAGGAAGATTCATATAAAATAGTAGAATATTGTTACCCAAAAAGCAGTAATGATTTTTCTTTTTTTTCGTTTCAATACAGTTTTTCAATTTCTTTTGTTTACAGATTTTAACTTCCAGTTGAAATCTTCAAAACTCCATTTTCGCGGTAAACAGCATTTGCGATATGAGGGTCACCATTAGGCAATCCTTTTAATTTGTTGTATCACCTTCCGAAAACGGAAGGTCGTTTAGTTCGATGTTTTACTTAGAAAAGAAGGATATAAACTTTATTGCCGATTCATTGAACGTGTGTCGAACCGTAGTGAATACGGAGTTACGGCTGATAAGAAGTAAAGTGAGTAGAATAATAAACTAATTCAATACTCTTAAATTATGAATAAACTTTTCAGTTTTATTGTCAAAATCAAATGAAATTCTTTTTTTTATAGATTTATGATTATCGCAAGAAATCAATAACTGAACTATATAATTCCCATTGTCCTTTATAGTGTATGCATCATTTACAGAGTTAAAATAACAAAATTTTTTACTTTCCAAAACTTCTAAAAAATCGTAATCTTCAAATGTTTTAGGCTGAATTTTTTTCATTGTATGAAGTAAAGAACCATGTTCCTTTCTGTCGTCTTGATATGAACAATACAATTTCAATGGAGGAAACTTCAATACTCTATGGTTGTGTATATTTTTAAATTCAACTTTTAAAACTCTAACTTGTAACATTTCAGCGGTTATTTTCCCCTTATTGTGAATACGTATTTTTACAGAAATAAATTTTTCATTATGCTCTTTGTCAAAACAAGGTGTAAATAAAACGGCTGATTCATCATTGACTTCGATTGAAATATTAGGTCGATAAAAAATAATCAAACGTATAATTTGAGGTAAAATTATCGAAGCACTTGTTGCTATTACCATCAATAGTTGAATTTTATCAGATGTAGTCATTAGTATTACGAAATGTCCTTGTTTTCTTTTGCAGTAGTTTTATAAAAATAATATTACTAATATCGGTAGGCTACTTGTAAATCTTTAATTATTTTGATTGCTTTAGTTGTATCACCTTCCGAAAACGGAAGGTCGTTTAGTAACTCTACCTTCTTATAGTGTTGCTAAATCTTTCGCGCCACCTGTTGTTGTGTAAGCATTTTTTGTTCCGTATCTGTTAGGTGGATTTAACATAACTAAAATTCGCATGGAATGTTCTCCTTAAAACTTAAAAGCATCGGAAGTTTTATAAGTTCAGCCTGATTTTCAAGAACTGCATTTTTATAACTGTCTGCCATCAGTTCAATCCCTGTGGAAATATTCATAATCTTACCGTCAATTTTACACTGTTTATGAAGTATTCCCGTTAACTTCCGGCGCTGCTTCATAGAAAGATTAAATTCACTTCCTAATTATTTTTGTCGCCGTCCTGAAGTTTTGGAATATATGATTCAATATCTTCAACAGGAATCTGTATTTTTCCTTCTTCCATTTCCACAGTGAGTTGTCCGTTTGTTACGTGACACTCTGCCGGCAAAAATCGCGAGTTCAATTTCAATTTTCAAACTTTCATCAGACTAATTTTTCTTTTTATGCTATACTATCGGAGTAAAACAAACCGCCGGCACTGTGAAAAAAATGCGCCCGAGTTTTTTTATTGGAGTTTTTATGAAAGGATACATTCATCAACTTGAAAGTTTTGGATGCGCGGACGGCCCCGGAAGCCGCTTTATAATTTTTTTCAGCGGATGTCCGCTACGCTGCCTTTTCTGCCACAATCCCGACACATGGGACATGAACCGCGGAAAACTCTACGACACTGATGAACTTATAAAAGAAGCATTAAGCTGCCGTTCATATTGGGGAAAGAAAGGCGGCATTACTGTTTCAGGCGGAGAGCCGCTTTTTCAGCTTGATTTTTTAATCGAGCTTCTTACTAAAGCAAAAGAAAAAAACATCAATACATGCATAGACACAAGCGGAGCATGTTTTACGCGTGAAGGCGAGTGGTTTACTAAGTTTGAAAAACTCATGCAAGTAACCGATCTTCTTTTAATGGACATAAAGCACATTGATGAAGACGAGCATGTAAAGCTTACCGGAAAGAGCGGAAAAAATATTGTCGACATGTTCCGTTATCTTGATGAAATTAAAAAGCCCATCTGGATTCGACATGTCCTTACACCTGGTATTACTGATAAGGAAGAGTATCTTGTGCGTACGCGCGATTTTATCCGCAGTTTGAGCAATGTTCAGCGAGTAGAAATTTTACCGTATCACGGACTTGGAATCATTAAGTATAAAGATCTGGGAATTGATTATCCGCTTAAGGATGTTGAATCTCCTACGGAAGAAAGCGTTAAGCGTGCAAAAGAAATCTTAGAGTGTGACAAATACTCGGAATATTTAAAATAAAGCGCGAGGCAAAGTTGGATTGACTCCGCCTTCGTTGCGCTAAAATTGCGAGTTTTCGCCTAAGCGAAAACTCGCAGATATCTTTCTATTAAAGTACTGGTTTCATCGCGGTCATGTTACTTTGCCTTCGGCATAGTTGCGAGTTTTGCTTTCGCAAAACTCGTGGCACATACTGTTTCTAGAGTACCGGCTTCATCGCTGTCATATAGGCGCGCAATTTTCTACCAACAACTTCGATCGGGTGGTTGCGGATTTCTGCGTTAACGTTAACAAGTTCTGTGTTGTTTACGCTTGTATCCTTGTTAGAAAGACCCTTTCCGATAACTTCTGTTGTAAGCTTTGGCATAAGATCTTTTGCCATCATCGGAGCTGCAACGCGGCTGAAGAGGTAACATCCGTATTCAGCAGTATCAGAAATAACGCGGTTCATTTCGTAGAGGCGCTTTCTGTCGATAAGGTTTGCAATAAGCGGAACTTCGTGGAGTGATTCATAGTAAGCAGATTCTTCCTTAATACCTGCATCAACCATTGTTTCGAATGCAAGTTCGCATCCTGCCTTAACCATTGCAACCATAAGGATTCCCTTGTCAAAGTATTCCTGTTCTGTAATTTCGTCGCTTGCTTCTGCATTCTTTTCGAATGGGAGCT
>JAEELR010000217.1 GCA_016282835.1 Treponema sp. | reverse complement strand
ATGAAGAAGTTTGCAGACTTGCAGGAATTAATCCTGATGAAAATATTTATAATGATGTATTTAATCAGGATAAAAGGGTTGATTACTATACAACACAATATGGTTCTAAATATAAAGGCTCCAAGTAAATTACTTTCTGTTTATAAATAAGTCACTGCAGTTTTCATCAACAATAAAATTTAATTCTTCTAAAGTACATTCCCTCATTTGAGAAACAAATTCATAGGTGTGCTTAACGTTCAGCGGATTGTTCATTTGTCCCCGTAGCGGAACCGGCGAAAGATAAGGGGAGTCAGTTTCAAGTAAAAGTCTGTCGGCCGGTATGTATTTCAAAAGTTTCTTTGTGTCTTCAAGTTTTGATTTTTTTGTATAGGTTATTGCTCCTGAAATACTGATGTACCAGTTAAGGTCCAGGATTTTTTTTGCTTCCTCTATTCCGTATGAAAAGCAGTGCAGGACACCGCTGGAGTTATTTGACTGCTTTATAACATTATAAGTTGCTTCAAAGCCGTCCCTTGAATGAACTATGTACGGGAGCTTCATCTCTTTTGCAAGTTCAAGCTGCAGGTAAAATAATTCTTCTTCCTGTTCACAGATGCTTTTTGTAAAATCATTTTCATTTCTTTCGTCTGTGCCGTTTGTGTTCCAGTGCCTGTCAATTCCGCCTTCACCCAGTGCACAGAGCTTTTCTTTGAAGACAGAAGTTTTTCTAAAGGCGTCAATTTCTGCCTTAAGGATTTTTATCTGTTCAAATCTGTTTATGATTGCTTCTTTTGAGGGCCAGATTCCTGCACTGAAATACAAAAAGCTTTTTATATCATTTTGAGTTTGTGCATCTTCGATTGTGTTTATAATCTTTTCAAATTGATTTGCCCTTCTGCATAAATCGTTGCATTCAGTTCCAATGTCCATTCCAAAATAAGTTTTGTTTTCTTTCATCCGGCATAAGATTTTTGCAGCTTCGTTTATTGCTTTTTCTTCTGCTATTAAGTGAAAATGAAAATGCGTATCTGTGTACATAATTTGAAAGTATAAAAAAATATCACATTGAAAATCAATCTTTTTTTTTCTATAATCTCCTTATGTATCGTATCTATATAGAAAGAAAAGACGGCTTTCAAAATGAAGCTGCACGGATTTATTCCGAGATTACAGGTTTTTTAGGAATTGGTGGAGTTAGCGGTGTTAGATATTTAAATCGCTACGATGTGGAAAATGTTTCTGAGGCTGTATTTAAAGAAAGTGCTACAAGAATTTTTTCTGAGCCTCAAAGTGATTATGTTTTTTACGATTCGCTTGAAGTAACTGAAGATGTTACACAAATTATTTGGGAGTATTTGCCTGGACAGTATGATCAGAGAGCAGATAGTGCAGAGCAGTGTCTTTCACTTTTGCGAGAGGGAATGGCTTCTTTTGCTAAGGTTGGAACAGAGCCTCCAAAGGTACGATGTGCAAAAATTGTTCTTCTTTCCGGAAAAATTTCTTCTGATGATGTTTTAAAGATTCAGAATTATCTTATTAATCCTGTTGATTCGCGTTTGACAGATTCATCTATGCCAGAGACTTTGCAAATGGAAGTTGTACAGCCTGGTGATATTCCGACTGTAGAAGGTTTTATTTCTCTCGATGAAGAAAAACTTGAAAGCTACAGAAAGCAGCTTGGTCTTGCCATGGATTTCGCTGACATTAAATTCCTGCAGGATTATTTTATTTCCATTAAGCGTGATCCAACTTTAACTGAGATTCGTGTTCTGGATACCTATTGGTCTGACCACTGCCGCCACACAACTTTCCTTACTAATCTCGATGAAATTAAAATTGAAGACGGTCCATATTCATCACTGTTCAAAAAGTCTCTTGAAAACTATACAACTTTACGAACTGATTTATATGCCGGAAGAAAAGATAAGCGCGTAACTTTAATGGACATGGCTTGTATCGGTGCAAAGTATTTGAGAAAGCACGGTAAGCTTGATGACCTTGAAGTGAGTGCTGAAATAAATGCCTGCTCTATTTATATTGATGTTCATTACACTACAGATAAAGACGGAAATCCTTCGGACGAAACTGAACGCTGGCTCTTGCAGTTTAAGAATGAAACACACAATCACCCTACAGAAATAGAACCTTTTGGTGGTGCTGCTACTTGGATAGGACGCGCTATTCGTGATCCTCTTTCCGGCCGCTCATGGGTATATCAGGCAATGCGTGTTACAGGAGCAAGTGATCCTACTGTTCCTTTAAGCGAAACTCTTAAAGGAAAACTCCCTCAGATGAAGCTTACCCGCGAAGCTGCACAGGGATTCAGTTCTTATGGTAATCAGATTGGTTTAACTACAGGACAGGTTACAGAAATCTATCATCCTGGTTATGTTGCAAAGCGCATGGAACTTGGTGCCGTTATTGCAGCTGCTCCTTGTTCGCAGGTTGTTCGTGAAGAGCCGGAAGAAGGTGATATCGTAGTTTTGATTGGTGGTGGAACAGGCCGCGACGGAATTGGTGGTGCTACAGGTTCTTCAAAAATTCATGATGTTAAATCTGTTACAACTGCTGCTGCTGAAGTTCAAAAAGGAAATGCTGTAGAAGAAAGAAAAATCCAGCGCCTCTTCAGGAATCAGGAAGTTTGTAAAATGATCCGCCGTTCAAATGACTTTGGTGCTGGTGGTGTGAGTGTTGCTGTTGGTGAACTTGCTCCTGGTCTTGATATTAATCTTGATAATGTACCGAAAAAATATGAAGGCCTCGACGGTACTGAGCTTGCAATTTCTGAAAGTCAGGAAAGAATGGCTGTTGTAATCCGTTCATCTGATGAGAAGAAATTTATTGAACTCTGTAATGAAGAAAATTTAAATGCTGTTGTTGTTGCAACAGTTACAAATACTAATAAGCTTGTAATGAAATGGCGCGGTAAGACAATTGTAAACCTTGACCGTTCATTCCTTGATGCTGCCGGTGCTGAACATCATGCAGTTGCTTTAATTGAATCTCCTTCTGCTCAATCTGAATCTCCATTAGTTAAGCCTCTGGATTCAGTTGCAAAAGCTTTAAGCGATTCTGATTCAGACTCATCAAGCGGTTCTGATATAAAGTCTGCATGGCTTGAAAACATGAGCGATTTAGCCTGCTGTTCTCAGCGTGGTCTGGGAGAAAGATTTGACGGCTCAATTGGTGCCAGCTCTGTTTTAATGCCTTTTGGTGGAAAATATCAGGGAACTCCAGAAGCAGGTATGGCAGCAAAAATTCCTGTTGTAAGTCCGCGTGAAACTTCTACTGTCAGCCTTATGACTTTCGGTTTTGATCCACGAGTTTCACAATGGTCTGCATGGCACGGAAGCCAGGTTGCTGTTCTTTCATCATTGACAAAGCTGGTTTGTATCGGCGGTAAGGCAGAAAATGCCCGTCTTACTTTCCAGGAATTCTTTGGCCGCACAGTAAATGAAAAAGCATGGGGATATCCTGCAGCAGCTTTATTAGGTTCTATTGATGCACAGCTTTCTATGGGAACAGGTTCTATTGGCGGTAAGGATTCTATGTCTGGTACCTTCGAGAATTTAAATGTTCCTCATACATTGGTTTCTTTTGCTGTTGATACTGAGGATGTAAAGAATGTTACTTCTGGTTCATTCAAGGAAGCCGGCAGTTCAGTTTATATTGTTCAGGTTCCATATACAAAGGAACTCGCTCCGGATTTTGAAGTTTTCAAAAAGAATGCAAAGGCTTTGTATAAATTAAATGCATCGGGAAAAATTTCCAGCATGTATCCGGTTTGTGCAGGAGGTATTGCTGAAGCTGTAAGTAAAATGGCACTAGGAAACAGAATCGGCTTGCAGATAGAAGATATTCCTGTAAGTGCAACAAAGCAGGCTCTTTCACTTGATGCTAGTGTAGAAGATTTATTTACTCCTCTTTACGGTTCAATTATTGTTGAAACAAAAGTTGATTTGGAAAGCGAAAGTGATTTTGCAGGCGGCACAGTTTCAAAGATTGGTACAACACTTAATGAAGCAAAAATAAAAATTGAAGATGTAGAAATTGATTTGAGTGAAATCGATTCAGTTTGGGAAGAAAAGCTTTCAAAAGTATTCCCTCCGGTTTCTGGTGCTAAAGAACAGCCTGCTCTTCCAGAATATGCATTAAATGAACACAGCTCATTGCAAAAGGCAAGAGAAGAAAGCAAGACAGGAAAGTTTGAATCTATTGTTAACAAGGCTAAACCAAAAGTAATTATTCCTGTTTTCCCTGGAACTAACTGCGAATACGATATGGCCCGTGCATTCAACATAAACGGTGCAGAAACAAAAGTTATGGTATTCAGAAACAGAACTGCGGCTGAACTTACAGCTTCATTGAATCAGTTAAAGAGTGAAATTGATAACGCACAGATTTTAGCATTTGCAGGCGGCTTCAGTTCAGGCGATGAACCGGACGGCTCTGGAAAATATATTGCAAATGTAATCCGTGAAAATAGAATTGCAGACAGCATTATGAATCTCCTTAAAAAACGCGACGGTTTGGTTTTGGGAATTTGTAATGGCTTCCAGGCACTTATTAAAACGGGTCTTGTACCTTATGGTGAAATCAGACCAATGACAAGTGAAACACCAACTTTGACCTTCAATAAAATCGGAAGACACATTAGCCGCGTTGTAAGGACAAGAATGGTAAGTGCTTTGAGTCCATGGGCATTGTCTTCTTCTGTGCTTGATTCTAAAGTTCATCTTATTCCAATCAGCCACGGTGAAGGCAGAATTGTTATAAGCCAGGAGCTTGCACAAAAGCTTTTTGAAAAGGGTCAGGTATTTACACAGTACGTTGATGAAAATGGAGTTCCTTCGATTTCAGAACCGGATAATCCTAATGGAAGTTTGTTTGCTATAGAAGGTCTTACAAGTCCTGACGGTCACGTTTTGGGTAAGATGGGACACAACGAGCGAACAATTGGAACTGATGGAAACGGAAAGAGTGTTGATTTGATTAAGAACATTTGCTTCGATAAAAATGAAAGCTCTTGCCAGAATATTTTCAAAGCCGGTGTAAATTACTTTGCTTAATTAATATGTTTTCTAACTGATACCTTTAATGAATTTTTTGTTAGAGGTATCAATTTTTTTTTTGAGGATTATATGAGAAGTAAAATTAAATTGTATTCAATTCTTTGCGTTGTATTCTGTTTATTTTTTTCCTGCAATAAAACTGTATGGTATAGCGATTTGAGTAAAGCTCAGTCTGCTGCAAAAAAACAGAATAAATTGATTTATATTGTTTTTACCGGTGTTGAATGGAATGAGTCCAGCAAAAATCTAAATGAGATTGTTTTAACAAGTGAAGCTTTTACAAAAGAAATGCTTCAGAATTATGTTCTTGTTCATTACGATTTCACAGAAGCTGAAAGAGAAGCAAACAAGCTTTATAAAACTTTAGGCGATGAAGAAAAAAAAGCTTATGAGCAGTTAAAAAAGCAATACGATGAAAAAGACAAAGCTGCAGTTTATACAGGATGCAAAATAATACCGACAGCATATTTAATTACTTATGAAGGCTACAGCTTAATGTCTGTAATGCCACCTCAGAATCTTGAAGTAAATACTTATTTAGAGAGTGTTGAAAAAGCCCGCAAAGCTTCTCTCAGTAAAATGGATATTATAAATAAAGTAAGAACAACTAAGGGCCGCGAAAAGCTTGATGCAATTTATAATTTAATGTCTGTTACTCCGGACATTTTTGCACAGCCGCTTTATCCTTTAATTACACAGTTTGACAAATTAGATCCAGATAATGAGTCAGAACTTGCAGGAGCATTTGAATTAAAGCAGGCATATCTTGAAGCTGCAATGAATAAAACTGAGCAGGAGCCTTCTCCTTTTATTAAAGCTGTTGAAAAAGGCCATCTGTCAAATGAGCAGATGCAGGAAGCTTATTATATGGCTGCATATTATGTTTCAATGTATGATCCTAAAAATTTTGACAGAATGCTTGAGTATCTAAATCTTTCTTATGAAATAGATGCAAAGTCAAAGCATAAGTCAAATATTAAAAATGCAATTGAATCTGTTAAAAAAACAAAACTTGCTGCAGAAGAAAAAGAAAGCTTAAATGCTGAAACTACTGAAACCGAAGCTGAAACTGAGACTGCAGATTCTGAGGAATAATTAGATTCAATGGATTTGTCGCCGTCGCCTTCTACAATAATTCTTTCTGTTGTCGCAATTATCCTGATTGTTTTTTCAATGATTTTTAGCGCAGCAGAAAGTGCTTTTCTTTCTATAAACAAACTCCGCGTCCGCTTTCTTCGTAATAAAAAAAATAAAAAGGCTATCAGGGTGTGGAAATTATTACAGTCAAGGGAAAAACTAATAAACGCACTTCTGGTTGGAAATAATATCGTAAACATTGCTCTGTCTGCCATTATTACAATTCTTGCAGTACGTGCGATTGGAAATGCCGGTGTGGGACTTGCAACTTTATGTGCGACAATTCTGCTTTTAATTTTTGGCGAGATTACTCCTAAGACAATTGCAACGCATCATCCTGAACCTGTAGCTTTTTTCTTCAGCGGTTTTATTTTATTCCTTGTAAAAATACTAACTCCTGTTGTTTTCGTTTTAAGTTCAGTCAGTTCTTTGTTTTTGAAAATATTTAAAATTGATGTAGAAGATAAAAAAGTAACTTTTACGAAAGAAGATATAAAAACTATAATTGATGTTTCCAGTGAACAGGGCGTTCTGGAAAAAGACGGTAAGCAGATGATGCAGCGTGTATTTAAGTTTCATGACCTTGCTGCAAACGACATAATGATTCCAAGAAAAAATATACGTGCAATCAGCATTGGTGCTTCGTATTCAAATATAATCGAATTCAGTGAGCGCTACAGGCTTTCAAGATTTCCTGTCTATAAAAAAGATATTGATGACATTGTAGGAATTTTATATGTAAAGGATTTGCTTGCATATAAAACTCACTCGCAGGATTTTAAAATTGAAAATGTCATGCGCTCTCCCTTGTTCATTCTCGAAACAAAAAAAATGTCTTCCATTCAGCAGACGCTTCAGGAAAATCATCAGAGCATGGCGGTTGTAATTGATGAATACTCCGGTACCCAGGGCGTTTTAACCTGCGAAGATATTGTGCGCGAAATCTTTGGTTCCGTTACCGATGAATACAAGCCTTATACCCGAAGAATTAATTTCCAGGTGAATACATATAAAAATACTGAAATTGATGGCCTTGTTCGTTTAATGGATTTGAATGAACAGCTGAAAACAAAAATGCAAAGTGAAAGGTGCGAAACTTTAGGCGGATACATTTGTGAAACACTCGGTAAGATTCCTGTTATTGGCGATACTATTGCCTGCGACGGATACAAGTTTACTGTAGTAAAAATGGATGACAAGAGAATTGCCCGTGTTTTAGTTAGGCCCGTGGAAAAGAAAAAATGAATCAAGTGATATATATAGTTTGTAATGTGATAGCAGAAATTTTACTCATCCTATGCGGTGCGTTTTTTACGTCATCAGAAACTGCATATACCTCTATAACAAAAATTCAAATCCGCATGCTGCAGAGAAAAAACATAAAGAATGCAGATTTAGTCTTTAAGCTGAAATCCAATATGGACACTTTAATCTGCTTTCTTTTAATCGGGACAAATTTTATAACTACACTGATATCATCACTTTCAACAGCGTTTGCCTTAAATGTATTCGGTTCAAAATATGTAAGTTATGTAACAGCTTTGGTAAGTATTGTGGTAATTGTGTTTCTGGAGATTATCCCGAAAACCTATGCAAGCTTAAAGCCAAAAAAAGTTTCAATAGGCACTTCAAGACCAATCTATATTTTGCAAAAAGTATTTTTCCCTGCCGTCTGGCTGTTTTCTTCTTTCACAAATTTAATCAGTAAGCTTGAGTCAAAATTCTTTAAGCAGAAAAATCAGCTCATTACTGATGATGAATTAAAGACCTTGCTGGAAGTAGGGGAAGCTGAAGGAACTATAGACCAGGACAGCCGCAAAATGCTCGACAGGATTTTTGAGTTCACCGATTTAAATGTTCACGACATTATGCATCATCGTTCAATGGTAAAATATTTAAATGTGAATGCAACTTACAGTGAGGCTATAGAAACTTTTACTAAGTCTGGCTATTCGCGCCTGCCTGTTTATGACGGCCAGGAAGAAAATGTTATTGGGGTGCTTCATTATAAAAATGTTCTGTTTGCTTCAATGCCGATTCTGGAAAGCAAAGATTTTGTGCGAATCTGTATGCGTGATGTAATGTTCGTCCCGGAAACCTTTAGTGCCCTGGAACTGCTGGATAATTTTAAAAAGCACAAGAGTGATTTCGCCGTTGCTGTAAATGAATACGGAAGCCTTTCTGGAATTGTAACTATGGATGATATTTTGCGCGAAGTATTTGGAAGAATTACTGATGAATACGGAACTTCAGAAGTGCCTCCTGAAACAAGAGTGAAAGTGTGCGGCGTAAATGAATTCCTGATTCCGGGCGATATGAAGTTAGATGATTTGAATGAAGTCTTAAACTTAAATCTCGACAGTGAGAATTACGATACAATTGCAGGCTGGCTCTTAGAACGTTTTGACGAGCTTCCTAAAACCGGCAGTGTATATAAGTACGAAAAAATTGTATTTATAGTTGAAGATCAAAGCCTCCGCCGCATTCAGTCAGTCAGAATAAAATTCGTCTGATTTTTGTGTTTCATTGTAACTTCTTTGATTTATGTTTATTCTATTATAATAGAACTATAATCTTAAATTTCTTTGAAAAATTGTGTTTTTTGCTATATATTTAAAGAATGAAGGATAGGAGAGAGTTTATGTTCAACCTTAAAAGAGTATTATTTTGCATACTTTTATTAATATTCAGCGCATTCACTTTTGCAGAAGAATTAATCATAAAAGTAGAACTGGACTCTGTTTCAACAGCTTCATTGGATAGTAATGCTAAAAGTTATACATCAACTGCATATAACCGCTTTTTACAGGATATGCTTATTGTAAATCAAATAAGTGTTAGAAATTCCAGTGTTGATTCAACCTTGCGTGCAATTCAGAAGCAGTCTCAGATTGATGCAGGAAGCGGAATGGGAAGTGACAGTGCAGCTTACGCCAGCGATAAAGGAAGTCAGGCTAAGCTTTCTATGCTGTTAAAAATGCTTTCGGTAAAGAATGGTTTGTATCAGTTTAGCTGTGAAGTTTCTGAAATAGAAAAGATGAATTTGATTTCAAAAAAGGCAACTTCTTCTTTACAGATAAATAATTTCAGCGATGAAGTAATTGACTCTTTAGCTTATGAAGTTTTACTCAGCCTGCAGCAGAGAGGTTATATACAGCCGCTTGAGGTTAATGTCGTAAATCAGCTTTTGCACAGCGGAACAAGTTCTGAAAACTACACAAAATATGTGCAGGATTATGCTAAGCAGATTGCCCAGGCTGAAAAAGAATTGAACAGCATTAAGAAAAGCTCACAGTCCTTAGATGATAAAATTGAATCAGAGAATAAATCGCAGGCCTTAAAGTTAAAAATTGAAATGCTTGAAAAACGAAAGCAGCAGGCTGAAGAAAATTTGCGCCGACAGAAAGAAGATGAAGCAAATGAAGCAAAGAAAAAACAGGAGCTTGAACAGTTAGCTTCCAGCCGTCAGGCAGAACTCATGAATAAAATGGGTGAGCTTGAAAAGAAGAAGCAGGAAATCCTTAAGGAAGCAACAAATAAACTGTCACTTAAAAAACGAATTGAATTAATAGAAAATGATCTTTCAAACTATAATCAGTTAAAGAAACAGCTGGATCAGATTACAAACGAAAGCAATTCTTATTTTGATCAAAAATGTGAAGAAGAAATAAAGCAGATCAGGGCTCAGGGCTGGACAAAGGCTGACACAGATGCAAATGGGAATCCTACACAGACAGCCTTACATTTCAGACAGCAGAAAATTGATGCAGTAAAGTCAAAGTATGAAAGTGCAAAGAAAAAAGCCCAGACAAATTTTAATGAAAGCGTTAAAAGTGATTTAGATTCATATAAAGCACAAATCAAATCAAATGTAAGCGAAATGGAAAAGACAACTTATGTTTTCCGTTCAATTGATAAAAACGATGATTTTTTAAGTCTTATTGTGGATGAATTCGATGGAGAAAAAAACAGCTGGGCTGTTAATTCACGCCTTAATATGTCCTCAATTCCTAAGACTGACACCTCAGCTGTTGTACTTCCAAAAGCTTTGATAACTTACAAAGAAATGACAGGTAAGTTACCAGCAACAAAAGCTTCTACTCTGGAAGAATATACTGAGTATCAAAAGCTTGTTGAAGCTGCCGATTTATATTTCAGGACAAGCGTTCCATATCTTTATTCAGAAATTGCTTTAAAAGTTAAATACATAGAAACCTTCGATAAATATTATGTTTCACCGGTTTATTTTAGAATTCATAAAACTGAAGATAGAAGCATGCTTTTTGAATACAGATTAAGTGACTTCTCTAAGACTGATAATAAAAATACAAATGCATCTCAGACAAAAAATAATTCAAATAGTTCTACAGGTAATAGTGATGTAAAACAAAAGCTTGCAGCAGAAAAGAAATTATATGCTAAGAGTCATGGTGGCCGACAGGGACTTTTCTGTGGTCTTGCTGGGTTTGATGGTGTTGGTGAAAATGCCGGCTTGCTGAATGGCTGTATGTTAAACATTCAGGTTGATATTCAGTCTCCGTATGCTTGTTGTGGCTGTAATAACAATAGCTGGATGGGTTTGGAAGCTAATTATTCTCTAATGGCTAATGACATTTTTTATATGGATTATGCCATTTTAGGAGGTTTTTCTGCAAGATTTAATTCTTTCATGCCTTATGCAGGACTTGGATTGGGTGTAGGGGCCCTTAAGGATGTTGAAACCGATGAATCATTACATTCATTTTTAACATTAAAATTTATTGGAGGAATTGATTATATAAGTTCTGATTCTTATACGATTGGTCTTGAATTCAGATACAATATACTTCAGGAACTGGATCCATATGTTTCTTTAGGAGTTAATGTTGGACTTCGTTGGGATTAAATGATGGAATTTCATTTCAATAAATATAAATACATTTGGAGGATTAAATGAAAAAGATTTTAAATTTAGTTGGAACAGTGTTAGTTTTATCAATGGTTTTTGCAGGCTGTAAAACAACAACAACTGCAGGTTCAGGCATTAAAGGAAAAGGTGCAAAAATGGGTAAATGGACTACAAAGCTTGTAGATTACCAGGGTGCAACTTTTGGTAAAGAAATTCCTGAATGGGTTACATTACTTTCTGAAGGACAGTACAGTTCACAGGTGCTGTCTAAATCTATGCCTGGAATTGAAGGCAAGAAAGTATTTGTTACAATTGGCCGTGGAAACAATTTAGAGTTTGTAAGAAACTGGACTGATTTAGTTGATGTTGAAGTTCAGGTTGGCGATACATTCCAGCGTGTTGTAACAAAGGGTGTTCAGGCAAGCATGAATGCAAAGGCCAGCGAAACAGGAAAAGTTTTAACAGAAGCTGAAGTTCAGAAAAAACTTGATATGTATAAAGCTGCTGTTTCTTTAGTTGAATTGACTGGTCTTGAAAAAACTGCAAGCTACTGGATTGAAGCTGTACGCTACGAAGGAAAGAAAGCCGTAAACGATTATTTCGAATACTATGCAGTATGGACAATGGATAAAAAGCTTTTCGACAAACAGATTAAAGCAGCAATGGCAACTGTAGATGACAATACATCTGAAGGTCAGGCTTTAAAAGATATGATCCGCAGCAAATTAATGGATTCTGTTGTTTCTTCAAACGACGTAGCAATTAATAATGTTGCAGATGATTATGTTGTATACGGTGACTAATTCCGAACCGATAATAATTTAGCGGTTCGGAAAACGGCTGAGTCAAGGCTTTAAGCGAAGCGTGCCTTGACCAGACGTATTGTTTTAGTTAAACAGGTAACGGGCCAGTCCAATAAGTTCATGTTATTATGTTCTTTTGGAATGGCCTTTTTTATATGAGGGATAATATGAAATTAAAAAAAAGTTTTTGCATACCGTTAATGTTTATAGTAATAAATTTGCTTTTGCTGAGCTGTGCTTCAACGCCGGAAAATGAAATTCCTTTATGGGCAAATGAAGAAAATATTGAAGAAGTTTATCCCTCTCAAAAATATATCAGCAGGTTAGGTTATGCTTCTACAGATTCTGCTGCCCGCGTTTATGCAGAAGGTGAATTAGCAAAGTATTTTTCACATTCTGTAGAGTCTAAGACTTTTGCAAGTGAAAAAATGAATGAAAAAGAAACTTCAGAAAAAGAGCTTACAAAATCTGTTTTAATAAAATCTGAGATTGATTTGATTGCGGTAAAGCATACTCAGTCCTGGTATAACAAAAAAAAGAAGCAGTATATAAACTGTGCCTATATAGAGCGTGAACAGGCATGGAATATTTATAAATCAAAAATAGGTTTATTACAGAAAGAATTTAATCTGTCATATAAAAATGCAGTCAGTGAAAAAGATTTGTTTACTAAAATTTCTCTTTTAACTCAACTGCAGGAAAAATCAGCTGAATATGAAAACGCGCTGGATTTTTCTCATATACTTTATCCTGATGCAGATAGCTTTTATGAAGAAGATAAAAATAAAATTGCATCACTTGAAAGTAAAATTACAGAAGAGAAAAATAAAATTTCTTTTCAGATAAAAACAGTTAATGACAGCTCAAATAAAATTTCTTCTTTGGTTTCCAATTCAATAAACGAATGCGGATATAAAGTTGTAAAGCAGAATGCTGCATACCTTGTTCAGGTTGAAATTGATACAGGAAAGTCTTATTACTCAGATTCAATTACAGCAAATCCTTCTGTTTCAGTAATTATTTCTGGAAACAGTAAAAATATTTTCTCTTATGAAAAATCCTGCCAGCGAATAACAGGCTTTAAAGATGCAGAAAATTTTGTTGATAAAAAAATTTATGATTCATTGGAAAGTGAAATAAAATCCTCTTTAACGAATGAACTGAAAACTGTTTTGAAATAAAGTGTTATTGTAATTAAGTTATGTGATTTTCTGAAATATGCAATAGATAGCCAGTAAGCTACTAATTAAAAATACTTGACGGGAAAGAAAAAAACAGAGTATATTTAAATAAATAAAGGAACACCGCAGAGGTGTGGCTGTCTCCTTTAAGCTATTGTGAAAAGCCTACTCGGAAGTCGCTACACTTGGGGTAGGCTTATTTTTTTGCCCTTACAAGAATTACTTGAAGAGAGCGAGTGCGTCTATAAGCAAAGCCAAAATTGCAACGACAAGCATTGCTTTTTCGTATTTTGTCATATCTGCACGAATCTCCCTTTCATTAAGATTAGGAGACAGCCACCCTATACCACGGTGTTCCAATAGAAATAATATAGTTAAATCTTTTATAAAAGACAACATTTTTAATAACAGGTAATATCGTATAAGATGCTGGAGGTGAAATTTGCAGTTCAATAGATTTATTTTTGATAACTACCTTACAACAACTGAAGGTAAAGAAGCATTTTCTTTTTTTTCTGATTTTGAAAAAATAATCAAAAATAAAAAGAATGCTCCTTATTATGATTTTCTTCAGCATATTGCAATTTTACCAGTTTTGAAAGATGAAAGTGATGATGAGATAAAAAGATATTCAACACTTTTTTTAGATTTTGATTTTGAACAGATTCGTTTTGATGATGAAAAGATATTTGCGAAAAAAGGAATTGAAGGTGTAATTGATAACAAAAAAAAAATTATTGATGATGAGATAGAATCTGTTTCAGATTTGACAGAACGCGATTTTATGACATATATTCGTTTATATTCCTTATTTTTTTATTTTTCATTCCCCCAATTATTTTTTCCTTATTACTTTGAAGCACAATTTCCAAAGTTAGAAAACATTTGTAAAGAATTTGATATTACGCTGCCACCTCTACCACCAAAGAGAGATTATAAAAAGCATCTTTTTTACTATTTCGAAATTTGTAAGGCATTTTATGATTTTCGTCTGCAGTTCAATTTAACACCCGAAGAATTCTGTGTTTTCTTGTATTATTTTGCACCTCATTGTACGGAACCAATTTCTTTTATAGAAAATTTGCCTGAGCCGTCTAAAGTTTATATTTGCGGTGCTAGTATAGGTGATTCAGAATGGTTGAAATCAGCTAATGAAAATACAATTACCTGTTGGGCAGGAAATACTAATATGCTTCCTGGCGATATTATGTTGCTATATGAGGTAAAACCAATAGCTGCAATTCAATCCGTCTGGCGATGTACTTCAATTGGATTTACAGATCCTTTTGAATATTTTTCTGATAGAGTCTGGATAAGCAAAATGATTCGCATAAACCCCATCACACTTGACGACTTAAAAAAGGATTCTGTTTGGAAAGAAAAAGGTCTTATTAAGGCTCATATGCAGGGATGTTCTGGAACACCTTGTACAAAGGATGAATATGACTCTTTTTTGAAAATGCTTAAAAAGAAAAAATTTGATATTTCTGTTTTACCAAAACTACAATTTACAGGTCTGCCAAACAATGTTGAACTTTTTATTGAAAAAGATGTTGAGGAAAAACTGCTTGAACCACTGTTAAGAAAACTTGGTTATACTGATAAAAACTGGGTTAGACAACTTCCTGTTCGTATGGGGCGGGGAGAACGAAACTATCCAGATTATGCACTTTTTCCAAAAGGAAAAAAAGGGGAAGAGACTGCAAAATTCTTGTGGGAAGCAAAATTTACTATCCCTAATAAAAAACAGTTGTATGAAGCCTACATTCAGGCAAAATCATATGCGATGCGCTTACAATCTGATGGGTTTGGATTAGTTTCAAAAGAAGGTATATGGATTTCCTTTTCAAAAGATAGTTTTTTGTTTGAAAAAATAAAATCATATTCATGGGAGAATTTGGAAAATCCTGATGTTTTTAGTGAAGTAAGATTATCATTGAAAATATGATTACTTATAAGGCTAATATTTTTTAATTGATAAAAATTCGAAAAAGAGATAGGAATCAATGGATAAATTCTATCTTCATCATCAAAAAAAATTGCTTGTAAAAAATTCAATAAAGTGTAAAACTCATCTTATTATTGTGAGGTTATTATGAAATTATACATTGTGCGACACGGTGCTCCAGATTACGACTTAGACTGTCTAACTCCAGAAGGTCATGAACAGGCAAAGCTTGCTGCAGAACATTTGAAGAAATTTAAAATTGACAGGGTTTATTCTTCTCCTCTTGGCAGGGCAAAACAAACTTGCTCTTACTACTGTGATTTGGTGAACAAAAGTTTTGAGATTTTACCATTTGCAAAAGAACTTGAGTGGGGAAACTTTAAGGGTGATCCTTATGCAGACGGCAATCCGTGGGATTCTTCCGAGCAGCTGATGTTTGAACAGCATCGCATCCCGTCATTTGATGACTGGAAAAATGATCCTCTGTTTGCAAATGACAGGGTAGTAACTGATGTTGAAATGCGCATTAAAGAAATAGATAAATTCCTTGCGAAGGAAGGCTATGTATATGACAGGGGTTCATTTAAAGTAGAAAGAAATAATGAAGACAGTATAGCTTTATTCTGTCACGGCGGTTTTACCTGTGCTTTGTTCGGGCACCTGATGAATATTCCGTTCCCGGTTTCCTGTACACACTTCCTGTTTGAACTTACTTCAATCACTTTAATTGAATTTGAAAAAGCTCAGATTGGTTCATATACACTTCCAAAGTGCGTTTTCCAGAATGACTATACGCATTTAAAATAAGCTATATAGACCTTTAGTTAAAATGTCGATAATCTATATTATACTTTTGTTCTTATAAGAAGGTTTTATAATGAAAAATATTCAAAACAAATGGCTTAGAGGTGCTATTCCTGCATTGCTTCTCCATTGTAGTATTGGTACTGTTTATTGCTGGTCAATCTTTAGTCAGGAAATTGCTGATTACATTGGTTTTTCTAAGGGCGCTGTTGAATGGGCTTTTAGTTTTGCGATTTTCTTTTTAGGAATGTCTGCAGCTTTTTTGGGTAATCTTGTAGAAAAGAATATTCATAAATCGTCACTGATTGCAACTATCTGTTTTACATTAGGAATGGTTGGAACAGGATTTTTTATCTGGTACGGTGGTGTACATAATCACAGCGTTCTTGCTCTGTGCGGAATTTATGTTTCGTATGGTTTTGTAATGGGTGTCGGCTTAGGAACAGGATATCTTTCACCGGTTAAAACACTGATGCTTTGGTTTAAGGACAAGAAGGGGCTTGCTACAGGGCTTGCGGTTGCGGGCTTTGGTGCTGCTAAGGCATTGGCCAGTCCGATTATGCAGAAGCTTTTGGGTGAAAATCAAAACGGCGAAATCTATAAAATGTTCTACATCCTCGCTGCAATTTATTTTATAATGATGTTTGTGGGTCATTTACTTCTGGCAAAACCTGCTGACTGGGTTGAGCCTCAGACTAAATCTAAGGAAGAAGGCATCTGGGCTACATTAAAATCTAAACCACTTTCAAATTACATTGGCATCTGGCTGATGTTCTATATAAATATTACTTGCGGTCTTGCAATTATTTCTCAGGAAAAAATGATTGTAAAATGTATAGGACTTGCTGGCGTAGTAGGTCTTGTTTCTACAATTTCTGCAATTTTTAATGCCGGCGGACGCTTGGGATTTTCTGCCTGGGCTGATAAACTTAAGGACAGAAATACAATCTATAAATTGATTTTTATTCTTTCAATTGTTTCTACTGTTTTAGTTTTGTGTACAAAAGGAATTCAAAACGGAGACGGAAATATATTCCTTGTAATTTTAGTTCTCACTTTGATTTTTGTTGTAAATGCAGGCTATGGCGGCGGATTCTCTAATGTTCCAACTTTACTGCACGACCATTACGGAATGGGAAATATTTCTGCAATTCACGGAATTACACTTTCGGCATGGGCTTTTGCAGGCCTTACAGGAAATCAAATGGCAACATTCATTGTTAAACATACAGGAGAAGCTTTTGAGAACTCACACGGGGTTATGGTAAATCCTATTGGTTATCAGAATGTTTTAATTGTTACAATGATTTTGTATTGTGTTGCTTTGGCCTTGAGTATGTTCCTTGTTAGAAAAAGCGGCAAAGCTTTAGAACAAAAATAAATACAAAAATAAATTATGGAACTATACGTTATCAGGCACGGTCAAACTGTTTGGAATGCTTGCGGAAAATTACAGGGTAATATTGATATTGAACTGAATGAAAAAGGAATTGAGGCTGCGAGAAAATTCGGAGAAAGCGTTAAGGATGTTTTCTTTGATAAGATTTATTCGTCGCCTCTAAAACGTGCTTTTCATACTGCTGAACTTATCCGCGGGGAAAGAAACATTGAGATTGTGACTGATAACCGTCTTAAAGAAATTTCTTTTGGTGTTGCAGAAGGTGCTTTATATACTGACTGGTTTAATGACACTTCTGAATACCGCTATTTTTTTACTGCCCCTGAAAAATATAATCCCCCGGAAAAAGGTGAATCTTTTCAAAGCGTAATCGAACGCACCAGAGACTTTTTGAAATCAGTTATAGAACCTCAAAAGGATTGTGAAAGAATTATGATTGTAGCTCACGGGGCTTTAAATAAAGGCCTTATGTGTACACTCGAAGGAAACCGCCTGGAGAATTACTGGGGAAAGGGTTTACAGAATAACTGCGAGGCCGACATTTTTACTTTCGACGGCCACGCATGGAAGAGAATGTAAGTGAGTGCATTAGATATCTTGTCATTCTGAACTTGGTTCAGAATCTGTACGTCCATAAAATGACAGATGCTGAAGCAAGCTCGAAATAACGAGCTGCAAATTCAGCATGACGCAAAATTATCTGTATTATCTCTGGCAGCGTGAATAGTTTTTTATTTTGTATGTGTTGAAACTCGAAGCTTCGATCTATTTGTCTTTTTTGTGTTCATTAAAATACTTTTGCAGTTCAAGCAAAGCGTCTTCGTATTTGTGGTGAATGATTTCCGGGAATGCCTTTAATAAACGCCTTAAGCCAAAGTTCTTTTTTGCCATAAGCTCCTGATATTTTTTCTCAAGCTGCTTTCCATAATCTTCAAGTGAATCCTTTAATTCTGCTTTTCCTAATGCAACCTGTATCTGTGCTTTTTCAACTTTGTTTGTAATTTTTATAGTGCTTTCAGTAATTGTTTCACTCATTTTGTCAGAAGGTTTTCTTAGTGCTTCCCTGAGTAAATCAATTTGTTTCAGCTTTTTGTTAAGGCCCTGAACTGTTGCAATTGTAACACCTAAATCTATAAAAATTGAAATGTATAAAATGCCTAAAAGCCACCAGCCCACTTTTGGAGGAATTGCTGCAAGTGAAAATTTTGCGATTAAAGGGTGAACTAATTTTACTGCAATCATAACAGACAAGCCCCAGATTATACTGAAGGCTAAGCAGATATATCCGTTTAAATTCAAAGGCATTGAACTGTAATTCCACCAGCGGGCGTGAAATAATTTGTCTAGTACCCAGCCTGCAATCAATTCAATTAAAGTGGTGAAAATCATTCCGACTAGAAAAACAAGTGCTGCATTTACCTGCTGTGTCTGCGGATTCACTGGAATAAAATAAGTGATGATTAAAACTGCCAGCATGCCGAATCCGTATACAGGACATATAGGGCCATTCAAAAATCCTCTGTTCTCAACCTTTCCTAAAGTTACTGCGTGATAAGCAACTTCAATTACCCAGCCGAGAAAACTATATATAATGAAAAACCAGCATATCTGATAAAAATTCATTCCAAAAATCATATCTCATCCTTTTTATAATGTGATTAAGCAGTGTGACTGCTATAATATCATATTTTGTGTTTTCTGACACTTGTTGTAAAATAATATTGAGGTTAGAACTATGCGAAGAAAAGAGAGAGAAGTTACGGATTTTAATACAATTGTGGGAATGCTTGATGAAGCCAGAATTATGAGGCTTGGTATATGCGATAAAAATGATCTGGATTTTCCTTATATTGTGCCAATGAATTTTGCATATAAAATTATCGGCGGCGAGATTAAGCTTTATATGCATGGTGCGCGTGCGGGAAGAAGATGGAACCTTTTTCAGCAGACTGATTCCTGTTCTGTAGAGATTGATATTGATGATGGAGTAGAGCTTGTTCCTTCTCATAAAGATATTACAGAGCGGTACAGATGCGTAATGGCAAAAGCAAAAGTCAGGCTTTTAGAGGGCGATGAACTTGTGAAGGGAATTGAATGCTGTGTTGAAAGACTTCCTGAATGCAGGGGGTTTGAGTGGGACAGGGATGCAGTAAAATATGTTGCAGTCTGGGAGCTTACTCTTTTTGATGTAACAGCTAAATGGAATAAAAAAAATAGTGGAGCCGATTAAAAGAAAAGAACATTGACTTTTGATTCAAAAATATGTCCGCTCCCAGAAAAGACAGACTGCTTCACACGGTTGAAGGGTATATGGAATTTGACTCACTCGCTTGCGCTCGTTCGCCCCTTCAAAGTGTTCAGCAGTCTTCTGCTTTTCTTCGCGCTCCCATATTTTTGAATCACTAGCTATCACAGAAGTTACTGCTCTTCAAATTCACTTACTAAACTTGAAACTGTCTGTTTTGCATCTCCGTAAATCATTATAGTGTTGTCGTTTGTAAATAAAGGATTTTCAATTCCAGAGAAACCAGTTCCCTGTCCTCGTTTTAATACAAATACTGTTTTTGCTTCGAAGGCGTTGATTATTGGCATTCCGTAAAGTGGAGAAGTTTCATCATCAATTGCTGCAGGGTTAACGACATCGTTCGCACCGATTACGATTGCAACATCAACATTGCTCATTTGCGGATTCATTTCGTCTGCTGTCTTTAACTGCTCGTAAGGCACATTAGCTTCTGCAAGCAATACATTCATGTGTCCCGGCATACGGCCTGCAACCGGGTGAATTGCAAAGTTTACTTCTGCACCATTTGCTTCAAGTTTATCGCAGAGTTCTTTTACTGCGTGCTGAGCCTGAGCTACTGCCATTCCGTATCCAGGTATAAATACAACATTTCGTGCTGCTTCCAGAATCATGTAAGCATCTTCTACAGACATTGCCTTTGGTTCTTTTGCAGGGCCGGAAGCGCCTTTCTTTTTCTGTCCTCCAAAACTCTTGAATAAAAGGTTAGCAAATTTGCGGTTCATTGCTTTACACATAATCAGTGTAAGGATAAGTCCAGAAGCTCCAACTAAACAGCCTGAAACTACAAGAACAGTGTTGTTGATTGCAAAGCCTGCAAATGCTGCTGCAAGACCAGAGAGTGCATTCAGGAAAGAAATGATTACCGGCATATCACCGCCGCCAATTGGAAGCACCATTGTAAAGCCTAATACGAGGAAAATTACAGTGGTTGCAATTACGCCAATAAATTCAATGTTTGCAAGACCGAAAGGATTTTCTTCCGTAAAGAACGCATACAAAACAATGGAAGCTGCACCAAGTATGCATAGAATTGCATTGATTACATTTTTACCCGGAATGCTGTTAATCTTTTTAAATGCCTTGCCCGAAAGTTTTCCCCAGGCTACAAGAGAACCCGTAAAAGCAATTGCACCAATCGCAATGGTGAGCCCTAAAGAAACTGAGGTAAAGTAATCACCTTTTTTATCAACAAAATATTGTGTCAAAGCAACCAGGAGTGAAGACAAGCCGCCAAATCCGTTGAACAGGGCAACAAGTTCCGGCATCCCTGTCATCTGAACTTTTTTAGACCAGATTGCACCAATGATTGAACCGATGATAATTGCAGCTGCAATCCATGCATATCCGTTTTCCAGAATATTCGAACTCCATGAACCAAATACATTTTTCTGGCATAACACTGTAACTATTGCAATCAGCATACCAACTGAAGAATATAAATTTCCCTTTCTTGCAGTATCTGTTTTACCTAAAAGCTTGATTCCCCGGATAAAGAAGATACAGGAAACCATGTAAAGAATATCTATAATAATCTGATTCATTATTTCTTATCTCCCTTTTTCTTGAACATACCAAGCATTCTGTCCGTAACCATATATCCGCCGATAACATTTATTGTTGCAAATACAATAGAAAGAAAGCCTAAGATTTTTCCCAGTGTGCCGCCAACAGAAACTGCCATTGCTGTAATTGAAATTGCACCAACTACAGTGATACCAGAAATTGCATTTGTGCCGGACATAAGCGGTGTATGAAGCTGAGAAGGAACTTTAGAAATAAGTTCTACGCCTAAAAATGCTGCAATGACAAAAACAAAAATTAACATTATATCCATATTGATACCTCACTCTTATTGAAACTTTTCGTGGATGATTTTTCCGCCCTGAGTTAAAAGACAGCCCTTCATAATTTCATCTTCGAGATTTACTTCAAACTCTTTTGATTCCTTGTTATAAAAATGCTGCAGGAAAGCACTGATGTTTCCTGAAAGCATTTTTGATGCATCATAAGGAACCTGTCTTTCAAGCAAGTCGCCGCTCATAATTGTAACGCCGTTTTCTGTAACGACATTTTCACCGAATTTAGAACCTTCAACATTTCCGCCTGTAGAGACTGCCATGTCAACAACAACTGAACCAGGCATCATTCTGTCGAGAACATTTTTTTCTATAAGACGGGGAGCTTTACGGCCAAAAACTTTTGCTGTTGTAATAACAATATTTGCTTTTTCACAAACTTTTGCCTGTGCTTCTTTCTGTTTGGCAATCTGTTCCGGTGTAAGTTCCTTTGCATAACCCTGAGAAGTTTGTCCCATTTCACCAAGATCAATTTTTACAAAGTTAGCGCCTAAAGATTTAACCTGCTCTTCTACAACTGGTCGTGTGTCAAAAGCGTCAACGCGCGCACCTAAACGCTTGGCAGTAGCAATTGCCTGAAGACCAGCAACTCCGACTCCAATAATGAAAACGCGTGCAGGATTAATTGTTCCCGCAGGAGTTACCATCATAGGCAAAATCTTTGGAAGATGAGCTGCTGCGTTTAATACTGCAACATAACCCGCAAGAGATGTTTGTGAAGATTGAACATCCATTTTCTGTGCTAAAGTCGTGCGGGGAATCATTTCAAGAGAAACTGCCTGTACACCGCTTGAAGCAAAATCATTGAGAAGTTCTTTTTCGTTAAACGGGTCTAAGTAACTGACATGCAAAGTTCCTTCCTTTAAGCCGGAAGCACTTTCTGGTTTCATAATGCGTACAACAATTTCACTGTCACTGTATCCTGCTTTTTCTGTTGCAACGATTTCAGCACCACATGCCTTGTAAGCTTCATCAGTGAATCCGCTTTTAAGACCTGCGCCAGAAACAACTTTAAAACTAAATCCTAAGGCAGATAATTTTTTTATATCATCTGGAATAAGTGCAACACGGGTTTCTAATTTGTCTTTTTCTTTACAGACTAAAACCTTTTTCATATATTCCTCCATAAAAATCAAGAAAGTGTTAGCATTAACTAACAGAATGAATTGTATATGATATCTCTGAAATTCTCAATGGATTTACTTGGTCTGTGTAGAAGATTAGTTAGAGGGATGTGAAGTTGATTAAATGGCGGTTCAATTTTTAACTCGAACAGCGAATAAAGTCAGCGGGAAATTCAAGCATGTTTATAGGGAGTTTAATTAAAGAAATTATGAAATAAATCCCCCCTCCAAAAAAAAAGCATAGTTGAACTGTAAATGTAAAAGTCATATTATCTAGCCATGACTGAAACTAATGGAAAAACAAAAACTCAATTCAAGGGCGTAATAATGCTTTTGCTTACGGCAATAATCTGGGGAACCTCATTTGTTTCTCAAAGTGTTGGAAGTGAATCTGTAGAAGCGTTTACTTTTATGGGAATCAGAACTCTAATCGGTTCATTCTTTTTGATGCCGTTTATTTTTATTAAAGATAAAATTACTGCCAGAAAAATGACTGACAGCCAGTTAGCCTTAAGAAAAAAGATGGACTTGAAAACTGTAAAATGTGGTGTATTGATTGGAGTCCTTTTGTGTATTGCAACAAACTTTCAGCAATTTGCATTTTACAGGCCGGGAGCAACTTCCGGGAAAATTGCATTTATTACTGCAATGTATATGTTTTTTGTTCCTCTGTTTGGACTTTTATTTTTTAGAAAAAGAATTTCTTTGCTGACCTGGATTTGTATCTTTATTGGATTCGTTGGTTTGTATTTTTTGTGCTTTAAAAGTAATCAATTTGGAAAAATAAATTCGGGTGACATTCTTGCATTTATCTGTTCAATCTTTTTTTCCTTCCAGATTTTATTTATAGAAAAATTTGCTCCTGAATGTGACGGAATAAAGCTTTCCTGTGTACAGTTCTTTACTGCAGGTCTTATTTCTACAATTCTGATGTTCATTTTTGAGAAGCCTGAAATCAGCGGAATAAAAAAAGCGCTCTTTCCGATTCTGTATTCAGGAATAATGAGCTGCGGCTTTGCGTACACAATGCAGGTTGTAGGACAGAAATATTGTGAGGCATCTATTGCGTCTTTACTTATGTGTATGGAATCTGTTTTTGCAGCAATATCCGGGGCTCTTATAATTCATGAAAAACTTTCTGTGCGTGAATTAACCGGTTGTGTGATTATGTTCTGTGCTATTATTTTATCTCAGTTTAGTGAAAAGCTTTCGGCAGGAATTAGTGAAAGGAAAGAAAGATAATAAGTACCGTCATGCTGAATTTATTATCTGTGAATACAGATTCCGAAACCAGTTCGGAATGACAAGACATCTGTCATGCTGAACTTGATTCAGCATCTGTACTAGAAGATTCTGAAACGCGTTCGGAATGACAGACGCTTTTTAACCAGCGGCTGTCATCCCTTCAAAAACTATTATTTTTTATATGAGAATACAATGTTTAAATTTCCGAGTGCATTACCCAGGTTATTATGAGGTGTTAAACTAAAGCTTGTATCAATTAAAAAGTTTTCAATTACTTTATAACTTAATCCCGCAAAGAAGCGTGCTGAGTTTCCTGTTGTAGTTGTTGTTTGTGTTTTAGTATTTGTGTCAGGATTTATATTTGTTGTAAATGTAACGCCAGGAAGAGTTATTGCAGCACCAAAATTTAAGTTAAGTTTTTGAGTAGGTTTTAATTGAGCTCCTAAACTTACAACTTCTCCTAATGTTGCGCTTGTATTATTATTATCAAGATTTGAATAAGTAAATGGAATGTTTAATCTTGCTGCAAGTGAAGCTTTATCACTTAAATCATATGCAATTTTATAAGCTGCATTAATAATTCCATTTGGATTTGGATCCCCGTCTCCAAAATAGAAATTTCCGTTTACAATAAATACATGCTGTAAATTATTCTTTTTAGCTGTAATGAATTTTGAACCCGCTGTTAAGCAGAAGTGAGTCTGTTCATTCTTATCGTCTTGTGTGTTGTTACGGGTGTTATAAGTGTAGAAGTTTACATAGGGTTTAATCATTAATTTGTCGGCTTTAACATTAATGCCTGCTTCAACGCCAAAAGTTGTTTCTGTGTTGTCTGTTGAAACTATTGTTGTTACATCAAGAATTGTTGTTTCTGTATATGTTTTTTCTGGAGCCTGTGTAAATATAAATTTTATAGCAGGAACAAAATCCATGTATGAGCCTAATAATACAGCAGTTGTAAAAGAGCCTCCTGCATTTATATTTTCTGATTTTAAATAATAATTATCACTATTTGTTGATCCAGATACAGTACCTGGGAATGAGTAATCAATATATTCTGCTAAATAAAGCGAATCTAATTTCTGAGCTGCACCAAAATTAATTGCTGTGGTACTCAATTCTGTTTCTTCAAAATGCTTATCAAGTTTTACAGCAGACCAGTCTGTTACGCTTGAAAATAAATCTACATCAGTTGTAAAGTTTCCGGCAGTAGCAGTTTTTGTTGATGAAGTTTGTGCAAATACATTAGTTACAGTAAGAGCTGTAAATAACATAATTAGCGCTGAAAGTCTTTTTTTCATAAATACTCCTCATACATTGATTTTATTTTGTTAATAAGTTCAATGTATGTTTCTAACTTTAATACAAATCTTTAACATAAACAATTATTGAGGAAATATAATTTTTCTATAGCGGGTTATAGCTTTTTCCTGAAAACCCAGTTCTGCTGCAGTCTGTAGGAAACAAAAAATAAAATCGTATCAACTATACATTTGATTAAAAGCCGTGGTACGGGAATAAATGTAAGCAGTCGGACAAACGAAGCACTTAAAATCATATTTGAAAAAAAGACAGTCATGTATTTAATTACTTGTTTTACACTCTTGCGGTTATTCTTGAAGCACCACAGTTTATTCAATGTAAAGTTTATTGTGCCCGAAAGAACTCTTGCGATTGCTGTCGAGATAAATATTGCAGAAGTTGCTGCCAGTTCTTTTGTATCAAAGAAAAGTGATATCAGGTGGAAAAAAATTAAATCACAGGCACAGCTGATTAATGAACAGGAAATATATTTTAGAAATCGTCCGTATATTCTGAGCGAATCCCTGATTGGCCTGAAGTGAGAGCCTTCATTATTATTTTCATAGATTACAGTAATTGGAATTGAAATCATTTTTGTAAACTTCACTGCGTCCATTAAAAAATTCATTTCATATTCGTATCTGCTTCCATCTTCTTCTAAAGCAAGGTTTGTTAAGATGTAAGGAATTCCCCTTAAGCCTGTTTGTGTGTCAGTGCACTTTACGCCTGTAACAATTTTAAAAAATGCTGATGAGAATTTATTTCCGAAGCGGCTTCTAAGCGGTATGTCTTTCTCATTAAAATTTCTTGTACCGATAACAAGACAGTCCTTGTTTTCACTCATGCAGTTTGCAACACCCATAATGTCTTTCGTTAAGTGCTGTCCGTCTGCGTCTGCTGTAATATATCCGATAAATTCTTTTCCGCTTTCTTTAATTATTTCACTGGCACTTTGTATTCCTGTTTTAATTGCCTGTCCTTTTCCTTTATTAACTTCGTGAACTACAAGTGTGCAGCCGGAATTTTCTACTTCCTTAAATATTGGTTTGCATTCAGCTTTGCTTCCGTCATCAATTACTAAAATATGTGAAAAACCGCTTTCCTTTAATTCGTTTACAAGTTTAATAAGTTTTTCATCAGGATTATAAGCTGGAATTAGAATAAATATGTTTTGTTCCATAAATACACTCTTTTACTATTTTATAAATTCACTTTGTATTCTAATGTATTCTTGCATTCTAATGATTGAATTAAATTAATGTAACTGCAAAAATCACTGCTGGAATTTTTCAATGATAAAATTTCCCAGCGCTACAAAAGACGGTATTGTCAGCAGGCAGAAAAGACTTGTCAGGGAAACCATCAAACTTGCATAAGAAGAGTCTTTGTTGAAAATGCACGCCATTCCGGGAACACTTGTTGCACTCGGGCACATGGAGCAAATGTAAGGAACGAAAAGCATCATCGTTGTGTTTATGCCCTGTGGTAAGATTTTGTAGAGTGTAAAAATATAGACTAAGTTTACTAAGGAACAAATCACTAAACGCAGAACAATAAATTTTATGAGCCTGAAAATTGTCCCTTTGTTTTCTTCGGTTTTAGGAGAAAGCTTAAAGGTTGCAAAAAATAGTCCCAGCAAAATCATTGCAACACAGGAGTTTGTGCTTCCAATTATATGAACTGGTTCTGCTATAAAATTTGGAAGCCTGGACGGAATGCAGAAAATTATTAAACCTAAAATTACTGCAATTATGTTTGGATTTGTAATTATTTTTTTCAAGTTGATTGAACCGCTCAAAACATAATAGCCGTAAGTCCAGAGTGTTAAATTGAAAACTGTAAGGTATCCCATCAAATAAAAAACACCTTCATTTCCAAAGACTCCTCTTATCAAAGGAATTCCAATAAATCCGCAGTTTGTAAAAATGCAGGCAATCTTTTCCAGGTCAGCAAAATCTTCATTATTTTTTTTGCGGATGAAAATGGCAGACAGTGCAATCATAATCAAGTGAAGTCCGAGAGAAATCAAAAACACTATTCCTAACTCTTTAATTTTCTGTGCTGAAAAATCTATGTTGAATGAATCAATTATAAGGCAGGGATTAATAAAGAATAAAAGCAGGCGGCTTATAAATTTTTGTTCGCCTTCATTTACTTTTGTGAGTTTTGCAAAGAGCCATGAAGCCAAAGCAATTAATGTCATTATTGAAAGTTGTTTTATTACCAGAAGATACATTTTTTTCTCCACTGTTAGTGTAGTTAATATTTTTACTTTGTAAAGATGCTGAAAAATACATATTGACATAAATTGTTAAAGTGTCTATAAAAAGATTAAGTAATAAATCTATAAAAACTTGCAATGCAAATTTTTATAGCTGCATTTACTGGAGGTATACGATGAAAGAATTAAACAGAAAAGATGAACTGAAAATTGATACAAGTTTACCAGAGAATATTCCGCTTTTATTTAAGAAGAAAGCAAATGAATTACAGTCTTTAACATTCCAGGCTTCAAAAGATGAGAAAGGAAATTTTATAAATTACAGTTATGCTGATTCCTATAAATCAGTCCTTGCTCTTGCTGCAGGTTTTAAAGTCCTTGGAATTTCAAGGGGCGAAAATGTTGCTTTTATTTCTGATAACAGAAGGGAATGGCTTTTGTGCGATTTAGCCTTGCTGAGTATTGGCGCAGTTGATGTTCCTCGTGGCTGCGATTCAATGGGAAATGAAATTCGTTTTATAATTTCTTACTCTGAATGTAAAACAGGAATTTTTGAAAACTTTGCGCAGTTGAATAAAGTGCTTGAAAAAAAAGAAGAAGTTCCTTTGCTTGAAAGAGCAATTATTTTTGATGATGTAAATTCCTCTCAAATTCTCGAAGCTAAATCAAAAGGCGTACAAATCATCTGCTATAAAAATTTTTATGAAAGGTGCATAAGAATTTTTGAAGGCAACGAAGAATTCTTTACAAAGCAAATTGAAAGTGAAATGGAAAAAACAAAAGGTGATGATGTTGCTACAATTATTTTTACATCGGGAACAACCGGCACTCCAAAAGGTGTAATGCTCACCCATAAGAATTTCATTACAGAGCTTTCTCCTTTAATGAATTTCTTACCATATAAAAAAGGCTCAATGTGGCTTTCTGTTCTTCCTGTATGGCATAGTTTCGAGCGCTTCATTCAGTACACAGTTTTTTATACCGATTCAGGAATTGCATATTCAAAACCAGTTGCATCTGTTTTGTTAAAAGATTTAGCAAATGTAAAACCTGCATGGATTTGTGGTGTTCCGCGCTTATGGGAAGCATTGGAAAACGGTGTTAAAAGAGCTGTTGCAAAGAAAGGCGGTGCAACAAAAGTTTTATTTGATTTCTTTATTAATGTTGGAATCAAATGGGCTTCGTTAAAAGATAAAGTAAAAGGAAGAACCTGCAGAGTTGTTAAAACTTCACGCATCAAAGAATTTGTGCAGGCAATAGTTCCTTTTATTTTACTCTTACCGTTAAAGCTTTTGGGAGAACTCTTGGTTTATAATAATATAAAAAATAAATTCGGCGGAAAAATTTGCATTGCAATAAGTGGAGGCGGTGCTTTGCAAAAATCAACCGAAGACTTTTTCAGGGCAATCGGATTCAGGCTCCTGGAAGGATACGGCTTAACAGAAGCTTCTCCATTAATCGCTTTCAACTGGTACAAAAAGAACAGACCAAATTGTGTAGGACGCGTTATGCCGACTTTTGAAATTAAAATCGTTGAAGAAAAAAACGGAAAACCTGCAGGCACAGCTGATTTAGGCAGGGGCGTTAAGGGCTTGATTTTAGTTCGCGGACCACAGGTAATGAAGGGCTACTACAAACAGGATGAAATTACAAAAACTGTAATTGATGAAGACGGATGGCTTAATACCGGCGATATAGGACTTATAACTTATGACGGTGAACTTAAAATTACTGGCCGTGCCAAAGATACAATCGTTCTGCTTGGCGGAGAAAACATTGAACCACAGGTAATTGAAAGTGCTTTGTGTTCAAGCAGTTTAATCGAAAGCTCGATTGTCCTGGGGCAGGACAAAAAATATCTTTCAACCCTGATAGTTCCTTCGAAAGACAATTTAGTAAAATATGCTGAAGAACATAATATTGATTTTGAGAATATTGAAGAACTCGTAAAGCTTCCTGAAATAGAAGATTTATTCTCACACCTTCTGGATTCATTAGTAAATAACTCAAAGGATTTTAGAACCTGCGAAAAGATTTATAAATTCCATCTGCTGACTGAAAGCTTTAAAGTTGGCGAGGAATTAAGTGCAAAGCAGGAAATGATGCGATACAAGATTATACAAAAATATAAAAACGAAATTGATAAAATGTATGCATAGCGAAAGATTCAAAAATGTATCTGCTCCCAGAAAAGACAGGCGCTTTCACAAATCCCTTCCTGGTGGTTTCGATTAAACTCAACCACCACATTTCTAGCGCGGACACATTTTTGAATGAATCACTTTTACAATCTCGACTTTAACATTTTGATACATTATAATTTTTCCCATTATGAATATAATTTCTAAAAAGTCTTCTCTTTCTGGTGTAATCAATGTTCCTCCTTCAAAATCGCATACAATCAGGGCTTTAATAATTGCCTGTCTTTGTGAAGGAGAAAGTAAAATCTATAATCCGCTTGCAAGTGCCGACTGCCTTTCTACAGCAAATGTAATTCCGCAGTTTGGAGCACAAATAGAATTTGAAAAAGACTACTGGACTGTAAAGGGTGCCGGTAAAAATTTCCATGCCAGCGATGATGTCGTAAACGTAGGAAACTCCGGTTCGCTTTTATATTTTCTTTCACCGGTTGCAGCAACTCTTGATGCTGTAACTATTTTTACAGGAGATAAAAGTATCCGAAGCCGCCCTGTCAGTCATGTAGCAGATGTAATCAATCAGCTTGGAGCAAAAAGCTTTGTTGCAAATCCAAACGGTAAAACCTGCCCGCTGGTTGTTCAGGGAAAAGCAAAACCAAATAAAACCGTAAAGACAGAAGGTTCTGTTTCAAGCCAGTACATTACGGGTCTTATGCTCGCTGCAACAAGATTAAATGGAACGATGAAAATAAAGCTTTCAAATCCAAAAGAAACTCCATACCTTACAATGACTAAACTCTGGCTTGAGAAATTTGGTGTTGACTGTTTTATTTCACCGGATTTCAAAAACATAAAAGTTAAGGGCGGTACTTCTTTAAAGGCACAGGATGTAACGATTCCAAGTGACTGGGAAGCCGTTGCATTTCCACTGGTTGCTGCAATTTTAACTAATTCACAGATAACAATTGAAAATGTAGACAGCTCAGGAAGCCAGGGCGATGATAAAATCGTACAGGTCCTTTGCGATTTGGGTGCTTCAATTTTATGGGACAAAGAAAAAAATCTTCTTACCGTAAATAAAACTGAAGAAAAAGAATTTGTTCTTTCGGCTGAAAAATTTCCGTCTTCAACTTATGAAATAAAAATAAGTGATTTCCCGGATGCAATCTGTGCTTTAGCCGTGGCTGCATGCTTTACAAAGGGCACTGTTGTGTTTACCGATATTGACGGCTGCAGAAAAAAGGAAACCGACCGAATCAAAGTAATGACAAGCGAGCTTAAAAAACTTGGTGCTGATATAACTGATGCAAACGACAAACTGATTGTGAAGGGAAGTGTACTTCATGGCGGACTCGTTGAAAGCTATGACGACCACAGAGTTGCTATGAGCCTTGCAGTTTTAGGCCTGGCGTTAAACGAAAATGAGAGCGTTGAAATTAAAGATGCAGAATGCTGCTCTGTAAGTTTCCCGAACTTTTATAATGTGATGAAACAAATAGGAGCTGATTTCAAGGAAGTTTAATGAGAAGTAAAAGCAAAGAGTTTAAAAAGATTTTTGAAAGTGAATATAATTTTCTGGAAGGCTTTAAGCGAAACGTATTTAAGACTCCAGGAAAAACTGCGATTATTGATGCGCAGAAAAATATTTCGCTTACCTATTCACAGCTGTATGAAAAAGCTTATTCTTTAAGTGAAAATTTTTATGCTCTCGGCGTAAAAAAAGGCTCTGTAGTTTTTTGTCTTTTAAGAAACTCAATAGACTTTGCCTGTGTTTATATTGCTTCAAAAATTTTAGATTCAGTTTTTCTTCCTGCAAATTTTAAATTATCCGAAGAAGAAATTTCTCTGCTTATAAAAAAGAATAAACCAAAAGTTGTCATTTATTCTCCCTGCTGTTCGGCACAAATAAATAAAGTGAATGAAAAATCTAAAAACACAAAATACATTCTCGCGGATAATTTTGAAAACATAAAATGTCCTGCAAATCACTATGAATTGTTTTCTATAAACAAGCGAAAAGAATTAAAGCAAAAAAATAAAGTATCCGTTTATGATGAAACCGTAAGGCTTTGCACAAGCGGAACAACTTCACTTCCAAAATGCATTCCTCTGACACAGCTAAATGAAGTGCTTTCCGTTCACGATGTTTTAATGCATTTAAAAATGGATTCTACAGATACTACAATGAATTTAACTCCGTGGTTTCACAGGGGCGGTTTACATTCAGCAGGCTTATGCCCGGTATTGTATTCAGGTGCAGCTTGTGTCGTGGTAAGAAGTTTTTCTCCGCAGAATTCAATTAAGTGGATTTCGGATTACAAAGTGACTTATGTAATTGGTTCTCCTTCTACATTAAAAATTCTGGCCGGAGCAAAAAAGCATTTTGATTTAAAAAACAACTGCTTGAAAAATCTTGTAAGCATGGGAAATGTCCTCTCAAATTCAGATATAGATTTTCTGGAAAACACTTTTAGCTGCAAAGTTATAAACGGCTACGGCACAACTGAAACTTTCTGGAATGTTCTGGGCGAGAAAAATTCCTTTAAGGCCTGTATTGAAGATGATGTAAGGATTGTAAAACTGAATGAATCTTCTTTTTCTTCGCCGGATGATTTAGTTCCTTTTGATAATCAAACTTGCGGTGAAATAATAATTAAAAGCGTTTCGAAATCAAGTTTTTGCTATTTTCAGAATAAAGAAATTGAAAAGCAGAAATTCTATAACGGCTGGTTTTATACCGGTGACTTAGCAGTCTGGGACAAGGATAAAAATTTTTCTATTTGCGGAAGAAAAGATAATATGTTTGTTGTCAGCGGCGAAAATATTTATCCTGAGCAGATTGAAGCTGTAATCTGTACTCACCCAAAAGTTAAAGACTGCCTTGTAAAAAGCGAAAACGATTCCCTGCGCGGAAAATCAATTGCGCTATATGTAGAAAAAAAAGATGAATCTCTTACGGAAGAAGAATTGAAAGCCTTTTGTAATGATGTAAAAAATCTTTCTAAATACAAGCGTCCCCGCCATATATACTTTGTTGAAAAAATCGCCCTGAATGCTACCGGAAAAAAAATCCGCGACTAAAAATAAATTTGTTTACTTTGCAGAAATTTATTATATTTGTATATCATAAATTTAGACGAGGTTTATTATGGCAAAGTATCAGTTTCAGACAGAAGTGAATCAACTTTTAAAATTGATTATTCACTCGATGTATTCTAATAAGGACATTTTTTTAAGAGAGATTATTTCTAATGCTTCGGATGCGCTGGACAAGTTAAAGTATCTGACAGTTTCAAATGACGCTTTTAAAGCCCTGACTTTTAACCCAAGAATTGATATTACCTTTGATGAAGAAAAACAGATTCTTACTATACAGGACTGCGGTATCGGTATGGACGAGAAAGATTTAAATGATAATCTTGGAACAATTGCCCGTTCTGGTACAAAAGCATTTATAGAAAAACTTTCGGAAAGCGGTAACAATAATTCTGATTTAATAGGACAGTTTGGTGTTGGTTTTTACAGTGCATTTATGGCAGCAACTAAAATTGATGTTTATACCCGTAAAGCCGGCGGTGACGGTAAGGTCTGGCACTGGTCTTCTGACGGAACAAATTCTTATGATGTTGAAGAGCTCACTTCTTCTTCTATTGAATACTGTCTCTATCATTTCGATAAGGCTGAGACTGTTGGTTCTGCAATTGAAATTCATTTAAATGATGATTCTAAAGATTATGCAAGTCACTGGAAAATTGATGAGCTTGTTAAAAAATATTCTAATCATATTGCGTTCCCGATTTTCCTTCATTACACACAGACTAAATATAATAAAGACGGAAAGCCTGATGGAAGCGAACAGAAGGTTGAGCAGGTAAACAGTGCAAGTGCTTTGTGGAAAAAGTCTAAGTCAGAGTTAAAGAAAGAAGATTACAATAACTTTTACAAATCAATTGCACATGATGCTACAGATCCATTGATGTATGTTCACACACATGCAGAAGGAACTCAGGAATACACAACTTTATTCTATGTTCCGGAAGCAGCTCCATTCGATATGTATCAGGCTGATTATAAGAGCGGCGTTAAGCTTTATGTAAAGAGAGTTTTCATTACTGATGATGACAGGGAGCTTTTGCCAAGTTATCTGCGTTTCGTTCGCGGTGTAATTGACAGTGAAGATTTGCCTTTAAATGTGAGCCGTGAAATTTTACAGCAGAATAGAATTCTTGAAACTATAAAGACTCAGTCTGTTAAAAAACTTTTGAGCGAGTTTAAAAAGCTTGGAGAAGATGCAGAGGCTCTTGCTAAAAAAGAAGATGCAACTGATGAAGAAAAAGCTAAGGTTACTAAGTGGCATACTTTCTTAAAGAATTACAACCGTCCGTTAAAAGAAGGCTTGTATTCTGATTTTGCCAATCGTGATGAAATTGCAAAAATCCTGCGCTTTAAGTCAACTGCTCCTGAAGGAACCGGTGATGAAAACTGGACCAGTTTCGAAGATTATGTAAAGAGAATGCAGGCAGACCAGAAAGCAATTTACTATATTACCGGAAGTGATGAAAAGAATTTGAGAGCGTCACCTTTGCTTGAGGCTTATAAAAAGAAGGGACTTGAAGTTCTTATTATGGCTGATGAAATTGATGACATTGTTATTCCTGCTTACGGAAAATTCGGTGATTATGAATTGAAAGCTGTAAACCGTGCCGGCAGT
>JAEELR010000216.1 GCA_016282835.1 Treponema sp. | reverse complement strand
CATCCGGGATGATCTGCTTCAACAAGAAGAACTCCGTTTTTTAAATCTACAACGGAAGTATGATCTGAAAGATTTTGACCTTCATTAGGATTATGGTTTGATTTTATTCTTCTGAGGACTTTTTTCCAGATATTTACAGTTGAAGTTGCCTGTTCATATTTATCACGAGAAATATTCTTAAATGTTTGAGTTATTAAATTTCCGATTGCTACAGCCTCGTCCACAGTTTATTCCTTTTCCCAGGTTCCTGATTTAATTTTGTAGACAATTGTATCCATTCTTTTGTAATTAGAATAGGGCTCTCCGTTTAAAAAAGTACAAAAAAGTTGATCGTATTCTGGAAGAAGTGAAGTAACCTTCTGTCTTTTTTCAGGATCCAGTTCAAGAAGTACGTCATCCATCAAAAGAACCGGCTTTTTTCCTGTTACCTGCGAATAATAAACTGCCTGTGCTGTTCTTAAAATAAGGGCAACAAGACGCCTCTGTCCTGTAGAAGCCGTAGGAATAAAAGGTTCACCTTTTCTTAAAAAAATAATTCTGTCCCTGTGAGGTCCACTCATTGTAGAACACATTATTTTTTCAATTTCTCTCTTGTTTTTTACGATGTTGAGAATTTCATCAAATGAAAGATTATTTTGAATTTCTTCTGACCACGAAGGTTTATATACAACAGAAACTCCGTCTATTCCCGTTATATTTTCATAAAGTTTTCCAAAAATTTCGTTAAATTTAAAAACCGAACTTTTTCTTTTAGATTGAATTTCCATTCCGTGCTGAACAAGCTGCAGATCATAAGTTTCAAGCAGCTCGTATTTTTTTTCCTTAAGACAAATATTCCGGTTTTTAAGAACACGTTTATAACGGCGCATTACATCAATGTACATTACATCATACATTGAAAGTGACTGATCTATAAAAAATCTACGGCGCTCAGGAGAACCCACTGCAAAATCAAGATCATCATGACTGTAAAGAACACACGGCATTGTATTTATAAGATCTTTTCTGTCATGAAGAACTTTTCCGTCTTTTTCAATATGCTTTGTGCCTTTATCAAGTATTATTACAGTTGAATGAGTAGTTCCGTTTTCTTCCCTGTAATAAGAGCGCAGACTCATTGAATTTTCGCTTTCTTTTATGAGTTCTGCATCTGAATGTGTTCTAAAAGAGGATGCGTAAGATGAATAATACAGAGTTTCAAGAAGATTGCTTTTTCCCTGTCCGTTTTCACCTACAAAAAAAACTTCTTTTGCAGACAAATCGATGTCTTCATTTTTGAGATTTCTAAAATTAAAAGGACTTATTCTAAGAAACGGCACTTACAACGCTTATTCTTTCTGCATCGGCATTATGATGTGGAAGAAGTCTGCTGCAGGTTCTGGACGCATTGTAACTGCCTTCATTTCTTCAGTAAATTCAAATGCTATTTTTTCTGAATCAATACCCTTTAAAGGTTCATCAACATAGCGGTAGTTAACAGCAATTACATAATTATCACCGTCGTATTCACATGGAATTTCTTCATCTGCACTTCCAAGATCAGACTGAGAAGATGTAATCTTAAGAACTCCACTTGAAATGTTAAAGAAAATACGGCCGGCTTTTTTATCAACCATAAGAGCAACACGTCTTAAAGCATCTGTTAAATCAGTTTTGTAAACATGGAAAACGTGAGCCTGTGACTGAGGAATAACTCTTTCATAATTAGGGAACTGTCCCTCAAGAAGAACAGATCCGAATTTATAATTTGCAAACTTAAAGAAAACCATTTTTTCTGCAATTGCAACCTGAATATTTCCTTCTTCTGGAGCATGCTTAAGAATTATATTTAATACTTTAGGATGAACAATAGAAGAATTAAAATCCTGTACTCCTTCAAGAATCTGTTTAGAAGCAAAGCTTAATCTTCTTCCGTCTGTTGCAACAAGATTAAGATTAGAATCTTTTTTCTCAAAGAAAACACCGTTCATAAAATAACGTGTTTCATCTTCACTTACAGCAAAAGAAGTCTGAGCAATCATCTCTTTAATATCTTTTGATGAAACTTCAAAATAAGGAAGATTTTCAAAGGAAGCAAATTCAGGAAACTGTTCCTGTGACTGACTCTTAATCTGAAATTTAATTTTTTTAGAAACAGGTTTTATTACTACATTAACAGACTGTTCTTCTCCGTTTACTTCCTGAATAAATTCAATTTCTCCATCAGGAAGAGAAGTAAGTATTCCCATGAATTTATCACAGTAAACTGTAGTACTTCCTTCTTCAATAACCTGAACAGGAATCTGAGTTTCAAAGTTTACTTTTATGTCAGTTGCTTTTATTAAAAGTGAATTATTGTAAGCATTAAGCATTACATTAGATAAAATCGAAGAAGCTTTTTTATTAGAAATAATTTCCTGAGCAATGCTGATTTCTTTTATCATTGCATCTCTGTCAAAAGTAAACTTCATAAGAAACTCCTTATATTATTTTTTTATTTAAATAGTATTAGTTTTAGTAGTCTTTGTGAATTTGTGTAAAAGTAATTTATTTCTTTGTAATATAAAGAGTTTTAAAGTTTAATTTTTTGCAGTAAAATTCACTTTAAAACTACAAATATACATCGAAAAAAGAATTTCACAATAAATTCACAGGAATTATATCATATAACAAAATACATTTCCACATTTAAAGTGGAATTTTACTGGTTAGAGTTTTCCTTTATTTTTCTTATGAGAGTTTGAATTGTAGAATCAAGAGCTGCAGAATTAGTTCCAGTCTTTAATTCCTTTTCAATCATTTCAAAACTGTGAATTATGGTTGTGTGATCTCTTCCTCCGAATTCATCACCAAGCTGCGGATAAGAATACTGTCCGAGAATTCTTGAAATATAAATTGCAATCTGACGAGGAACAACAAACTTTTTATTTTTTCGCTTACTTTTTATATCTGAAAGTGAAACTCCATAATAGTCGGCAACGGTTTTTTGAATTGTTTCTATATTGATTGTACCTGGTGTCTGCTGTTCTATATTATCACGAAGAAGATTTTGTACTACTTCAAGATTTATAGGACGCTGAACTAAATCAGTAAACCCGATTATTTTTGTAACGCTTGATTCTATATCACGAATGTTTGTTTGAACATTTTTAGCAATGTAATTTATAAAATCTTCAGGCATGGTTTTGCCCATTATTTCAAGTTTTTTCTGAATGATTGCGCAGCGTGATTCAAAATCCGGAAGTTTAAGATCTATTGTCATTCCGCGTCCAAAGCGGGACTTTAATCTTTCTTCAATATTTGTAAGTTCAGAAATAGGACGGTCACATGTAAATACAATCTGAGCTTTTTTCTGATAAAGAGCTTCAAAAGTATAAAAGAGTTCTTCCTGGGTTCTGTCTTTTTTCATTATAAAGTGAATGTCATCAAGAAGAAGAACATCAAGAGAACGATATTTTTCTTTAAATTTTTGAGTTGTCTGGTTTTTTATTGCAGCAGTGAATTCATTTGTAAAATTTTCAGTAGTTATATAGCATATTTTAAGATTGTTATTATTTTCATTATAAATGTAATTTCCGATTGACTGCATAAGGTGAGTTTTTCCAAGACCAACGCCGCCGTAAATAAGAATAGGGTTGTATGCTTTTCCCGGATTCTTTGCTGCTGCAAGAGAAGCATTATAAGCAAGAATATTTGAATCACTCGGAACAAACTTTTCAAATGTATAGTCAAGATTTAAATCAGGATGTTTTTTTAATGATTTAGGTTTTTCTTCATTTATAATCTGTATCTTTTGTAAATTATTTGAATTTTCAGCAGAATTTGAAGAATTTTGGGTTACAGAATTTTGATTATCTAAGGGTACAGATTCAACAACAGGTACAGATAAAGATTCAGTTTTTTTACGGATTTCGCAGATTATTTTTAATGTCTGGCCCGTTATTTCCATGAGCTTATTCTGAATAGCAAGAACGTAGCCTAATTCCATCATTTTATCCCAGAGAAATTCTGAAGGAACGGCAACTTTTATTTCATTTGCATTATCTTCAACGTATGTCATGTTAAACCAGATTTGAAATTCATCAGCCTGGTTTTTCTGTATATATTCCTGCTTTATCTGCTTCAGGGCTTCTTCCCAGAAAAGCTTATAATTCTGACTGCTCATAGGCGCAAGATTATAATCCAAATTTAAAAAGAATTCCACAGCTATATAAAAAGCGTGTAAATTTTTATGTATGAAAAATCAGTGGATGAGCGTCATTTGCTTTATTGAGCGGTGCATATTTTATTGTGAGTCTCTTATTTTATAAACAAGAGCTTGTTTTATTGAGCCGGTTTTTTTTTGTGCCGCGCTTGCTTTATTGAGCAGGATTTTTTATTAAGAGGCGCTTTTTTTAGTTTATTTTTAGTAGCGATTGCTTTAGTCAACCTGCTGATTCATAGACTTTTATTTAAAAAAAGTGTATATTTTTACATATTATAATAGGTTTTATTTGGGGATAAAAATGTCAGACGAAACTCCGACAAACTATGGTGCAGAAAGCATTCAGGTTCTTCATGGACTTGAAGCTGT
>JAEELR010000215.1 GCA_016282835.1 Treponema sp. | reverse complement strand
GGGGTGGCCGGAAGTGAAAAATAAAACCTCAAAGCCAGATTTTATGACATGGCGGGCTGCAGAAGTGTTCGCACATAAGTCAAATGCGTAAACAGGCTTGGCTTTAATTTTTTTATTCTGCTGCAGAAAGTGGTTGTATGAGACGGACTGTCCGTCAATCGAAATAATTACATCTGGAATAATATCCCGCTTAAAAAGAGAATGAGCGGCAGTGTCTGTAGAAATTATAAAATAATTATCACGACTTGATTTGACTGAAATAATTTTAATTGTTTTATCAAGAGTTGGACCTGCTGCCACAATTACCGCTGTTTTAGAAGTTTTTCCCTGAATGAGTTTAGAAAATGATGTCTGAGAGTTTTCTGCAAGTTTTACATTATTCAGTATATTTGAATTCCAGATTTTTCCAAAATGTGCCTGAACAGAATAGTCTGCAGAAATGATTCCAAGTGCTTTTTGTAAAGTTTTGTTTATTGTTTCAATGTATGCTGAGTTTTCATTAACCCAGCCGCGCTGCTCAATAATTTTAAGATTTCCGTATTTTGCCGGAATATAATTTTGAGAAAGAACATCAGAAATATTATCTAAATTTGAAAAACAAATTTTTGGATTTGTTTTAAGCTTTTGAAGGAGTTCTTGCTGCATTAAAAAGTTTATATCTTCATCATAAAGTTCAAGTCCAATAATTTTTGCATGCGGAAACTTTTGGGTAAGCAATGAAATAAAAAGGCCGCTTCCAATTCCAAGTACAAGAAAAAAACTTTCTTCGTTAATTGAATTACAGAGATTTTCTGCATCTCGCTGAGGATTATATCGGGATTCCATTGTCCTGCCGCTTACAAAAACTGGAATCTGAGTTCCGTTTTTAGCGGCTTCAAAGCCTTTATAAATCTGCATTAAATATTTCCCACGCCTTATTTTTTAATTCATTCCATTCTTTATTTATTTTTTCTTTTACCTGCTCATTATCAGGATTATGTGAATAAAGAACATAATCTAAAGGAAAAAGCTGTTTTTTCCATTTTTCGTTATTTTCATTTTTGGAAATGAAATTTTGTAAATCTGAAAGATTTTTCTGAAACCTTTCTGTTGAAAAACAAACCTGTTCTGTTTCCAAAATATTTTCTGATATTCGTTCAAACTCTTTTAATGATATATCCTTTATCCATCCAAGATTATTTTTTCTGTCTTTTTCTTCAATAAGTCTGAAAACTTTTCTGTTTCCAAGATTAATCGGATTATTAATAAACCAGTCTCGATAAATATTAAGACTTCCCCCGTTAAATTCTGACCGTGTAAGTCTTGCCTGTTTTGTATGAAGTCTTGAATCAAATAAGGACGAGTTTAGTTCAAGCTGATTTGGCTGCGCATGCTGAAAACCTTTCTGGCAAGCCATATCCATTCCGCATAAATAAATATTTTTAGTACAGTAGTTTGCCGCAAATAATAGGGCAGTGCCGCTTACTGTTCCATTACGAACTGCACGTAAAGGCTTTAATTCTGAAAAACCAACTAACTCAGAAGAAATTCCATCACCATAATCAAGGGGTAGTATGTTCAGATCAGACAATATGTTTTTTTGAAAGTAAGTTTCTGATGGCATTCCAACAGGAATATTATTTTTAGAGAGAACTTTAAGGTGTTCTCCAGCCCAATAGCCGCCATCTGTTGTCATACACAAATCTGGAATAATTTCATTTTCAAGACAAACTGAAATTGCAGATGAAAGACAAAGGATAAAAAACTTGTTTCTATCTTCTTTTATAAAATTGATAAACGGATTAAGGATTGGGCCTGAAGACATAATTAGAATTTCTTTTTTAACTGGAAGCTGAAGTGAAACCTGTTTTGAAACATATTTTATAAAATTACAGGAATTCAAAAACCATTTTTTTTCAAAATACTGTCTTGTAATAAGAAGTGTTTTTGAACGGAGCAAAGCTGATTTTATTGCATTCCAGACAAGTTTATCTGCTTCCTTAAATACCTGCTGGGAAGGTTGCCATGGAGTAAAAAAGGCAGTAAGCAGTTCTTCTTCATTTAATTTACTTTCAAGATAGACTTCAAAATCCTGATGTTCATAATAATTAAAAACAAAATCAAAACCGCTGTTATAATTATTAAAATCTGGGGTATACCTTATTGCTCCAATTTTTGTCTGGGGATATTGCTGTCTAAGAGATTCTACAGTATAAGAAAGGACAGGCTCTGAAATTATTATTGCAGACGGAGTATAAGGAATATTAAGATTTTGTACAAAACGTTCGGCTTCTTTTTTGGGAGCATAATTGGAATGAAGAAAGTGCCCTTCTGCACAAGCTGTTTCTTCTCCATTTTTAGCCTTTTGAATTGTTATGTTCAAAATTATTCCGCCTGTAAAAATGTCTGAACTTTATCACAGGAATCTGCAGTACCAGCAAAAGAAACTTTGATTTCTTCTGTATGTTTACCTAAAACTTCTTTAAGATTAAGAAGTATATGCTGTGTCATAAGTTCAACAGAATATGTTTTTTCAGTAATCAAAACAGTTTTTATACTGTGCGAGTTATTATGAATTGTAGTATCAGAATTGCTGTATCTGCAGGCAAATCGGTTATACACTTCATTACTGATAGATTTTATAAAAGCATCATAAGAAACTACTTTGTTCTGGATTTCATTTTCATAAAAACTTTTTACAGCAGTTTCAAAATCAATATTAAATAATAAAACTACAGAATTATCTTTTATTAAAGGATTGAGCGCTAAATAATTATTTTTATGAGGTACATCAGAAACTAGTTCAAAATCCTTTAAAGCCTGCTCAGAAACTTTTCCGATACACAACAGGATTTTTTCTGCAGAAGTTTTATAAACAGAAATCTCATCAATTGAATCTTTAAGATTAAAAGAAAACAACTGCAGTAACTGAGTTTTGTCTGAATCTGAAAAATTATAAAGCTGTCCGCTTGTTTTACAGATGCCTTCCCAGAAATCTACAGTTGAAGTTGCAGACAAAATTGAAAGAGCGTCAAAACCAATGCTATTTGCTATAACATAATTATTGTTTTGTTTTTCGAGGAGAGCACAAGCTTTTATTGAATGTCTGTTTATGAAATCAGAAAAAGCCAGCCCCGGATTACTTAAAGGTTGATCCAGAGTACTGGCTCGTGAAAGAAGTCCCATATCAAGAAAGTCCTAATTCTGAGAACAGTTTCTTATAAGTTACAAACTCATCTGATTTAGCAAACTCAACAATCTTTTCTTCCGGAAGGTTTTCAAGAAGCTGATCCATATAAAGAAGAACAGATTTAATGTCCTGTTTAAGGTCTGTGTTAGCCAATGAATCAGAAACTGAATCGCTTCCTGATTTATCAAGATAAGCAAGGTTGCTTTCAGAAAGGTTATTATCAAGATTATCAACTTCAGCAAATGAAGAATCTACCGGAGCTTCCTGAGTAATTCCTTCTTCAACAGCAGCTTCATTTTCTTCTTCTGGTTCATCAGAAAGAAGTTTATCTACAGTTGGAATGTCATCATCAATTTGAGTTTCAGCATCTTCTTCGAATACCGGTTCATTTACAAGGTCAGAATCAATTTCAATTTCTTCAGAAACAGCTGGTTCTTCAGTTGCTTCTGCTGTAAAGTCTTCAGTTTCAATTTTAGATTCTACAACCGGTTCTTCTGAAACTTCTGTTGCAAAACTGTCATCAGATTCAATTACTGGTTCCTCTGAAACTTCTGTATCAAAAGAAATCTCTGATTCTTCGATTGCAGGCTCTTCAGAAACTTCAGTTTCAAAGCTTTCTTCAATTTCTGATTCAGTTACTTCTGGTTCAGCAGCAGTTTCTTCTGAAATGCTGTCTG
>JAEELR010000018.1 GCA_016282835.1 Treponema sp. | reverse complement strand
GCTCATGATATAGCGATGGATAAAATTACTGAAAAAGAATACGAAGACCCTTTTAAGGGTAGTAAGTAGTACAAAAGGCTCTTTAAGAGCCAGCGGGTGACAAGCTGCAATAGGCTTGAACGTATGTGAAAGCGTGGGACTTAAGTCTCGGCTTGAGACCCTTAGCCTTATAGGCTAAGAGCAAACCACCCGTTTGACGGGTGGTTGTGATTCATTTACCTGTTACTCAGTTGGTCGCTTCTTTAATTTTTTGCTATTTACAACAGCCTGTCCTTTTCCAACCTTCTGTTCCATCATAGCTCTTACCTTTAGAGGTAATCCAAAGAGTGTTATAAATCCCTGTGCATCTTTGTGGTCATAAAGTTCTCCAGTTGTAAATGAAGCAATGCTTTCATTGTATAAACTGAATTCAGAATGACTTCCAGCGCCTCTGATAGAACCTTTGTATAGCTTAAGTTTTACCCAGCCTGTAACAGTTTCTTCTGTTTTATCAACAAATGCCATTAAGCTGTCAAACAGGGTAGTGAACCATTTACCGTCATAAATCAACTCTGCAATTTTAATTGAAATCTGCTGCTTGTAATGATAAGTGTCTCTGTCAAGACAAATGTGATCCATCATTCTGTGTGCTGCATATAAAATTGCTCCACCTGGAGTTTCATATACACCGCGACTTTTCATTCCTACACAGCGGTTTTCACAAATGTCAACAAGTCCAACTCCGTTTCTTCCGCCAATCTTATTTAGTTCTGTCATAATCTGGAGGGCAGACATTTTTTTGCCGTTTACAGCAACAGGAACACCTTTCTCAAAATCAATCTTTACATATTCACCGGCTTCCTTTGCTTCTTCCGGAACGATTGTATTTTTGAGCATGTGCTTATAATTTGGTTCGTTTTCAGTTTTCTCAAGTTCGAGACCTTCATGACTTAAGTGCCAGATATTTTCATCACGAGAGTAAGACTGATCTTTTTTCATTGGAACTTCAAGATTTCTGTCTTCAAGATATTTAATTTCTGCTTCACGGCTATCCATGTTCCATTTTTCATCACGCCATGCAGCAATTACTTTTAAATCTGGAGCAAATGCCTTAATTGCAAGCTCAAAGCGAACCTGGTCATTTCCCTTTCCTGTAGCTCCGTGACAAATTGCAACAGCTTTTTCCTGTCGTGCATATTCAACTAAAATCTTGCCGATTAATGGGCGGGCTGTTGATGTTCCTAAAAGATATTCGTCTTCATATACAGCGTTTGCTTTTAATGCAGGCCAAATGTATTCACTAATGTATTCTTCTCTTGCATCTACAACATAGCATGCAGAAGCACCAGTTTTTAATGCTCTTGATTTAATCTTCTTCCAGTCATCACCCTGACCAACATCAATACATACAGCAATTACATCGTAATCATAGTTTTCTTTTAACCATGGGATTATTACTGTTGTATCAAGACCACCAGAATATGCAAGTACAACTTTATCCTTCTTTTTAGCAGCAACCTTTTTTGTAGATTTAACTGCGCTCTTTTTCTCTACCTTTTTACTTGTTTCCTTAACTGCCATAATTTGCCTCGTTATATGAAAGTTTATGCATTAAATATACATTTTGTTGTATTTTTATGCAAGATTATTTAGACGGACAGTCTGCGCCTGCCGTCTAAAACATTATGAACACGACACGACTTTGCCGTACGTGCCAAATCCATTTCATACGGACAGTCAGAGTCTGCCGTATATGTTATACCAATTTCATATAGGCATCGTGGAGCAGACTGTCTTTTTTGGGAGCGGAGACATTTTTTGGTATGGCTTATAATTTTTTTAACTCCATTTAATCCACGCAAGCTGTACAGTAAATAAAGTAGAAATCTCCTCCGGCGTTAGTTCCTTCGGTAAATACTGAGTCTGCCTTCTGAATGATCCAAAAACTTCATTACAGCAGGTACAGTTTCCGCTTACTACAATATTTTCTTCTTTTACACCAAGTTTTTTCAGAATGCTTATATTTGCTTTTGCCAGTGAAAGAAAATATTTTTTTCCTTCTTCTCTGATGCAATCTTGTCCATATTCATTCTTGAAAAGTTCAGCCCTGTCTTTCTGAACATCATAGCAGCAGTCTTTTATATGCGGGCCAATGTAAATACAAAAATCTTCCGGCTTAGAATTATATTTTTCTTTAGCAAGATTTATCGCGTTTTCTATAATTCCTGTTCCTTTCCAGCCCGAATGTACTACACCAAATACTTTTGTTTCCGGTTCATATAAATAAATTGGAACACAATCAGCAACTGTTATGGTTGGAATAAAATCCTGATTGTCAGTAATAATTCCATCTGCTTTGACATTCTGTATTTCATCAATTTTATTTACTGCAATTACTTCTTTTGAATGGATTAGTTCAACCTGTAACGGCTTGTATTTCTTTTGACAGATTTCTTCTACAAAATTCTCCCGCACTTTGTTTATTTCATTCCATCTGAATCGCATTCCACCGGCTGATTTTAAACTTATGTAGCATAGAGGTCCTGATTCCTGAGTTATTCCATTCTTCTTAAAACAACCGCATAAATAATTTGTTTCCATTTTATTTCTCCTGTGTTGTCATTGAACCTGATGAAGTGCATCCATCACATTTCTTTCATTATAAATCTACTTATCTTCCAGTAGTGATAATTCTTCTAAGATTTCATTTGAATACTTAAAATTAAAAGTCGCTTCATTTAAACTGTCAATAAAGAGCGAGTTCTTTGTACCGTCAATTTTTTTCAGATTGTTGATTATTCCATATTCCGGAGCCGGACTTAAGCCTGATGCTGCACTCAAAATATTCGAAAGGCTTAAACAGTTAGTTTTAATTTTTTCTTTTAGCGATACTACATTATCTTCAATTTCTTTTATTATGTTTATCACAGTTTCTTTTGCTGATTGTTTTATATTGTTTACATTTTCAATACCCAATATATAGCTTCCAAAATCACCGGAAGGGCTTAATCTTATGGAAAGAATATTCAGGTTTTCTTTTAGTGAATCTACATTCGTTAAATCATCAGTCAGTTCAAATCTGTTTTCTTTAATTGCAAAATCTCCCTGAAGGGCAAGTTTTGAAAGGGTATTGTAATTCTTTGTATAAATAGTGTTTATAAAGAAATACATAAAGCCCAATGTGTACTCGTACTTAAAGGTATATATCTGGCTCATTTTTTGCCAGGGAGTGTATGGAAATTCAGGATATTCATTTATCATAAAATATGCCTGCAGTTTTCTTTTTATTACTTCCTTTTTATATTTCTTTTCTCTCTTTTTCCATTGCGTGTCAAAATAATCCTGCCAGCCGTTCTGATATTTTTTCTGCCAGTTTTCGCCTGTAATTAATGGTGGAATCGTATAAACAGCGTCATTAAAAACAACTTTCGCCATTTTCTTTACTAAAAAAGTTGAATGGAAAGCATTAATCAAAGTTAAATCAGAGGATAGTTTATTTACGAATTTAGCCAGATCAATTTGATCAACCTCAGAAGAATTATTTTTTTGTTCATAGTTATAATACAGCATTTTCAGCAAATCTTCTGAAAAGTCCACTTCATAATTTATTACTTTTGCTAATTCATTAAATTCCTTCTTTACCTGATTAAATGAACATTCTTCTCCAAGCTCTGTGCTTTTGAATTTATTTATAAAGCTTTCTAAAGGTAAAGATTTTAAGCATTTCAGCCATTCAACTGTTCTTGAATTAAAATAGAATTGTGAAGCAAATTTCTGCGGCATTGAATCTATGTTTTCAAGCAGTTTATTCAGCAAAGAGTTTCTTAGTTCTATGCCGTTAGTCTGGTCAAGTTTATATTGAAACGGATCGCAGACAGCTTTTATTTGATTCTGGAATTCCTGATTGATTAAATCGCCAAGCTTTAAATAGAAAGCACCTTCATCTTCTTCGTATGCAGAGATATATTTTGAAATGCTTTTTTGAATATTATATAATTCCTTGAGTTTGTCTAAAAAGGGTGAAAGAAACACTTTTTGCTTATAGTTTATAAAGCCAGGCGTTTTTCGTTCAATTTCTTTTCCCAGCTGATTAATCAGTGATTTATTATAAACATCCTCAAGCGAAAGATTTGAAAAGGCTGCTTTTATCCATAGAATTATTTTTATATAAAAGGGTTCCTGTGCAAATTTCTTTATTAAACTGATTTTTTCTTCTTCGGGCTCAAAATTTTCATCTTTATTATTATCAGCTTCTGCCTGATTTTTACCGAGAGCTGAAAGTTTATCGTATAAATTTATTCGTTCATCTTTAGAAATTGTAGTGACAAGATTATCAAAGTTATTGTTGTTGGAGCGTGAGTTTGCATTTCCCATGCTTATATTTAACGACTATTATTGAAAATTGTAAAGAAAAAGTTGATGTTTTGGCTAAAAAAAACGGTCCCTACGGGAGTTGAACCCGTCTTTAAAGATTGAGAATCTTTCGTCCTAGCCGATAGACGAAGGGACCATAAAAAAAAAGCTGAACAAACTAAGTGCTCAGCTTAAGTTCCCCAAGGAGGATTCGAACCCCCACAATCAGAACCAGAATCTGAGGTGCTACCATTACACAATCGGGGAATGTGTATGGATAACAATATATATTTTTCATCAGATTAAGTCAATAGAGTGATGTATTTTAATTTCAATAAATCAAAAGAATTTCAATTGACATTTATTTTACAAATATATATATTAACTTCCGTATGTTATCTGAATTAACTGTTGTGGCTTGTGCAAAGTTAAATCTTGGATTAAAGGTTTTTCCGCGTAGAGCAGATGGTTTTCACGATATAGTAAGTGTTTTTAGAAACCTTAATTTATATGATCGGTTAAGAATTTCTGTCAGTGATAAAGAAGGGTGCAGGGTTCATTCTGCATTTGATTTACCACAGGAAAATACTCTTACAAAAGCATACAAAGCTTTCTGCGTGCTTACTGGTATTAAAAAGGGAATAGATGTTCAACTTGAAAAAAATATTCCTGCCGGTGGTGGATTGGGAGGCGGCTCATCAGATGCTTCTTCTTTAATCATATCCCTGGACAAATTATTTAATACTCAGTTAACGCCTTCTGAACTTCTTCGCATTTCGGGAAGTGTAGGGAGTGACTGCTTTTTCTTTACTTCAAGTATAATTGAAAATGGAACAGATGCCCTTTTTGATTATGTGCCTTATGCTGCTGTTATTGAAGGCAGGGGTGAAGTTAAAAAGTCGTTAAAGTGCACAGATGATTACAGCATTTTACTTGTTTTTCCTGGTATCAATGTTTCTACAAAAGAAGCGTATGAACTGGTTGATTTAGAAATGAGCAAAAATGTCTGTGAAAAAAATATTGCGATTGGTAAGGTTGCCGATTTGCAGGAATGCGTGTATAATAAAGAGATACTTCAATGGGATTTTGTAAATGATTTTACAGAACCTGTTTGTAGAAATTACGGTCGAATAAAATCAGCTATAGAAGACCTTAAAAGTGTTTCTGCTGATTTTGTTGAAATGTCAGGTTCCGGTTCAACCGTGTTCGGTGTATTTAAGGATTTGGAACTAGCAAAAAAAGCCAGTTTAATAATGCGAAAGAACTGGACTGTTGTACTTCTGTGAGGAGTACAAATTTCTAACTCTATGGAGGATGTCTATGCAGATTAGTGAAGTTAGAATCCGTAAGGTTGATGGTGACGGAAAACTTAAGGCTTATGTTACTGTTACATTCGACGATTGCTTTGTTGTGCACAATGTAAAGATCATTGAAGGAAAATCAGGTCTTTTTATTGCTATGCCTAGTAGAAAGACTTCTAATGGTGAGTATAAAGATGTTGCTCATCCTATTAGTCCTGACTTTAGAAATGAAATGCAGACACGTATTTTAGATGAATTCAATGCCGGTCACATTGAAGAAGGTACAGTATCTGTTGATGAGTAAGTAAATAATTAGCAGCCAGTTTATTTTGGCTGTAAATTATATTTTGGGACGTCGTCAAGTGGTAAGACAATGGCTTTTGGTGCCATCATCCCGCAGGTTCGAATCCTGCCGTCCCAGTTATAAAGATAGTTTTATTATTGGTTGGGTGGTGATTTTTATATTTTGTAAAAATCAATTGTTCTTGAAAAAAAACTATTAAAAAAAAATTGAAAGGAGTTTCATAAAATGGAACAATTTGTTGTAAATGCAACTGTTCGAAAGGATTTTGGTAAATCTGCAGCAAAAAAAATCAGAGCTGAAGGTAAAATCCCTGCTATTGCATATAATGAAAAAGGTGAATCAACAATGTTGGTTGTAGATTCTGCTGAATTTTCTAAGGCTTGGAGAAGCATCACAAAAACTACACTTATCAATTTAAAGATTGATGGTAAAGATAACATGGCTTATATCAAAGATACTGAATATGATATCAAGACCGACAAAAACCTCCATGCAGATTTCCATATTGTAAGTGGAAACAAACCAATTACTGCAGTTCTCAAGATTCGTTATCAGGGAACTCCAGCTGGTGTATTAAAAGGTGGATTTATGGTTAAACATATTCCTGATGTTAAACTCAAGGCTTTACCACAGGATATGCCACAGTCAGTTTCTGCTGATGTTTCTGCACTTGAAATTGGTGGAAAATTCTTAGTTTCAGATTTGAAATTAGGTGATAAAGTTACAGTTCTTACAAAAGCAACTGGACTTATTGTTTCTATTGCACCTCCAAAGAAATAATTTTATCTGGTATATAATGCGCCCTCTGTATTTTCAGGGGGCTTTTTTTTTATAAATGCTTTTTGTTTATGAATGAAGATTTGCTTCTAAGAATTAAAAATGATTTGTATTCTCTCGCAGGTGAAAAAACTTTTTCAGCAAGGTTTGGCGTTGCTGTTAGTGGCGGGGCTGATTCAATTTTTCTGCTGACAGTTTTGTCTGAAATTTTAGATAAATCTTCAATTTTTGTAATCACAGTAAATCATAATCTACGGCCGGAAAATGAAACTTCCGGTGATGCCTTGTTTGTTCAAAATTATTGCAGGAAGCTGAACGTTTACTGTAAGCGAGTTGATATACAGCGCGGTGAAATAAAAAATATCTGTAAAGAAGAAAAAATGGGTCTTGAAGCTGCGGCAAGAAAAGTCAGGTATAAAGCTTTTGAAAAGTTTATGGATGAAATGAATCTTGATTATTTGTGTCTTGCGCATAATAAAAATGATCAGGGCGAAACTGTATTAATGCGGTTTTTACAGGGAGCAAATCCTTTGTCGCTGGCAGGAATCCAGAAGAAAAGAGAAAAATATATCAGGCCGATTTTAAATGTTTCCAGAAAAGAAATAGAAGATTTTCTGAATGAAAGAAAAATTGAATACAGAACTGACTTAACGAATTTCGATACAGCCTATTATAGAAATAGAATCAGGAATAATTTAATCCCGTATTTAAATAAAGATTTTCCTGAATGGGCCCAGGGTGTTTTTTCTTTAAGGGAAAAGATGGAAATTGACAGGCTTTATTTTGAAAAGGAATTAGAAAAAAGTCTTTTCCAGATTAAGTGGAATTTTGAAAACAATAAAATTCAATGTGCTTTAGAGGATTTTCTCTCACTTGATTTTGCCCTTCAATACAGAATTGTTATGAAAGCAATAAAGGATTTGTCCTGCAAAGAGAGAGTTTCATTTTCATTCATAAAAAATTTCTGTGAAAGCATACATTCTGATAAAACCAATAAAAAATTTTTTGCCTCAGATTTTACAATCTGTATTTCTCAGAATTTAATTTGCTTTGAAAAAAAAATAATTAAGGCGACAGAAACAGGATTTTTTGTTACAATAAATAGCGAAGGTTTTTATAGTGTTCAGGATTATTTGTTTGAAGTAAAAAAGTTTGAGAATCAGATTAAAATTTTTTGCGATGAAAAACAAATTGATTTTGCTAATCTTGAGTTTCCTTTTGTTATTAGAACAAAACAAGCAGGTGATGAAATAGAAGACTCAAGTAAACATTTAAAAGCTTTATCTAAAATATTTGATGATTGGAAAGTTGGTGAATATAAGAATCAAATTCCAATTATAGAAAACTGCAGGACTTCAACAGTTGTTTGCATTTGGGGTGAAGTCTGTGGTTTTAAAAATTGGGTTTTAAGGGATTTGAAATGAATAAAATTAAGTGTGTTGTTCTTTCCTTTGTGTTTACATTTTTATCAGTGTTCTTTGCATTTTCTTCTTCTGCATCTTTAGCATCAAAAAAAACTGCCTTGCGTTATTTAACTTTAGCTGATGAATATTATCTGCAGAAAAATTATAAATCATGCGTTTCTCAAATCACTCTGGGCTTAAATTACGATGATACAATTTCAGATCTCTGGTACATGTGGGCTGTAGTGGATATGGCCATGGATAAAAATATAAATCATGCTTTAGAGAGCGTAAAAAAATCTTTAGAGCTGAATAACTGGAATGAATACAAAATTGAAAATGCACGCCTTTTGTATGCAGATCTTTTGTGTACTACCTTAAATTGCAGGGAGTCACTTTCAGTATTGGATTCTGCTCCATTAATTTATTCTTCTGATGCAGAGTATATCCGTGCAAAAAATTATTACATTATAAATTCTGAAACGAGCAAAATAAAAGCAAGGGAAAGAGTTGAAACTGCAAGAAAAATATTTCCAAATGACTTCAGGTTCTTGAAATTATTTTTTATGTTTGAAGATCCAGATGATGAAAATGAAAGCGTTAAATCTTTGGCAGAAAAACTTTTGAAACAGATAAAGCTGAGTAAGCGGGAAGATTTTGATTTTGAGTGTTTAATTTATTCCATCGGGTTTTCAAGCGGTGATGAAAAAATCCGTTTACTTAAAGCTTTCAATGCTGCAGGCTTTGAACATCCTCTGTATGCCATTTACTGTATGGAAGAAAATTTAATGACAGAAGAAAAAGCTTTTTATTATTTAAAAAAGTATTTTGATTCTTCCATAAATGTTAAGTATATAAATCAATTTATTTCTTTAATTTCTGATGAGAATGTAATCAATCTTTGCAATAAATATTTTACTTCATTCGAGGGTGAACTTTTGCAGGATAGTGAAGGAGATGGAATTACAAATCTTTTTGTAAAGTATTCGCGTGGAAGACCAGAAACTGTTTTCTATGACAAAAATCAGGATGGTGTAATTGACTGGACTTTAATCTGTGATTTTGGAACTCCAAGAACCTGCACTTTTAATGAAGAAAAAAAACAGGTGTTCTGGAACGACTATCCTTATGTAGAAAAATACTGTGTTCCGGGTAATTATGAAGATTCTAAATTCGATATAACTTACAGCTTTATAAATGACGGATATAAATTTAATTTCATTAATGTAAGGCCAGACTCTATTCTTTCATCAAAACTAAATATGGAATTTTATTTTCCTGATATAAAAGATTTTACTTTACCGGATAATTTCTCAAAAGATTTTTTAACTTCTGTAAATTTCATTGATGTTAATAAGACTAATGATTCTAATACCCTGCATTATATTTTAGAAGATAATGCTCCAATTACTTTACAGTATTTTATAAAAGATAAATTAAAATCAGTTTTAGTTTTTGACGCTGCCTTGCCAATTGTAAAACTTATAGATATAGATTCTAGCGGTGTCTTTGAGACAACAGACTTTTATTCATTTATAGACGATTCCACTTCTAACAAAAAATATCTTGAGTTTGAAACTTACATCTTAAAAACCTATATGAATTTTAGTTATGAAAAAGATTTTACCTTAGCACGCATTCAAGTTGATAGAAATGAAAATACAGTTTTAGATTATGCAGAAGAATATTTTGCAAATGATTCAAAAGTTATTTCCTGGGATAATGATGAGGACGGAAAGTGGGATATAAAATATTACACTTATAAAGATGAAGAAGGGAAAGTTTTTGAAAAGAACTTATTTTATTTGAAGATAAACAATAGTGTAGTAGAAGTTACTCTAAAAGATTCAGTTCCAGTTTCTGTCAGTTGCGGTGTAGAGAATTTACAAATCACTAAAGATGAAAAAGAAGATTTTTACTGGGTAGGCGATTTTGATTCTTCACTCGATAGTGATTATTATTCTGAACTTGCAAGAAAAATCATTATGAAATACTTAAAAAATGATACAGTTTCAATTTATGAAGCTGAAAATTTTTATGTAAGTTATTATAGAGTTGATAACAAAAATTATGGTCTGATTACACCAAAAATTGATTTAGTAAACAAAGATGAAAATAGTGGTGAATAAAAAGTGATTGCGATAAATAGTTATTTAAAAAAGCTTATGAAAAGAAAAGTTGTTTTTTGTTTTATTTTAGTGTTTTTATTTTTTAACTGTAAAACCACAGATGAAACCTATACAACTTATGATGTAAGTGATTACACAGAAGAAGATTTAATTGCTGAAAAAATAGATGAAGTTAAAGCTCTAAACGAAACAGATTCCATAAAAGCCTTGTTTTTATCATGGGAATTAAATGCAAATGTTAAAGATAATTCTGAACTAAATGAGTTGTTTAATAGCTGCAAAGAAAATGTTTATGATTTGTATAAGAAGTTTTATGAAGAAGAAAAATATCTGGATTGTAAACGCTGTATACAAAGTCTTGAATCGGTTGGCTATAAATTTGAAAACATCGATGAAATAAATAAAAATCTATCGCAAAAAATTTATTCAAATGTTCCGGGGTTAAATAATCCTGGTAATAAAAAAGCTTCCAGAGAAGTTTCTGACTGGATAAAAGGCTGTGTTACAATTTATGTTGATAAAGGTATTAAAGTTGAAAACGGAAAGGGCTTTGTTGATGCAGTAATTGGAAGCGGTTTCTTTATTTCAGCAGATGGATACATTGTTACAAATTATCATGTTATTTCAGACATTGTTGATAAAAAAAATAAGGAATTTTCCAGATTATATATAAAGCTTTATTATGATTCAGAAAATCGTGTTCCTGCAAAAGTTATTGGCTGGGATTCAAATCTTGACCTTGCGCTTATTAAAACTGAAGCAGAAGTTCCTTATTATTTTTCATTGGGTTCTTCTACAGAATTAAAAGTCGGCGATAAAGTTTATGTAATTGGTTCTCCTTTAGGCTTGGAAAAAACTTTGACAAGTGGAATCATTTCTTCTAAAGAGAGAAACTTATTTAGTTTAGGCTCAGTGTTTCAATTAGATGCTGCCGTTAACAGCGGAAACTCTGGCGGACCTGTTTTAGACTCTAACGGAAAAGTACAGGCAGTGGTGTTTGCAGGGGTTCCATATTATCAGGGCTTGAATTTTGCAATTCCTGTCGAGTACTTGAAATCGATTTTACCTTATTTAATTCAGGGTGATGAAAATAAACATCCATGGATTTGTGCATACGGTAAAACCTTAAAGAATGTTGTTACTTCACAGGAAGGACTTGGCGTAAAACTGTATTATGTACTTTCTAAAATCAATAACAATCCTTTAAGCCTTAAAGAAGATGATGTAATTATTGCCTGCAATAAGAATAAAATTTCTTCTGTAGAAGATTTAAAGCTTTGTCTTATGGAACATCAGTTTGATTCAATCGTTAACTTTACCTGCAAAGATAAAAACGGACAGGAAATAGAAAAAAAAGTTTATCTTGAAAAAAGGCCTGCAAATCCCGGTTATTATTTTTATAAACATGATGTAGTTGCTTCTGCTTTATATCCAATCGTTGGTATGAAGTTAGTAAATATTTCAACTGTGTCAAAACGAAAATACAGTATAACTTCTATTATTTCCGGTTCTACAGCTGATAATGCAGGTTTCAGCGAAAATGATCCTGTTGATTTACTTTCAATAGATTTTGATAAAGAAAAAAAATATGCCTATATTCAAATGTATGCTAAAAAAAGAAAGAATGGATTTCTTGATATTGGTATAACTCTTCCAGTAGAATTAGACGGCATGTATTATTTATAGAGAGCGAGGGGAAAATGACTGAATTAAAGTATAAAAGAAATTTCTGTATAACTGCACACATTGATCATGGAAAATCAACTTTAGCAGACAGATTAATTCAAAAAGCAAAAATTATTGAAGACCGCCAGATGATGAATCAAATCCTGGATAATATGGATATTGAAAGAGAACGGGGAATAACAATAAAAAGTCAGGCAGTTACAATTCCTTATCACGCAAAAGACGGACACGATTATGAATTAAATTTCGTAGACACTCCGGGACATGTCGATTTCAGTTATGAAGTAAGCCGTTCAATTGCTTCGTGTGAAGGAGCTCTTTTATTAATCGATGCAACTCAGGGCGTTGAAAGTCAGACCGTCAGCAATATGTATATGGCTTTAGAGCATGATTTAACAATAGTTCCTGTAATAAATAAAATTGATTTGGCAAGTGCGGATGTTGAAAGCGTAAAGCACCAGATAGATCACGATTTAGGCTTGGATTCCTCTGATGCCCAGCTTGTAAGCGCAAAAACAGGGCAGGGAATCGATGACCTTTTAGAAGCTATCGTAACAAAATTCCCGGCTCCGGAAGGTGATGCAAATGCTCCTCTTTCAGCTTTAATCTTTGACTGTCACTATGATGAATACAGGGGCGTTATTGTTCATTTGCGTATAAAAAATGGCAGGGTTAAAGCAGGCGACCTTATAAAATTCATGAGTAATGACAGTGAATACAAAGTAGAGCAGGTTGGTATTTTTAAAATTAAGTTTGAAGAAACAGAATATCTTGAAGCTGGGGACGTTGGCTATATTATTGCAGGAATAAAAACCGTTAGCGATGTAAAAGTTGGAGATACAATCACATTGGTTTCAAACCCGGCTCCTTCTCCTTTACCAGGATTTAAAGATGTAAAGCCAGTTGTTTTCTCTTCCATTTATCCTATTGATTCGAATGACTATGAAGAACTAAAAGATTCAATGGAAAAACTAAAGTTAAATGATGCAGCCTTAGTTTATGAAAAAGATAATTCTTTAGCTTTGGGCAACGGCTTTAGATGCGGCTTTTTGGGCCTCCTGCATTTGGAAATTATTCAGGAACGCCTTGAACGGGATTTTGATCAAATCGTTATTTTTACAGCTCCAAGCGTAAGATACAAAGTAAAGCCACAGGGAAAAGAAATGTTCTTTGTTGACAACCCTGCTGATTATCCGGAAGGAAAAATTGAGCATTCTGAAGAACCTTATATTAATGCAACTATAATGACTCCAAGTGAATATTTGGGCTCAATTATGGAACTCTGCAGAATGAAGCGCGGCATTCAGAAAAACATGCAGTACCTCGATGAAAAGCGTGTTGAACTAACTTATGATATGCCGCTTTCAGAAGTTTTATTTGATTTCTATGATAAACTAAAATCTTATAGCAGGGGCTATGCAAGCTTCGATTATGAAGTTACAGATTACAGGCCTACCGATTTAATTAAAATTGATATTCTGATTAACGGAAAACCTGTCGATGCACTTTCACAATTGTGCTATAGAGAAAATGCTGTTGAAAGGGCAAAAGTTGTCTGCGAAAGGTTAAAGGGTGAAATTGCAAGGCAGCAGTTTAAAATTGCAATTCAGGGTGCTATTGGAAGTCAGATTATTGCGCGCGAAACAGTTAACCCCGTTAGAAAGGATGTTCTTGCTAAGTGTTACGGTGGTGACGTTACGCGAAAGAGAAAGTTGCTGGAAAAACAGAAAGCCGGTAAAAAACGTATGTTAATGGCAGGAAATGTCGAGCTTCCACAAAGCGCTTTCTTAGCAGTTCTTAAAGAAAAAGAAGATAACTAACTTCTAACAGTATTTTTTAATTATAAAAGGGCAGAGTTGATTTGTTTCAGAAAATAAATTAGTTCTGCCTTTATTCTTTTAAAAAAGCTTTTATTGAGTGTGATGCTGTTTGAATCCGGAAAGTGCAGGTACAAATAGTCGTGAGTTTTTATTTTATTGAAAAGCTGTGCCTCAAGAGTTTCTGTTTCATCAAAGTGTTTTGATTTTTCGCCGTTTTCAAGTAAATCTTTTATTATTAAAAGTTCATTTTTTTCTTTTTCAAGATATTTTTTTCCATCAGAACTATCTTGTGTGTTTTTTATTGTACTGCAGATTATTTCCTGGAAATTATTTTCTGCTGCCTTATTTTCACTCAAAGTGATTTTTTCTAGATCAGCCCTTTCAAAGCCCAGTTCAAGGCCTGTCTTACCGGCATCATATATATTTTTTTCATTTATAAATTGCAAGTGAAACTGTTCGGCATAAATTTGCATAATATTATTTGTAATGATTTTATTGTTGTTTTTACCTGTGCATTTAATTGAATCTTCTCTAAATGAATAGTTCAGGTTTTCAATATGTCTTAATCTGTAAGAAGTGATTAATCCCTGAAGATGAGCACTTGTGTTTCTTGCATGAGTTTTTCCCGCAGTAAATGAAAAATCAAGTCCCGTAAAATAAACCGGAACCGATTCGTCCTTTCTAAGTTTTAATGCAATGTAAATGCAGGCAAGTCCTACAGAGCCCATTGGCGGTACAAAGCCTTTAATTATTTTTGAGTTATATAATTCTTCTAGAAATAAAGAACTTGTATATTTTGTTGTAAAATAAATGATGCTGCCATTTAAAATTTGGGGTACATCTGGCCTTGAAACTAAATCGCAAAAAAGAGGTATCTTTAAATTAGCAGACCCGACAAAAGCTTTTATTGTTGAAAACTGACTTTCCATTGCAACAACTGCATCCGGTCTGATATGAGTCGCTTTAAAGTAGGGAAGAGAAGCATCAACTGCAAGTACAAAATATTTTTCTGCAATTTCTTTAGTAATCTGCTCTAAACTTTCTCCCGCTCCACAAACTAAAATTGGTTTAGAAATAGTGGATGAAAGCTGCTCAAGTTGTAAAGAATCTGCAAGGTTTGAAAGATTTAATAAAATGTTTTTGGCATAAAATTTTCCAAACTGAATCAATGTAATCTTGTTTTTCCAGTACTGACTTATAAGATTCTGTATTTGTGTAAAAATAAAATTGTAACTTTCTATATTGAATTGAACTCCACCGCTAAAATCAATTCTAACAGCTCTCTTTATATTTTTAGTTCTTAAAAGCTCATTTACAAACTCTTCTATTTTTCCCTTATCATTTGAATTGATAAAATTTATTTCATTATTTAGTTGAGATGAAGCAAGATTATAAAGTTCTTTATCGCCTTCAAGAGCCAGTATTTCGCAGGTTGAGTCGCATTTCGTTTTTAATAAATCTAATCCATACCAGAGGCAGGGAGAAAAAATAATGACTAAAGTATTTGGTTTTATTTCTTTTTCATTAATTATTCTTGTAATAATTTTATCTGGTGAATATTTTGAATAGAGAAATTTTTCTTTGTATTTTACTGTGTTTAAAACACAAAAGCCCTCTCCAGTAGAAACCAGTTCGGGCTTTTCATTAAGTATAGAATTCAAATACTAATCCTATTTTGTAAATGCTGAGTAATAAGCGTCGTAGAAATTATTTACAAATTTATCACTGTTTGAAAGTGTTGATTCGCTTGCATTTCTGTCAGCAGATTTTACACTATCTGATAAATCATCTTCATTTGAAGCTTCTTCATCATCATTATTTGCTTTTGCAGTTTCAGCTGCTTTTGTTTCAATTCCTGTACATTTTACAACAACTACAGATGAACCGATTACAAATGGTTCTGAAACTTCATCAACTCTCAATTTAAATACTTTTTCTAACTGCTCAGCATTTGAACTGATAGAAGATAGTGGAGTAACAGAAGTTGTTGAATCATAGAAATTTGTGTTTCCGTAATTCAATGGGAATTCTTCTACATCTTTTGCTTCAATATTGTAATTCTTGCATACTTTCTTAAAGTTAGAAACTGCACAATCTTCTGCAAATTTAGCAGCTTTGTTAAGATAGTATTCTTCAATTATTCCTTTTTCATTTGATTTTATATAAGACATTACAACATCAACTGTTTCGTCTTTTGTAAAATCAGCTGATTCCGGTTCATTATCAGTTCTGAAAATTGTATATCCGATTTGTGTTTTTATAACTTCGCTTAAATCATCTTTGCTAAGGTTGATAATTTTTGCAACATCATCTTCATTATCAAACATAGAAGTAAGCTGATATCTGTATGAACTTGAAACCTTGCCGTCATTGTCTGTGTAATACTTTTGTGATTTATCGTTTACGGCATCTTCAAATGTAATTTCTTCATCTTTGATTTGCTTTAATAATGCTTTTGCATTTGCTTCTGTATCTAAGGTGATAGCGCTTAAATTATAGTGTGTAAAGTTTTCAGCATTGTTTTTTGCATAAGCTACAGCTTCTTCTTTCGGATAATCATTTGTATTAAATTCAGCAAGAACAAATGAGTGATATTCATTGCCCATTTCCTTAATGAATTTTTCTTCTGAATCATTTGACTTAAATCCATAGAGTTCATTTCCGGCAAATGATGAACCGCCAAACATATCTTCCTGGAATCTTAATACAGTTAAATCGTCCATAATGTATGACTTGTATCTGTTAAGGTCTGAGTCCGGCATTTGATTATATACGTCTTTCATAAACTTGCCGTTTTCATCAGTAAATAATGTCTTTAACTGGCGGTCAAATTTCGATTCCGGTACAGTCCATTTGCTGTTTTTAACAAAATCACTGTATG
>JAEELR010000214.1 GCA_016282835.1 Treponema sp. | reverse complement strand
TGTTGTTCCTGATTTACATGGCAGGGCAGATTTTCTTCTTAAGCTTTTAAAATATGTTGTTCCGCATAAATTTATTTCCAGTGACTTTTTACAGCAGCATTCAGATTCAGAAAAAGCTTTTACAGTTTTAGATTTACTCATAAATGATGAAATAAAAATTGTTTGTGTCGGCGATGGTGTTCATTCTGAAATCAGGGGCTATGACAGATGGAAAAAAGCTTTTGCTGAATATAATAAAACAGGAAATATCTTGACCCCGGAAATGAATGAAGAAATGAAAGAAAATATTTCTACAATGCAGATTGTAATGGAGTTAAAAAACACTTTTCCGGAGAACTTTCATTTTCTAAAAGGCAATCATGAAAATGTTTTAAATATTACTGACTTCCAGAATTACAGCTTCAGGAAATTTGCACAGGAAGGCGATATGTGCCGGATGTATTTACAGGAGTATTACGGAGATTTAGTTTTGCATTTAATCAGTGAGTGGGAAAATCTTTTACCTGTTTGCGCTCTCTTTAATAATTATGCCGTAAGCCATGCTGAACCTGCAAAGAATTACACTAAAGATGAAATTATAAACTACAAAGACCCTGAATCTGATGTAATTATTGGTTTTACCTGGACTCCAAATGATGTAGTAGAAGACCAGACGGTTGTTAGTATATATAATCAACTAACGAATGGTCGGCAGTCTTCGTCTGATGCTTCAAATTTGCTGTGGTTTGGAGGGCATAGACCTGTTCCGGATAAATATTTAACGCGACAAAACGGAAAATATGTACAGATTCATAATCCTGAAAAAATGAATGTTGCAATTGTAAAAATAGGAAATGAATTTAATTTTGATGAAGATATTGTAGAGGTAAAATAAATGGCACAATGTCCTGAATTTATTGGAAAATATAAAATTGATTCGATTATAGCAATTGGCGGAATGGGAACCGTTTACAAAGCTTTGCATCCGTCTTTAAAGCGATACGTAATTATAAAAAAGCTTACAATCAGAGCCTCTGCGCAGACAATCCGGGAGAGATTCAAAAGGGAAGCACAGATACTTCTGGATTTATCGAGCCCGTACATTGTAAGGATGTTCGATTATTTTTCTGAAGGAAGATCAGATTATATTGTTTTAGAATTAGTTGACGGCTTTTCACTTGATAAGGTTCTTGAAAAACAGCATAAGCTTTCACCGCAACTGGCATTATTGATTTTACAGGATGCCTGCTATGGATTAAAAGCTGCACACCTAAAGGGCATTGTTCACCGTGATATAAAGCCCGGCAACATTCTGATTTCAAAAAAGGCGGAAGTTAAACTTGCAGATTTTGGAATTGCCAGCAGTGAAAAAGAATCTGCTTTTGAAAAAAATGATGAAAAAGCTACTAAATCTAAAAACACATACAGTGAAAACGAAAAGAAATTTGTCCAGAAAGAATTAACTCAATCGGGTGTTACATTAGGAACTCCGGCTTACATGTCTCCTGAGCAATTTGAAGATTCAAGAACTGTAGACTTGCGTGCAGACATTTATTCTCTCGGGGTAATGCTTTACGAAATGCTCTGCGGTAAAAAACCTTATGCGAGTGATGTCAGTGCAGAAAATATTTCCAGAATTAAAAAAGGTAAATACCTTCCGCTGAATAAAGCAAATAAAAATATTCCGCGGGTTGCACAAAATCTTTGTAAAAAAATGATGAATAAAAAAGCATCAAGAAGATTTAAAACTGTAGATCCAATTATTTCTAAAATAAAAAAAATTTTATCGCATTATGACACTCATGAAATCAGGGTGAGTTTAGCGCGGATAATCTGCTTGCCGAATGAAGTTAAAATGCCTTCGTATCCTAAGAAAAAAAATATTCCGCTTAGAATTGTACTGTCAATTTTTTGTGCTGCTTTAATTGCTTTATCAGGTTTTATCTGCTGGCAATTGGGCTTTATTCATGCAACTGTATTGCGCTTCTGGTACACTCCGGTTTCTATTGAATTAGAAATGCCTTCAACGGCAAGCGTTAATGCAGATTTACCTGCAAGAGCTTTTTTCTTTGTAAATGATAATGATTTAATTCCTGAAGTTTCTGGAATGAGAAGAGTTTTTTATGCCGTTAAAAATCAAAACCAGAAGAAGAATAAAATTTATAAAATCAGAAATGTTTATTTAAAGCCTGGATTATACAGAATCAAAATTGTAGAAGGTCCTTATGTCTGGTGGAACTCAATTGAAGTTACTTCTGAAAAAAAATTGATTCAACTGGATTATCTGAAGAATGCAAAAAGGGCAGTTAAGCTTCATTATTCAGTTACGGATCTTTCAACAGGAAAAGATTTAACTTCTACTTCTCTGATTCAAATTTTAATAAATAATGCCTGGGTAAATCTTGATTCAGTGGATTTATCAAAACTTGAAACCGGGACTGTGTATAAATTGTACATTTCAAATGAAGCGTACAAAAGTGAATATTATAGTTTAAGGCTTGACTGGTATCAGGATGAATTATTTATAAATGCTTCCCTGGAAAAGAAATAATTTCATTTTTGTGTTTTATGATTTTCGTATAATCGTGCTTTCACAACTTTTAATGAGGGGTTTTTACTTTCCATTTCAAAAATTGTTTTTTCAAGTTTCGCTTTTTTGCTTCTGTCAAATGCGAATAAATCTGTCTGGAAATAATCATCGCTGGAAATGAGGGATGAACAGGTGAGACCTAAAAGCCTTATTCCATGGTTCTGTTTGTATTTTTTATAGAATAATTTTTTAGCCGTTTCATATAATTCATCACTTGTTGTAATTGCGCTTTCAAAAGTTTCCTGGATTGTTACAGTTTCAAAATCTTCGTATCGGATTTTTACTGTTAAAGTCGAGGCCCTTACTTTTTGATTTAAAAGCCTCCACATTAAGTTTTGTGCAAGCTCGAATAATGCACCTTCAATCGAATACTTTTCCTGTAAATCATATTCAAACGTTTTCTCTATTCCTATCGATGGGTTTTTAGCCTGGTTGTTGAAGGTCATGCTTTTGTTGCCTCTAACAGCATTGTATAAAAAAGAGCCTGTGTTGTTTCCGAATAGAGTTGTTAAAAAACTTTCTGATTTTTCATAAATGTCTTTTGTGCTGTAAAAACCGCAGGATTTTATATGAGCTAAAGTTTTGTCACCGATTCCCCATACTTTATTCAGCGGTAAAGAAAGCATGAATTTTTCTTCATCGCCATTGTTCACTATTGTTAATCCATCAGGCTTATTTAAACCGCTTGCAATTTTAGAAACATACATTGAAGAGGAAATTCCAATACTTACAGTAAGTCTTGTTTCATTAAAAATTTCCTGCTTGATTTGTCTGGCAACATCTTCTTTTTTACCGAATAATTTTTCTGTTCCAGTCATATCCAGGAATGCTTCATCAATAGAAATTTGAGTTACATAAGGAGAGTATCTTTTAAATATGTTCATTATCTGATTTGAAACAGTTGAGTACAAAGAATAATTTCCCCTGACATAAATTCCCTCGGGGCATAACTGGACTGCTTTCGTTAAAGGCATTGCAGAATGCACTCCGTATTTTCTTGCTTCATAAGATGCTGTAGAAACAACGGCTCTTCTGTCTCCCGGAAGACCACCGACAATTACGGGTTTGCCTTTATATTCCGGGTGTTCCCTTTGTTCTACCGAGGCGAAAAATGCATCTAAATCAATATGAAAAAACACCTTCTCAAATTCGTTTTCCATAATTAATCAAATCCTTTAAGAAGCTGTCTTTGTCTGTAGATAAATTTATTGTCGTATGTAATTTTATTTAATGAAATCGAAATGCCATTATCATTTTCTGTCGTAAACTTGAGCTTTAGTTTGCCGGTAAAATTTTCGGGTATATATATTACATTTGTTTTATCATAAATTTTGTAGTTGAAATTACACTCTAAAACCGGTGAATTATTTTTACTTTTTACATAAATTTCATACAAATTATTTTTATCCTTGTTTTCAATTTCTATTTCATATAAAACTAAATTTTCTAAATCATTTTCTTCAAAGCTTATGTTAGTAAATTGCTCTGGTTTTTCTATGTACTTCCTGGTTTTATTTATTTTTCTGCTTAAAAATTGAGCTGAATTTGCTGTAATTATATATATAAATGAAACTATTACGAAAGAAATTATTGAAGCAAGGTATGTGTTTTTTGGTTTTAAGTAAATTATTAACTTGATGAGCTGCAGGATAAATGGATATAGGATTAATGAAATTAATACATTTTTTGTAAAACTGCAATTGGTTAAAAAATTAGAACTGATATAGTTTGAGTAAAAATTGATTATAAAAATTACTGCTAAAATAAAAAATAACAGGATAAGGGCAAAAACTAAATCTGATTTTTTAGATAGTTTTTTATTTGCTATAACAATTATTATAAACTCTATTAAGCAGAAAAAGTTTAGTGAAATATTAAAAAGCGATATATAAATGAATGACAGAAACGAAAATAAAATTTGTATATATCCTATCTGCTCTAATTCAATAAAATAATTCTTATTAATCCTGAATGAGTAGAAAATAAAAATGAAAATAGATGGAAGAATAAGCTTAAAAAACAAATAGATTTTAGGATGTAAAATAAGGGACCTGAATATGTTTTGAAAAACAACAATTGAGATTAAATAAAAAGTGATTTCTAAAATCGATAAATAAACATATTTTGCAGATAGATTATTAATTAAATTATTTTTAGTGATTATTGAGTTTGTATTTCCTGCTGCTTTTGCTGTTGTAAAAACAATAAATAATAAACAAAAAGCAAGAATTATAATTAATGTGAATGTAACAAACCATGCTTCAGTTATCCAGATATTATATTTTCCAAAATTTATATTTGAATAAACCTTTGGTGAATCCTGCAGCAAATCGTAATTTGAAAAGTTATTGCTGATTGATTTTATAATTGAAAAATCCTGAGCAGAACAATTAAAGGGCAGTATACACGATATAACATTTCTGTCGAAAAGAAGTGTGTTTTTATTTGAATCAAGAATAATGTTTTTGTCTTTAATCAGCGGGTAATAAGTGAATAAAGAAAAGCTTTTATTGTGTTCAATATAAGCTTTGTTAATGAACTTTATAAAATTTAAGGGAGTTAAACTTCCATCAGAAGTAAAGTTTTCAATTTTAGATTTTTTCTCCGCATATTTTAGTATTATTGCATAAGAATTTTCTTTATAGTCGAGTGAGTTTATATAAGCTTCAAAGCCCGCCTGGTGGTTTTTTATGACTTGTTCTTCATTATCGGAATACAAAACTAAATAATAGTTTACATTTTTTTTTTCTTTTTCCAGAAAGTGTATATAATTTATAAACTGATTTTTTGCTTTACAGAATAATTCCTGAGTCGCAAAAATGTATAAATTTCTGTCCGAGTTTTGATTTTCAAAGGAAATAATTATATTTTTAGGAAAACACTCTGTATAAAATCTTACTGTATCTAAAATTTTAAATCTTAAATCTAGTTGTTTAAGTTCGCTGCATACGATATTATATGTGGAAGTGGCAGAATTATTTGTTTCTTGTGAAAAAATATTGTTGTGTAAGCAGAATATTAAAAGAAATATAAAAATTTTTTTTCCACTATAATTTATCATGAATTAAATCATAGTAATTAAATGTTTGCATTGCAAGTGCCGATAATTAATGTATTATTCTGTTTTATAGATATATTATGCAGGGGTAGAGTGTTTTATGGGTGCAGAAAAAAAGAAATTTTTTCTTGATCTTCCATTGAAAGTGATTTTAACGGAAGAAGGTACTTCTCATTTTCTTAGTCATAAGAAGCAGCTTTTAAATTTAAAGCTTGCTGACAATAAATCTGCACATGGAATCAGTTTAGATCATTTTTCTCCAGCTTCAGTTCAGAATATGATTCATCTGGATTACATTTCAAGAATGGAAATTTCAATGCCTGAATTCGTTACTCACAGACAGGAAGTAATGGATTTATCAAAACTGATTGTATATTCAATTCTATATAAACAATTTGACAGGGAAACTTTTTCTGAATTAATAAAAACAGAATGTGTAAGACATCATAATAGAAATAATCCGTCACAATTAATTGATGAAAAAACAAGTATTCCTGACAAGCAACTCCGGGAAATTTTGTCTGTAAAAGATAATGTCATTCAGCAGTCGAGAAAGGCTATTTTAAATCCGGTGTGGAATAGTATTATGGCAAATAATGATTATTCTCCTGAAGAAAAAAATATTTATCTTTTAATGACAGAGAAATTCATGAACCGTCTGGGCTTATTAAACTGGTACATAATCACTAAGTTTTATAAGTCAGAAGGTTTTTCTGAAATCATCAACCTTTTAAGAAAACTGCTTGCCGTTTACATGGATAAGTCTAAAGTTGCTGAATATATTTCTGTAATGATGATGGAACTTGCCGTAAACTGTGAGAATAACAATATTCGTAAAGAAACAAAGCTTTTATATCAGGGTATTGATAATTCTGATACTTTAGTTTTTGATCCGGATGTAAGGGCAAAGGTTGTAAAGGAATTAGCCAGAAAGCATGAACTTGTATTCGTTTCATGGACTTTAGGTGGTGGTTCTACTGCAATTGGTAAGCAGGGGCTTTTGCAGATTACTCTTTATAATAAAGATGATCAGTTCCAGGAAGTTAAGGAAAACATTGAAAGTAAAATGTCTGCAAACCTTAGTAAAAAATCTTTGATTGATTTCTACAGACAAATGCCTGAAGGTCAGGAAGGAACAGATTTAGGTTTGTATTATTTGTCATATCTTGAAGATGCCTGCAAGAAAGTAAATATAAAATTTGAGTCAATTGTTAATCAATCATCTGCAAGTGATTTAACAGTTATAAACTTGAAATTTAATTTCTAAAATGAAGCGTTTTGTTTTATCTTTTTCTTTAATATTTCTCTCGTTAGTTTTTTGTATTTCATGCAATGATGAAAAGCCTTCTATTGGTGCTGTAGTATATAATATTGTTGTTGATTATAATTCGTCGGAAAGTAAACCTGACGTTAGGTTATCTGTATTTGCTGAAACGTTTTCTGATGTAAATCGTAATCATTCTGTTACTCTTGTAAATGAAGAAAGCGGAATGGAATGGACTTGCAATAAGCCTTCAAAATTACAGGATGATACAAAGAAAAACTGGATCGGTTATACAAATTTTAAATCGCCTTCAAATGGATTTTTTCAAAAAGGAACTTATATTTTCCGCTACAAGGATTTAAAAGAAAGGGACTGTGAAGCAAAGTTTTTGCTGGATTTTGATGAAACCTTATTTAATCTTTCAATGAATGAATTGCTTGAAAAGTTACCTGCCAATTCAAACAATAAATGTGTAATTTATAATAATAACAATAATGTAATTTTTTATGGCACTAAAAATGAGCGCTGGAATTTGAAGTCAGAAATTCTGGATGATTATGAAGATTTTTATTCTTTAAGGGATGTATATTTTATACCTAAAAATAATATTCTTTTTATAATGCCTTTAAAACATGACTTTGATTTAGATTAGTTTGTATGGGTGGGATAATAAATGGAAGAAGAAAATAAATTTAAGCGAACAATAAAAACTTATGTTTTGAGAGCAGGTCGAATGACTGACCATGAAAAAAAAAGTTATGAGCAGCTGAAAGAAATTTATTGTATACCGTTTTCAAATGAAAAAATCGATTATAAAAAAATCTTTAATAATGATAATCCTGTTGTAATGGAAATTGGATTTGGAATGGGTACAGCTACAGCACAAATTGCCCAGAATAATCCAGAAATAAATTATTTGGGAAGTGAAGTTCATGTTCCTGGTATTGGTAAACTTTTAAGCGAGATAAATAAGAGAGAATTAAAGAATCTATATATATTGCCATACGATGCACTGGAAATTTTAGATGAAATGATTCCAGATAATTCACTTTCCGCTTTTCACATTTTCTTCCCGGATCCATGGCCTAAAAAGAAGCACCATAAACGAAGAATGCTGCAGCGCCCGAGAACAGATTTACTGGCATCAAAACTAACGAACGGTGGGTATTTGTATTTTGCAACTGACTGGGAAGAATATGCTTTTAGTGCACTGGAAGAACTGTCTTTAACCGATGGACTAAAGAATAAATATGAAGCTTTCGCACCGCATCAGGAATGGAGACCACAGACAAAATTTGAAGCAAAAGGAATTGAAGCCGGTAGAAAAATCTATGAACTAATATTCGTTAAGCAATAAGGATAACTGTTATGGATTTATTTGATATTGAAGAAGAAACTAACAGGAATAAAGAACTACTGAACGTTAGTAAGGTTAACCGCATAAAGGAACTGGAAAAACTGATCACAAAATATCAAAATTCCTATTACAACGGTGAAGCAGAAATTGAAGATTCAGAATTTGATGCTTTATGGGATGAATTAAAATCCTTAGACAAAGAAAATCCTGTTTTATTAAAAATTGGTTCTGACAGCGGAAATTTTGAAAAGGCAAATCATGTAATGCCAATGGGAAGTCAGGAAAAAGCTTCAAGCCCGGAAGAATTTTATAAGTGGGTTGAAAAGCATTTGTATGATGAATATTTAGTTGAATATAAACTGGACGGAGCAAGCCTTGAACTTCAATATAAAAACGGACATCTGTTAAGGGCTGTAACAAGAGGCAATGGAACTGTTGGTGATGTAATTACAAATAATGCCTTAAAGATGAAAAATGTTTACAGTGAATTAAAAGACGCTGAAGGAAAGGTGTTTGATTTTACAGGCGGAATTCGTGGTGAAGTAATTATGACCCATTACATCCACCAGAAATTTTATTCAGATAAAGCAAATTGCAGGAATGCTGCAAACGGTTTAATGAAAAAAAAAGATGGTGAAGGCTGTGAAAATTTATGCCTGATTACCTATGATGTCTGGGCAACAGAAGGTGAACAGCCATACCTTGACGAAGAAGATAAATTAAACTGGCTCAAGAAGTTTGGGTTTGAAACAAGTCCTTTGAAAATCTGTAAAACTTATGATGATGTAATTAACTATAGAAATGAAGTAATGGAGACCAGGAAAAATCTTGAGTATGATATTGATGGTCTTGTTATAAAAGAGAGGGCTGTTAATCACGAAGATGCTTTGCGAAACAGACCGGACAGACAGATTGCATTTAAGTTCAGTCTTGATGAAGCAGTTTCTATTTTACGAAATGTTGAGTGGAATGAAACGGGAGCGACCTATACACCTGTTGCAGTTTTTGATCCTGTTGAATTAAACGGGACAACTGTAAAAAGAGCTTCCCTGGTAAATACAAATTTAATTAACAGCCTGAAATTAAAAATCGGAAGCCATGTTGTTGTTGTAAAAAGAGGAGAAATAATTCCTAAAATTATAAATGTTGTTGATTCTGAAAACACTTCTGAATGTAAGGAAATTGAAGTTCCAAAAATTTGTTCTGTCTGTAATTCAGTTTTAATTGATGAAGGTACGCGGCTTTATTGTCCAAATAAAAACTGTTCTAAAAAAGTTTTACATCAGCTGAAAAAGTGGATTCAAGTTTGTGATTTGCGTGATGTTGGAGATACATTAATTACACAGCTTTTTAATTCAAATGTTGTAAAATCAATCTCTGATCTTTATAAATTAACTGTAGATGTATTAACGCCGTTTTTCCTGAATGAAGAAAGTATTTCTCAGGAGAAAAAATCTTTGGGTGCTGAAAAAGTTTATAATTCAATTCAGTCCAGAAAAAATATTTCGCTTTCAAAATTTATTGCCGGCCTGGATATCGAAGGCATAGGCGAAACTGTAATGGAAAAAATTGAAGGTGCAGGCTACGATTCAATAGAAAAGCTTTTTTCGTTAACTGTAGAAGAACTCAGTCAGATTTATGGCTTTGCGGAAATCATGGCAAAAACCTTTGTAGACGGTATAAATGAAAATAAGGATGAAATTGAAAACCTTTTAAAATCATATATAACAATTGAATCTAAGTCTAAAGATGGAAAACTGAACGGCCTTTCCTTTTGCTTTACAGGAGAGTTAGTTTCAATTAAAAGAGCTGAAGCACAGAATCTTGTTAAACAAAATGGTGGAACCGTTAAGTCTTCTGTTGTAAAAGGTTTATCTTATTTAGTTACAAATGACACTTCATCAGGTTCATCAAAAAATAAAAAGGCACTGGAACTTAATATCCCAGTGCTTACCGAAAAAGAATTTTTAGATTTACTAAAATAAATTTATACGGAAATTTTATTCAGTAAAAGTAAAGTCCTGTGTGAAAAAGTCCGGGTTTACTGCAGCCATATTTAAGCGTACTTCCCAGTGTAAATGTGGACCTGTAGCAAGTCCTGTTGAACCGCTCAAGCCTACAAGCTCGCCGCAGGAAATCATTTGTCCTTCTTTTAAGTTTGTGCTGCTCATGTGGTAGTATAAGCTGTAAAGCCCCGGGAGATGCTCTATGACAACGCTCCAGCCGGTACTTACTCTGTCGGCAACTAAAACAACCTTACCGTCACCGCATGCTTTTACTTCAGTGCCTTCCGGGACACCATAGTCATTTCCGTAATGAAGGCTTGTAGATGATTTTCCGTTTGTGTATGCATAAACTCTTCGGTCACCAAAAAACGCAGTATATCTGTTTGATTCAACAGGCCTTACAAAGGGTTTTACATTATATACCGACTGAGGATTCACAGTGCCGAGAATTTCATTTAAGTGTTTTATTTCTTCCATCCTGCGAGGGCTGATATCATTTTTTATATTTGAGTTTTTTTCATCTAATTGCAAGGTTTCGCTGTTAAAATCTTTTTCAATTATTGTTACCGGTAAATTAAACTCGTATTCTTTTAGACCAAACGGTTTATATACAACCTTTAAGAATGAAGTTTCTTTTGTTGTAAAATAAGTTGAAAGCGGAATTCCTGTTAAAAAGTTCAGGACATTTGTTTTGTGTGCGTCCTTGAGGTTTTTATTCTGTAAAACATAAAATGCTGAAGAATCAATTTTTTTGTCTCCGGTGGATAAAAACAGCATTGCAGAAGTGTCGCCCAATTCAGCCTTTAAGTTTTTATTTTTTTTATCTGTAAGACTGAATTTCATTTTAACAAAGATTGCATCACCCTGTTTTACTTCGTTGTTGTAGTTTATGTTAATCTCATATTCTTCTGTTTTGTAGAAGGCTTCTTTTGCATGCATTGAAGTAACGGCGATTAAACTCATTAAGATAAACAATACTTTTTTCATTTTCATTTTAATGCTCCCATTTTATTTTATTATATAATTTACCAGTTTTCACTTTTTTTCATATCAACAATAACGATTTGTGGAATCTCCATTTTATTGAATAAGTTTTTTTCAACTCTGTATAAAATATCAACTCTGTCGCCGTTATTATATTCTGTCCTGAAAGAAGAACCTTTGTTCCAGTAAAGGCATGGCCACTTGCAGGCGTTTCCTTCAACACTGAATTTCAAGTGCTGCATTTCTTTTCCTAAAGCCTGTATTTCTTTTACTTCAAGATTTTTTGACATGAAAAGCAATTGAGCATTTTCTTCACCAAACGGTTCAAACAAATCATTTATTTTTAACAGATTCGGTGTCAAAAATTTTTGAGGAACTTCTGCATCAACTGTGTAGGTATTTTTTTCTGATTCAGTAAGAACAATATTTTTGCTGAGTTCTTTCAGTCGGTTTTGAAATTCATCCAGCTGGTTTTTCTTAAAGCTGAAGCCTGCTGCTGCTTTATGTCCGCCATAGCTTACAAACAGGTCGCTCATCTGTGAAAGGAATTGCGGTAAATCAAGGCCCCTGCAGCTTCTCATGGAACCGATGCAAAGGTCATCAACATAAGTCATAACCATTGCAGGAACATCAAATGTCGAGGCAAGCTTACCTGCTAAAATCCCGCTGACTCCCCGATGAATTCTCGGGTCAATTACAACGCAGAGATTTCCGTTATATTGGTTTATGGAAGTTTCACCCTGAAGACTGGAATAGCCCTGTGCATCACTTGTTAAGGTTTTTCTTAGCGTGTTTAATTCAACGATTTTATTTGCAATATTACTTCTTTCAACAGGATTATTATTTAAGAAAAGATTTGCAGCGAGTTCACTTTGTCCCATTCTTCCTGCAGCATTTAAGTTTGAAACTATAACCCAGCTTAAGTCGATGGAAGAAACTTTTTTTTCTGTAAGGTGAAGAACACTCATTAGTTCAAAAAGTCCAGAACGAATTTTGTGTTCATTTATCATCTTGATTCCATATTTAACAAAGATTCTGTTTTCGTTTTTCATCGGCATAATATCAGCAAGCGCTGCAAGTGCCACAAGCTGTAAATCGTTATTTTCTTTTTCTACATAATCTGGGATGAGCTTTTTAACAGTATACTGCACATAAGTTACAAATATATTAAAGAAGGCACCGATTTCTGTAGGCGAGTGATTTCCGTATTTTGCAAGAGTTGATTTAGACTTTAACTGACTTAACGAAAGGGATGCAATGCTGGAATTTATTTTTGAAAATTCTTCCTGAATGTCTACCAGATTAAATTCCTGTGCTGAACCAAAAATTTCTTTTAAAAGATTTTGATTCCGCTTTTTATCCCAGACTAAAATTAACTGACCTTTTAAGTATTCAAAAAATTTATTTTTTACAGCTGAAAAATTTGATTCAGTGATTCTTTCATTATAGACACTTAACGGAACTAAATTCCTCAGCTTTATGCAATTCAGTGAAAAGCCGTTCTCAATCTCTTCTACATTCAGCAGGGTTACATCAAGCTTATACCATTCACTGTGACTGAACCGTAAAGCAGAAACAACTTTGTAAGCAACTGCACAGCCGGAGATGTCTTTGAAAGGGTAGCCTGAGTTTTCCATTTTAGCATCAAGAATTACTTCTGCTTCAGGAACAATTTCCGGCGGATTGTGATGATCTAAAACGATAACATCAATTCCCAGTTCATTCGCATGCTTTATTTCGTTCACATTTGAAATGCCGCAGTCAACAGTTACAATCAGTGAACCAAACTGCTTTGCAAAATCATCAACTGCTTCCATTGAAAGGCCGTATGCATCATCACCTTGCGGTAAACGAAAACTTACATCGAGCCCAAGCGCCTTAAACTCTTCGTATAAAACTGTTGTAGAAGTAACCCCGTCAACATCACGGTCGCCAAAAATTAAAACTTTCTCATTTTCATCTTTGGCAGCAAGGAGACGGTCAACAACATCTTCCATGCCGTTAAACAGAAAGGGATTGTGCTGGAAACGTAAATCATCTTCTTTATAGAAAAGCATATCGTTTCCATTTGTAATTCCTCTCCTGACACAAATGCTTGCGGATAATGGATCTAAATTATATTTTTTTACAAGATTATCAACATCCGTTTTTGAGACAATTGTTTTTTTCCAGTCAGCCACTTATTTAATTTCCTTTAGAATTAATCTATTATTTTTAACTTCATCTGCACTATATGTTACAGTCGATTCAATTTCAGTATATGACTTTTCGAGCGCCTGTTCATCTTTTGCATAGTAATCCAGGATCAAATCGCCTTTGTGAACATAGTCGCCCTGTTTTTTTGTATATATGATTCCAGAATCAGCATCAACTGAATCTGTAGTTTTTGTTCTTCCTACCCCTAGTGAAATACATGCAAGCCCTGTTTTGTAAGCGTCTATCATTAAATATCCGTCCTGGGCTGCCTTTAACTGTGCATGATGTACTGAACGTCTTTTTCCCTGCTGTGAAAGAAGCTTTGCAGAGTCTCCGCCCTGAGAATCTACGTTCTGCAAAAACTTTTTCAGTGCTTCTCCCGACTCAACTTTTGCCCTGCACAATTCAATACCTTCACTGACAGTTTCAGCTTTACCGCCAAATACTGCCATTCTTGCACCAAGTTCATAAGTTAATTCCATTACATCAGCAGGACCTTTTCCCTGTAAGCATTCCAGCGTTTTTTCTATTTCAAGATAATTTCCGACTTTGTATCCTAAAGGGGTGTCCATGTTTGTTAAAAGTGCACAGGCTTTTTTGCCCATTGCCTGCGAGGTCTTTACGAGGAATGTAGCTAAAAGTTCAGCGTCTTCAATTCTTTTCATGAATGCACCAAGCCCGTATTTAACGTCAAAGACTAAAGCATCACTGCCTTCTGCAACTTTTTTTGAAAGAATACTTGAGGTGATTAACGGAACACTTTCTACGGTGCCGGTAACATCTCTTAAGGCATACATTTTTTTGTCTGCAGGCGCAACATTTTTTGTCTGGCCTATCATTGCATATCCGTCTCCGGCAATCAGTTTTTCAAAATTCTCTGCATCAAGGTTTACATTGTATCCTTCAATTGATTCCAGTTTGTCCAAAGTTCCTCCAGTGTGTCCTAAACCTCTTCCGCTCATCATTGGAATTTGAACGCCCAGGGAAGCAACGATTGGTGCAAGCGGCAGACTTATTTTATCGCCGACACCGCCAGTTGAATGTTTATCTACAAAAGGTCCTCTTAAACCTGAAGCTTCTTTTCCGTGTAAATCAATTACATCTCCTGAATGAAGCATGCAATCTGTTAAATAGCCTGTTTCTTCAAAGGTTAATCCGTTAAAGTAAATTGCCATCATAAGAGCTGACATCTGGTAATCAGGAATTTCTCCGTTTGTATATCCGTTTATAATAAAGCTGATTTCTTCTCTGGTTAATTGCTGCGGTTTAGTAAGTGTGGTTCCTCTTTTTTTTATGATAATGTCACTTGCTCTCATTTTTTCCTCCCAAGAATCTATACTATTTATTATACATCAATTATATATTTTTATTAATTTTTTATCACAAAATTGTTTCTCCGCTTTCCAGTGAGACTAATTTTCCTTCACAGTTGTTTTCGATTACATAAAACAGGAACTGCTTTAATTCGTTGTAAGCGCCTGATGAAATTTTTATTGCCCTGACCTGAGACGGTGATAATGAACTTATGGATGACAGGTACATAAGGCTTTCTTTCGATAAAGTGTACAGGAATTTTGAGTTTGATTTTTCTGCTAAGTTTTTTATGCAGTCGCTGCACACAAAAGCGTTCTGTGAGGAAATAAAATAAAACGGCTCGCTTAAAGTTTCTGTTTTGTTTTCACAGTGAAGGCAGTTAAAAGTGTTTGGTTCTGTTCCTGAAAGAATTAAGTACCGCCACAAAAATCTTATCAATGCAATTTTACATTCTTTTTCTGATGATGATTCCAAGCCTGTTAGAAAAGAGCAGAGCAGTGTAAAAGCGTTTTTGTATTCACCGGCACAGTGAGTCTTTAATATGACTTCGCAGGTAAAGGTTGCCGCACACATTTTGTATAAATCGTTTCGAATCGTTAAGTGTGATTTTTTTACATCGAAGTCAGAAATTTTTTTAAAGTGTTTTATGTTGTCTTCGTAGAAGTATAAAGTCCCGTAGTTAAGGGTTTGTATGTATGAACGCAGATGATTTTTAGGACCGCCGTAAAATGTAAAGTATTGAATCCCGCTGTCATTTGTTAAGGCTGTAACTGTCTGATTGTTTTCCCTGGATTTTTTTACGTTTAGAATTATTGCCTGTGTTACTTTGTTACGTTCACCCATACCGTGAATTATACACAAAATGAGAGATTTATTGTAGAATTAAAAAATGATTTGTAAGAGAAAAGTTATTGCCTTCATTTTTATGTTCACGGCTTCTTTATCATTTTTGTATGCGCAGGAAGCTGAAAATGATGCGACTGAACCTTTAGCAGATTTTGACCAGATTGTATTTTCTAATGGCAGTAACGAAAAGTCTTCATCGGGTTCATCAAGTTCGTCTTCATCTTCAAAATCAAAATCTTCTTCATCATCAAAAACTTCTTCTTCAACTAAAAAAACTGCTGCTAAAAATAAAAACACTTCTAAGAAAAGCAAAACCTATAATAATTCAATTGCTTTCTCTGTTGATTTTAATTCAGCCTCTATGCCTTCGTTTAAGCTGTTCTATGAAAGATATTTTTACTTTACGAAGGAAGTTGCTTTTAGTTTGCACGGCGGCTTTAATTTAAACTCATACACAGACTTTGAGCGCTTTCCTGCTGACTTTGATGAGTTTAATTTATGGGCAGGCGATAAAACTACCACGATTACACTAAACTGCCTTATGCTCGGGCTGCCTTATGTTTACTGGCTTTCGAAAGAGTTTGTCCTGATTTCAGACTTTTTTGATTTAGGCTGTGCAATAAATTATTATCCTGTCAGGCAAAATGATTTTGAAGTAGGTTTGAGTTTAGGCTTTGAGAATAATCCTTATCAGCTCAAAAGATACGGCTATACAAAAGAAAATGGCGAGCCATACTTCCTCTTTAATCCAGCATTCCCGATTAAGATTGAAGCAACTTATAAGCAGAGTCATGTATATTTTTCTGCCTTTGCAAAATATTCTTTCGAGCCTTTAATGACTGACTGGGGCAATAAAGATTTTGCTGAAGATAAAAGCCTGGCATCTGAATACATAATAAATAACTGCTATATATTCGGGGTTATCGTTTCGTACAGGTTTTAGATTTCGGGGTCTGTATACACAGCATATTTTCTGCTAGAATAAACGAAATGAGGCTTAGATTGAAAAAGTACATCCGATTTATATTTGTTTTTATATTCACAGTAATTTCATTTATTTCCTGTTCAAAAAATAAAGTTTCAGAATTAGAAAGGGTAAATTTGTTTTCATTGAATTATGGCAATTTCGATGATGAACTTAATCTTTTTGATCTTTCAAACATTGGTGAAATAAATACCAAGCTTATAATGAGCGACGGCTTCTTTTATATTTCAAACAGTGAAGCAAAAAAAATCATCAAGTTAAACAGTTATGGAGATTTGCTTTCAATCTTTTATAACGACGAAACTAATCCCCATCCTTTTATTGCAGACAAAAATGAAAACGGAAAGAATGCAACAAGAACTGCAACCTATTATCCCTTTAACGAAATTTCTTACCTTGCAGTTGATTCCTTAAAAAATTTATTTGTTGTAGAAAAGCTTCCTTCTGAGCGATGCGAGTTCGATTCAAAATTAAATATTTCCCTGTCGCAGGTAGTTCTTAGATTTGATACAAACGGAAACTTTATTGATTACATTGGTCAGGAAGGTCCCGGTGGAATGCCTTTCCCGTTTATAAAAAATATCTTCGTAATGAAAAATGGTGAGCTGGTTGTTGTTACTTCTGTCGGCCAGAGCTACACGGTTTACTACTACAAGACATCCGGCTATTTGCAGAAGAAAGTAATCATTAAAAGCGAAAACATTCCAAATCCATATTTAGCAGAAGACAAGGATTCGTACTTTTCAATTGGAGCAGTTTATCCTTCGTATGATTTAAAATTGCTTTACATGAAAGTTGATTACTATACAAGCTTTATTGATGATTCAACGCACGTTATGTCTGGAATCGATTATGAATCCACCCAGGTATATCCGCTTGATATTGAAACTTCATCTTATGGAGAGCCGTTTATTATTCCGCCGTATACTGAGCAGCTGTCGCAGGGATTTTCAGTTTTGTCTTATGAAATGCCGTATGATTTTATTGGTGTTACAGAAAATAACTGGATGTTCTTTATGGTTTCAACTGATGAAGGTTTGTGCATACAGATGATTCAATGTGACGGTCAGAGAAATATAACCCGCAAGCTGGATTTTAACAGACAGGAAAGCCTTTATTACAGTATAAACTTAGATAACACCGGAATAATTTCATTACTATCTGTAGAAAAAGATAAGGCTAGTATTGCATGGTGGCGTACAGATTCTTTGATTATGTCTGTATTAAAAAATTAGGATTAACTTATGGCATTTGGTGATGATTCTTTAGACGGTTACACAGAGGGCGATGAAGTTTTAACTTTTCACTATAAAAAAGGCTCGTTCAGGGAAAAAGAAGATGAGATTTACAGGAACCTTGCAACCGGAAAAACTAAAACAAGCCCTGGTCTTATAAAATCTTTATTTGCAACTAAAGGAAATAAATTTATGTTTGTAACTCTGGTTGCGGTAACAGTTTTTGCTTTTATGTGGGGCATTTTAATGGGCGGCGAAAACAGAAATTCCATAATGGGCTTAGAGGGAAATTTATCCTGCTTTACTTTTGACAATCAGGTTTATGTTACGCTGGAATTCAGCCCTGAGAAAAAAAACATTGAATACCCGGTAAATATCAATATGCTGTTTGAAGCAATAAATGTCGAAGGAAGTGTCTGCGAAAAAAATACAGACAGTATTGTAATTCTGGACAGAAATAAAACGCAGGTGTATAAAATTTTTACTGATTATGATGTTACTCATGTTCAATGCGAGCTTTCTAATGATGATAAAACAGAAGTAGTGCTTTTAAAGGCTCTTGTAAAGAAAAGAAAGTAACTTGTCATTCCGAACTAGTTTCAGAATCTGTATGTGTAAAGACTGACAGATGCTGAAATAAACTCAGCATGACGAGTCTATGCAAAATCAGCATGATGGCATTAACTGTTAACTAAAGGAAAAAGTTTTATTCTCCGATAAATAAAATAAGAAAAAATAATCGGAGCAAGAGGTTATTAATGACACAGTTTTATTTTTTATCAATTCTATTTAATATAATTGCAGGTTTAATTTTAGTTTATGGTGAAAACTTTTGTGCTGATATAAATTCAACTGAAGTTAGTACAGCAACTGATGAAAAAGCAGATGCATTTGAAGACAAAGCAAAAAAAGAAAATGCATTTATAAAAAAAGCAAATATCGAAGCAATCAGCAAAAAATTCGACAACCTTAACAATGAAATCCTACGCTTAGTAACAGGAATCTTGTGCGTGTTCGTTGGCCTTATGAAACTTCTTTCAGTTTACAGAAATGACATCCCGGTAATCGGCGATTTAGTTCCTGTAATTGCAGGCTTTGCAGGCGGTGCTTCTCTCCTGCTTGAATACTTTATAATTCATTCAACAACAAATATTGAGCTGACTGACAATGTAAAGAAAGTATTTATCGATTCAAGAAAATACATCGGCCTGTTCTGCTTGCTCGCAGGTATTTTGCATTTCATTTTCCCTCAAGTAATTCTTCTGTAGGCATTCAGTATGGAATCTTCTATTTCTATTGCTTGCATTGCATTGTATAAAAATAAAATTTTAATTGCTAAAAGATTAAATACTGGCGATATGGCTTGCCGTTGGGAACTTCCTGGCGGCAAAGTTGATGCAGGCGAAACAGAAACTGATGCCGTTAAAAGAGAGTTTCTGGAAGAGTTCGGTGTAAAAATTAAAGTAGGGGAATACATCTGCTCTACAACATTTGAACACAATAATAAAACACGAACTCTTAAGGCTTACAGGATTTTTGTACCGCACAGAGGCTTAATCTTTAAATATCATCTTACAGAACATTCTGAATATAAATGGGTTTGCTTTAATGAAATCCCGAGAGAACATTTCGTTGACAGTGATTTAAAAATTCTAACACAGGTACGCTCTTATGCAGAAAAAAATATTTAATTTCGTCTTTATTACATTATTGTTAATTTCTTTATCGCCTTTAAGCTGCAAAAAAGACCGTGAAATAAATACTCAGTTTTTAAATGAGCTGGATGTAGATGCAAACTTAAACTGGGCCGTTGTAATTTCACCCTATGCAAGTTTCAGGGCAGATGCAGGCTTTGAAAACAAAGTTACTTCCTATGCGCGATTAAATGATTTGTTCCAGGTGAAGGGCAAAAAAACTGTGGTGCAGATCTTAGACGAAAACAGTGAAGAAAAAGTAAAAGTAACCTGGTATAAACTTGACTCCGGATGGATAGATGAATCCTGTGTAAATATATTTGACTCAAAACTAAAGGCACAAAAAGCAATTTCACAAAATTTAACTGACAGCAAAAAACAATAAAATTATTTCCTCAGCAAATTATAAATCTCTTTTAGTCCGAGAATGGTTAAATTCTTTTCTACATAATCAAAAATTTCTGTTATAGGTTTTAACACGCTGTTTAGGCCGCCGGTAGCAATTACAATTACATCTTCTGGCTTTATGCCTGTCACTTTCTGCAAATCGTCTTTTAGTGATTTCACCAAAAACTCTACAAGCCCTTTGTATCCCAGAATAATTCCTGACTGAATGGATTGAATTGTATTTAAACCCAACGATGACTCTGGTGCAGTTAAGGGAATTACCGGCAGCTGTGCAGTGTTTGACGAAAGTGAATGAACCGCAGTTTTAAGTCCCGGAGAAATTGTAACGCCCCGGATGATTTTTTTGTCATCTGTAACAATCATTGTAAGTGCCGTTCCGAAATCAACAACGATGCTTGCTTTACCGCTGTATTTGGTTGCCGCATAAACTGAATTGCACAGGAGGTCAGTTCCAAGTTCATTTGTACCGCTTTCAATTTTTACAGGAATTCTTTCATCACTTAATGTTGTGCTGCTTAGAATTACTGGCTTTTTACCGCAGATTTTTGTGCACACAGAAATTATCGGGCCAGTTAAATCAGGCACTACAGAACTTACTGCTGCATCTTCTATACAGTTAAAGCTTATGTTTTCTGAATCAAGAAGTGATTTTAAAATTACAAGATATTCATCAGCAGTTTTTTTTGTGTCAGTGTTGATTCGCCATTGATGTAAAATTTCATCGTTATTAAAAATTGCTGCAACAATATTTGTGTTTCCAATATCAAATACAATAATCATCTTAGTCCTCAGGTAAGTATTATTAATTAAAAATAACTGTCATGCTCTCTCAATACAGATTCTGAAACTAGTTCAGAATGACTCAGCGAATTATATATGGTGGTTTCGAGAGCCTCAACCACCGGATTTTTTATTTTACAATATATTGTTTTTTTGATTTTGTTAAGTTAATATAAACCCATTATGGATACAATAATTCAACCAAAAGTTTTAAAAGGTTTTAGGGATTTTTTACCTAATGATGAAATCTTGCGTTCAGATTTAATTTCTAAATTAACAAAAACATATCAGTCATTTGGCTTTGTTCCAATTGATACTCCTGTACTTGAATACACAGAAATCCTTCTTAGAAAAAGTAATGGTGAAACAGAAAAGCAGGTTTTTAGATTTGAAGATAATGGTGGCCGTGATGTTGCACTTCGTTTCGATTTGACTGTTCCCTTTGCACGATATACAGCAACTCATAAAGAAGAATTATATTTCCCGTTTAAGAGATATCACATTGCTAAAGTATGGCGCGGAGAAAAACCACAGGCCGGACGCTACAGGGAATTTGTTCAGTGCGATTTCGACATTGTAGGAAGCGATTCTTCTACATCAGATTTTGAAACACTCGCATTAATGAAATTTGCTTTAAAATCAATTGGTGTTGAAAAAGTAACCATCCATGTAAATCATCGCGGAATCTTTAATAAATTCCTTGCCTTAATAAACTGTGCTGAAAAGTCTGATGATATTCTGCGAATCGTTGATAAGCTTGCAAAAGAAGGTGAAGAAAAAGTTTTCAGTGAATTAACAGAAGTTTGCGGCGACAGTGAATGCGCAAAAAAAATTCTTTCTTACATTAAGCCTGAAGAAAATTGGGAAAAAACTCTTTTACACATAGAAGAACTTTCCGGCGGAGAGAGTGAAGATTCTAAACGCATGAAAGAAATTTACGGAATGATGAAAGCAAGCGGCATAGAGTCTGCATTTGTTTTGGACCCTTCAATTACTCGCGGCTTGGACTATTATACAGGCATTGTTTATGAAACCTTCTTAGATGAGCTTCCTTCGATTGGTTCAGTTTGTTCCGGCGGCCGATACGATAATCTTGCAGGGCTTTATATGAAAGATAAAGTTCCTGGCGTTGGAGCAAGTATTGGTCTTGACCGTCTTATTGCCGGCCTTACAGAGCTTGGTATTGTAAACAAAAAAGGCTCTTATCTTGATGCAGAAATTTATAACTGCGACAAAAATCTTGCAGTGTTTTACCAGAAAATTGCAGGTGAATTAAGAAGTCTTGGAGTAAATGTAGAAGTATTTCCTGACTGCGTAAAAATGGGAAAGCAATATGCTGTTACCGATAAAAAATCTATTCCCTGGGGAATTTTATTTTCAGAGGATGATGTAAAAAACAACACATTGACACTTAAAAATTTAACTACAAGAGAGCAGTTTGAAAACATAAGTGTAAGTGAAGCAGCACAAAAAATTTTATGCAAATAGTTTTTAGTTTACAAAATCTTCAAATTGAACGCCGTAACCTGAAAAAACATCTTTAGTAAGGCTGCGGTTTTTTATTTTCTCTAAAAAGACAGGCTCAATTCCTACAGATAATTCTTTTTCAGTCCTCAAGATTCCTATATCTCTTTCCAAAACTTTTTCGCCTTTTTTTATGTCCCGCAAATAATGCAGGCTTCTGTTCGTTCTTCCATAATTTGCTTTTTCACTTTGAGAAAGTTTTTTGATTCCGTCTCCAGCGCATTTAGTTACTTTTTCTTCACCAAACTGATTTATCATCTGCTTAAAAATTTCTTTCCGTGCATTTAACGGTACTTCATCCAGAAAACCTGCTTCCAAATTCTTTGTACTCAAGATTTCTTTTTTCCATCGTTCAATCAAGGCAAGAGTCTGATGCACTTCGTAAACCATAAGCGAAAAATTTTCAGGATTTAAAGCTACCGGATCATCAAGACCGTCTGTTTCATTACTGAGCGTTATGTGTTTTTCAATTACTGTTGCTCCATAAGAAGCTGCAAGGACAGGAACTAAAACCGGGTTCAAGGAATGGTCGCTGATTCCTGTATTTATGCCGAATGTGTTTCTTAGCGTTTGCACCAGGCTTACATTGTAATCTTCTTCCGGCGTCGGATAACTTGTAGAACAGTGGAGCAGTGTAAGACATTCATTTTTTTCTGCGATGTTATCTTTTAAAATTGTTTCTACAGCAAGTTCAATGTCTTTTAATTTTGAAACACCGCTGGAAATTATAATGGGGATTTTTTTGTACAGCGGAGAAAGCATTTCTAAAAGCTGAACATAATTTAATTCCGGGCTTGCAATTTTTATATAATCAGGAGAAAGTTCTACCAATTCCTGCAATGATTTTTTCCCGAAAGGAGAGCAGGCGAATTTAATGTTTTTTCTGTAAGCATAGTTTCTGCATTTTTCATAAAAATCTTTTGAACACTCAAGTTCCTTAAATCTATTGTATAAACTGATTTTTCCTGTTGGCAAAGAAACAAAGCCTGTGTTCGGGTGAAGAATTTCATCAGCATAAACCCATTGAAATTTTACAGTGTCGCTGCCACAATCCTTTGCTGCATCAATTAAAGAATATGCCTTATTTAGATCTGTATTATGTGAGGTACCAATTTCTGCAATTATGTTCATAAATTGATTTTACTACTTGCGAAATAATTTGTCATTGTTAAAATATTAGTATGATTAAATTTATAAAGAAAATATTAACAGCATTAAGTTCGAATACTGACAGTGCCCTTATTAGTCATGCATTGTCCTGTGGAATTCTTTTAGGTTTTATGCCTAAGAATAATCTTTTGTGGTATTTAATTTTTGTATTTATATTTTTTATGCGGATACAAAGAGCAACCTTTACTATTTCAGTTCTTTTAGGTTCAGCTCTTGCAGTTTTTATGGATCCGCTTTTTGATAAGGTTGGATGTTTCATTCTGTCGCTTGGATCACTTGAGCCGTTTTACATTAAACTATTAAATATCCCGTTTGTTGCATTTACTAAGTTTAATAATTCAATTGTAATGGGCTCATTAGCCTCAGGAATAATTTTGTATGTACCGTTGTTTTTTATTGCCCGCCTTGTAGTATTTTTGTGGAGAAAATTTTTAACTCCTGCCATCAGAAAAACAAAGCTGATTAAACTGATTTCTACTATTCCGCTTATTTCAAAAATTACAGAGTTGGCAAAGTGATGAGGTGATGTATGAGTGCTAAAAAAAATGAAATAAAACCAGCTGAAAAAAAAGCTGTTTCAAAAAAAGCAAATAAAAATGAAAAGAAATTTCCTGTGAAAAAACTTCCTGCACTTTTTAGAAAGAAGCTGGATGAAAAGAAATTCGATAAAAAGATTCTTTCTAAAATTTATATCCCGCAGGACAAGGATTATATTTCATCACTTTATAAAAAAACTACTGAAAACGAAAAAGTGTTTTATGCAATTCCAGCTGACTCGCAGTTTACTAAAACTGATTTAAGCCGCTTAAAAGTTCTGGCAAAAGAAATAAAAGGTCAGAAGGGACGCATTAAGTTTTTGCCGTTAATCGCCACTGTTTCCTTTATTGTTGCATTAGCAGTTGTTGTTTCTATCTTTAAAAACCCTATTGCTAAAAAAATTATCAAGGGAACCTGCGAATCAATTTTCACTGCAAAAACTGATATAAAATCGGTTAATGTAAAATTCTTAGATTCATTCATCAAAGTTAATTCAATTCAAATAGGAAATAAAAATTCTGAATATAAAAATTTATTTGAAGCAGAAACAATCGTACTTGATTTTAATTTGACTCAACTCTTAAGGGGACACTTTGTTGCAGAAAACCTTGAAGTGTCAGAAATGAAATTTAATACAGACAGAACTACAAGCTGCCGTCTTCCGCTGAAAGAAAAGGCTGAAAAGAAAGAGTCTAAAGAATCGCCTTTTATGAAAAATTGCAAGGATAAAATTCTTGAAGAAACAAATTCCTGCAAAGAAAAACTTCAGGCCTTGTTTGGTGATTTGGATATAGCTTCTTTAAGCGAAAAAATTATGACAGAACTGAAAACTCCGGCCCTCTGTGAAGAATTAAAAACTGATGTTCAACAGACAATCGGCAAGTGGAGTTCTAAGCCTAAAGAAATTGAATCGCAAATTGCTACCTTTGCAAAAGATGTTGCTACGCTCCAGAATCTTAATGTCAATTCTATAAAGGACTTATCTGAATTAAATAAAAATCTTACCCTTATAAAAAATACAATTTCTACCGGACAGAAGCTTTCGGGAAACATTAAATCAATTACTGATGATTTTGATAAGGATGTAAAAAAAGTTTCTTCTTATTCTAAACAGGTTGAACAGTCTGTAAAGGATGATAAAGCTTATGTTCAAAACTCTGTAAACGGAATAAAAGATACTGTTCTGGGTGCAAAACAAATCTTTACTTCAGCAATTCAAAGTTTGGGTTATAGTGTTTTAGGAAAATATTATCCTTATGCTGAAAAATTAATTTCTTACGGCGTAAAGCTTAAGAATGAATCAAATACAGGCGATAAAACTAAACTGGCAAAGACTGAGAAAAAAGAGAAAAAGGCAAAGATTAAAAAGGTTAAAAAGGAAAGGCTTAGCGGAACAACTTTCTGGTATGGAACTGATTATCCTTCGTTTTACATTCAGAGGGCATTTGCTTCAGGACCTGCATTTAAGTGCGAATTGAAAGAGCTTTCAAGTAACCATAACTTAACGAAAAAAGCTTCAACTGTTGCTGCTGATTTTATTACTGCAGAAATTTCTCATAAGATTAACGGCGTTTTTGATATCCGCACAGATTCTGCTGCTAAAATGATTCATCTTGATTACACAGGTTCAGGCTTTAATTTTGATGTAAAGGATTCAGAAAATTCAGAAGGCAATGGAATTCCATGCGCACTTGGAAAAGCTGACTTAAAACTTTCCGGTGATTTTGATGAGAATTACTTTAGGGCTTATGGAAACGCTTCATTGAATCCGCTGACACTTAGCTCAAATGGCTTTAATAATGAAAAAATTGATTCTTACTATAAAAAGGCTTTAGCTCAGGTAACGGACTTAAAGCTGGGCTATGAGGTTTTGTTCAGCGATTCAAATCTTTCTATGGATTTAAATGGAAACTTTGCAGAAAAATTCGTTAATGCGCTTAAAGGTTTTGCAAGCAGTGCAGGCGGTGATGCAGCAAAAGACATAATGGCAAAAGTTAACGAAAAGCTTGGTGCTTCATCGAATGAGTATTTATCTTCTATTTCCGACTTTAATTCTATTCAGAGTCAGCTTGATGTACAGAGAAATAATCTTGATAAGGCTATGAGTGATTTGAACAAAAAACAGGCTGAACTTGAAGCAAAGATAAAGAATTACGCTTCTTCTGCCGCTAAGGATGCTGCGAAAGAGACAACAAAAAATGCAGCCGGCAACCTCTTGAACGGACTGAAGAAGTTTTAGTGTATTCGTTACCTGTCATGCAGAGTAATAACCTGTCATGCTGAATTTATTTCAGCATCTGTGAATACAGATTCTGAGACGAGCTCAGAATGACAGAATTTCGTCACCCTGAGTAATAACCTGTCATGCTGAATTTATTTCAGCATCTGTACTTGCAGAAATTCTAAAATAGAGCTCAAAAAGACAGAGTTTTCGTCAAAAACACATTATTTTTATCCTTTAAATAATTAAATACTACAAAGTTGAAATGTATAGTTATTTGATTATAATTATAATATGAGAAGAATCAAAAAGTTTTTAATTAGATCATTATCATTTTTATTGTTAACTTATACATTTAATTCCTGCGAAAATTTTTTAGATGGTGGACTACAAAAAAATAGTCTCGATGAACAAATCTCTTATGCAAATGCTTCGTATATTCCCTTACAGATTAAGTCTATTGATTCAGCAACAGACAGCATTTACCCTTTGGCAAACATATATGAAAAGAAATACAAAAAGGGCGACAGTCTAAATTTATCTTTTGAAGCAAAAAGTGGATATCAGTTTCTGTACTGGAAAGCTGAACCAGAAGGCAGTGTTTCATTTGCTGATAACGATATTACACAGAAAAACACTAAAGCTACTATAAAAAAAGAAGCTGCCAAAATTATAATTGAACCATATTGTGTTGTACGCCCGTTTCCTGTAATTAGTCCTGATTCAACTGGCGGTGCAAATCCTAAAAACACCTCTGTAATCATCAATTTCAATACACCGCTTTCTATTTCAGCACAGGATCTTGATAAAGTTGAAATCGTAGATGAAGCCGGTTATTCTGTAAAAAAATATTATAAAGCTCCTGTAATAAATGAAGATAAAACTGTAATTACTTTTGAGCCGAGTGATGAAAATCATTTTGATCTTATAAGCGGTACAATGGATTTAAAAGTAATTGTACCTAAAGACTTTTACTATTCTGTAGAATATTTTGACGGAAAAGAAAAAGTAAGTACAAAGGTTGAAATGTCTGAAAAAAAAGAAAGTGTATTTACTATAAATCATGAAACTAAAAATTATGCGAATATAACAGTTCCCAGTAATATAGCAAACGGCCGCTGTAATATATCCGGAGGATACCAGATTTATGAATATGAACCCGTTGTACTTCAATTTACATTAAATGATTACTGTACTTTTGACGGATGGGAATTCAGTTCAAATAATACCTTACAGTATTCAATTACTTCAGATTCTGAATATGTATATCAAAATGAAACTCCTGTATTAAAAATAACTTATCCTTCACAAGCAGAAGCAGAAGCTTTATTGGAAGACAAAATTGTTCAGATAAAGCTTGAATTAATAAAAGGAGTAACATCAAGAGGAATTATTATTAATCCTAAGGCTACTGAAGCACTTACAGTTTCAACTCTTGTACAGGCTCTTCCTTCTCACGGTATTGTAAGCTCTGAATCGACTGTATTTAAAAAAGGATATCCGTTCAGGGTTTCTTTTGAACCAAATACATCAACAGTTAAATTTAAAAGATGGGAAGCCTGGCAAAATTATGGTACAGCAGCTGCACAAAAACTTGATGATTCTATAATCGAATTTACTTCACCAAATAATCTGGAAACAGAAGTTTTAATAAAAGAAGTTTGTTCAAATATTCGTATAATTCCATTCTGTCTTGAGTTACCGTCAATTACATTCAAAAATCCTTCATGCGATAAAAATAAAAACGCAGGTTCTATTGCTCCATTCGGTACATTTATTGAATCCTATAACGAACCATTTTCTGTAACAATTGCCTGCAATGAAGCTTATGCCTTTGCTCCTTTCCAGGACAAATTTAAAATCGGCCGCTTTGTTATTTATGATCCTGACGGTAATGAAGTTACAGATTATTCAGATTTACTTGAAATTGATTATAACACTCTTATAGTGTCTGAAGATTATTCTTCTGTTCAGGTTAAGATGAAAATTCTTGAAAACGAAGAAAAGAGTTTTACCGGATATACAATTACAGCAAATATTGACAAGCGCCCGGAAGTTACATATTCAATTCCATTTACAGGAGCTACAGATATTTCCCGTTCATTCCCTTTAAGATTTTATTTTTCTAAAGAAATGGACTGGAACACATTTAATTTTAATGAACAGGGATATTCAGACAAAATAAGCATCTGCTGCCTTGATAGTCCGGCTGATTTAGTAACAGAAAGCAATAAAAACTCAGGGCAAAAATATTTTGGAGCTCCAACATTTGATAAAACGAATAAATACATTAAAATTCCTTCCATTAGTAGAGACGAGCTTCACTGGATTCCAAAAAATACCTTTGTTGTAGTAACAATTGCAAGTGATGTAAAAGATTTGAATGGAATTCCTCTTGGAAAAGATTATGTCCTGCGCTATACAACAGGAAAATCTGGCGATAGTGAAGGTCCTGATATTAAAAATGCTTCATTTAAATATAAAGAGACAGATTCAGAAATTACAATTGCAGAAAAACTTTGGAATGAAGATGTTAGCGTTTATAATGATTATGTTATTTTAAATGCTGATACTAATATTACAATGATAAATGGTGAAGATGGGGACGAATGTAATAATAAATTCACCTTTAGTTATAAAGCTACAGATCCATCTGGTGTTGAACAAATGTATGTTACTGAGCGTCTTGTATTTGTATCTCCTGGCGAACAGATAAGGGATATTAACGGTAATTTAAGAACTGCTCCTTCTACGGGATGGACCTTATTTAATTATTCTTCAACAAAAGTTATAGATTCATGGCTTGGAAGTTCAGGAGCTCTTACAGATGATCAGGGAAATGTATGCTTCTTTAACAGAGAAGATTATGAAATTAAAAAACAAATAAATAATGAATGTACTACTCTTGAAAATGATG
>JAEELR010000213.1 GCA_016282835.1 Treponema sp. | reverse complement strand
TTTTTTTCTTCCATTACAGAAGCAACAAAGGACTGTGTAATTTCTGCTGCAACAACCAGAAGAAAGGGCAAGAAGCGAACGGGGAAGCTTTATCTGCCGGAAGAGTTTGCAGCTCAGGTGGATAAAATTGATGATGGAAAAATCGCTGTAGTTTTTGGAAACGAAAGAACGGGCCTCGAGGATAATGAAGTTGCCGAGTGCACACAGAATGTTACGATTCCTTCGAGCGAAGAATTTGGTTCACTTAATTTAAGTCATGCGGTTCAGATTATGTGCTACCAGTTATTCAGGGCGAATTATAAAAATAAAACCGGTTACACGCCCATTACACTTTCACGCTTGGACAAAACAGTGAACACAATTGCTGATAATCTGGAAAAAATCGGGTTCTTTAAAATTACGGGTAAAGACGATATGAAACATTTCTGGCGAAGTCTTCTTTCAAGGGCGTCTTTAAGCGAAGGGGATGCAAAGTATATAGAAAAAATTTTTACTAAGGCGAGTGGCTTGAGTTCCAGAAATTCTACGCCGGATAGTAGGGGCGGCGATAAGCCGTTGCGAAACGAAGTGAAGCAATGAAACCCCGGATAGCCGGGCTGGAGAAAAACAATTTCTTAGCAGAAAGAATTTTTTCGTTTCAAAATGCGCTTCGTCCAAAATAAAACTCTAGAGTCAATTTTAACAATTTATTATAATAACGGATATTTTATTTTATCGAGGAAAAATATGGTAATTCTTACTTTGAACTGTGGATCTTCATCTGCAAAATATCAGGTATACGATTGGGACAATAAAGAAGTTATGGCTAATGGTGTTGTTGAACGAATTGGAATCGAAGGTTCATGCATCACTCACAAAGCTAAGGGTACAAAGACAGAAATTACAAGCCCTTGTCCTACACACAAAGAAGCTATTGAATTGATTATAAAAGAAATTACTGACAGCGAAGTTGGCGTTATTAAGTCTATGGATGAAATTGGCGCTGTTGGTCACAGAGTTTTACACGGTGGCGAAAAATTTACTAAGTCGGTTTTGATTACTCCGGAAGTTTTGGACGGCTTCAGAGAAGTTATTGATTTAGGCCCGCTCCACATGCCTGCAAATATTATGGGAATTGAAGCAGCTCAGAAGGTTATGCCAAATGTTCCTCATGCTGCAATTATGGATACTGCATGGCACCAGACTATGCCGGAAGAAACTTTTATGTATGCAATCCCTCGCGAATGGTACACAAAGTATGCCGCACGCCGCTACGGTTTCCACGGTACTTCATTTTTGTACACTGCAAAACGCGCTGCTGTTCTTTTGAATAAAGACCCTAAAGACTGCAACATTATTATCTGCCACATTGGTAACGGTTCAAGTATGTGTGCTGTTAAAAACGGTGTGTGCTATGATACAACAATGGGTATTACTCCGCTCGAAGGTCTTGTTATGGGTACACGCTCGGGAGATTTGGACCCGGCCCTTCCATTCTATATTATGAGAAAAACCGGTATGACTGCTGATGAAATGGATTCAGCTTTGAACAAAAAATGCGGATGTCTTGGTATTACAGAAAAATATTCTGACCGCCGCGATATTGAAATTGATGCAGCTAAGGGTGACAAGCTCTGCCAGCTTTCTATTGAGATGGAAGCTTTAAGAATCAAAAAATACATTGGTGCCTTTGCCGCTGAACTTGGTCGTGTTGATGCAATCGTCTGGACAGCTGGTGTCGGCGAGAGAGGACCTATTACACGCTTTAAGGCTTGTTCTGGTCTTGAAAACTACGGAATTAAGATTGATGCACAGCGCAACGAATGGTCATTCACAGGAAATGCAGAAACATATATTCACGCTGATGACAGTGCTACAAAGATTTTTGTTATTCCTACAGATGAAGAGCTTGTTATGACAGAAGATGCTTATGCTTTAATGAAGGGAACTTATGATGTTCACACTAATTTCACCTACAGCTTCCAGTCAAAGGATTATGTAAACAAAGCACGCGAGGATGGATTGAAAAAGGATTTGGAAAAACGTCCTAATATTGCAAAGATTCTTGCACGCGATTTAATAAAATAACATTTAAAAAAATTTGCTGCTTATTTATCTATGCCTTTCGGTTTTGGGAGGGGCATAGATTTTTTTTTGTTCAACAATGTGTCCGCTCCCAGAAAAGACAGGCTGTCTCACCATACGCATTTATACAGTATCTGGTAGTTTCGATACGGCTTCGCTTACTCAACCACCGCATTAGTTACGCTCGCAAAATACGTGGTGGTTGAGTTTATCGGGGCAACGCCCGCCACCACGTGTGTCACCGCATACTATCCATAAAGAAAACAAATTTAATATAATTCAACTTATGAAGAAAACATTTTTAATTTTATCGGTAATTTTATTTTCATTAATTGGTTGTCAAAAAAACAATTCGAATTCAGCACAGGAATTTATTGAAGGCGTTTCTCCTATAGGAATTGAAAGAGATTCTTCAATATTTGTTACTTTCAAGAAGGATTTAGAAAAGCTTCCGTCAAATATAGAATCTTGTTTTAAACTTTCTCCAAAGTACGAAGGAACCTGGAACGTTGATGACAGGACTGTAAGCTTTGTTCCTGCAAAACCTTTTAAAGCAAATTCGAAAATCAATTTAAGTGTTGATTGCAGCAAACTGTTTAATACAGAAAATAAAGGAGACATTTTCAGCACCGTATTTTTTGTTGCTTCTCCTAAATACGACATTTCCTTCGATGAAGTTCGTTACAATTCATATAAAGATGAATACACAGTTTCGGGATCAGTAAAAACAGATATTCCGGTTTCAAAGGATTTAATTTCAAAAACAGTTAAGGCAAATCTTTCCGGCAATAATCAAAGTGTAGAATGGACTCAGGACGAGAACAAAACAAAGTGGAATTTTTTCATTAACGAAATTCCTTCTTCTGAGAGCGACAAAACCCTCAACATAAAATGGAACGGAAAATATTTAGCTTCTAATTTACACAATAATATTTTAAAAGGAATAAAATCAATCTGTTTCCCTTCTTCAAATAAATTTTCTATCCTCGATGTTAATACGTCTAAGCCAAATACAATCCTTGTAAGTTTTTCAAAAGCACTTGATGTAACACAGGATCTTTCTTCCTTCATCAGGGCTTACAATTTAGACAATAAGCTTTTTAACAAATTCAATATTTCCGTTAAAGAAAATGTTGCTTCCCTTTTCAGTGACAATAATTTCGAAGGAGTAAAAACTGTTTCCCTTAACAGCGGAATCAGAAGCTCAGATTTAATTGCTCTAGCTGACGATACACAGATTACCCTTTCTGAAAAATGGGATTTACCAGAAGTTAAATTTAAAAATGATAATGTTATTCTTCCTACAACACAGGGTTCTGTTGTTGCTATTGAAACAAAAAACTTAACCGGTTTGCTTATTCAGGTTTATGAAATTTATAACCGAAACATAAATCAGTTTTTGCAGACAAGTGAACTCGATGAAAAGTATGAAATATATCGCGTAGGAGATCCTGTGTGGGAAAAGAAAGTTTCCTTCGACTGGAATGATTCTATGCAGAATAAATTTGTTTCGCGCGGTCTGGATTTAAGCGGCCTTTTAAAAAAGTATACCTCTGGAATGTATCACATCAGAATTACTTTCAGAAAGGACCAGGTAAAATATGTTTGTAGAAATAGTCATTCTTCATTCAATGATCTTGATATGCCTCCAAATCATATTGAGCCTTACAAGGTACCGAACCAAAAGTCATACTGGGATTATGCAGAGCAAAGAAACACTTATGGTTACTGGTCGTACAGAGATGATCCGTGTCACCCGGCATTTTATACACCTTCGTACAACAGCAAATGTTTGATTTCAAAAAATATAATTATTTCTAACCTGGGTATTATTGCAAAAGAAGATGTTAACGGAAAATTCTATGTAACTGTAACTGACATGACAAATGCAAAGCCTTTAGACGGAGTTTCTGTTAAGGCAACAAATTATACAGGAACAGTTTTAGCTTCCGGCAAAACAAATGCAGAAGGTACCTGTGTTCTTTCTAATTGCGAAAATGCTTTTGTAATTACTGCAACTTCTGGAAACCAGACTTCATACCTGAAAATTTCTGGAAGCATGAATTTAAGCTCAAGCCATTTTGATGTTGGCGGAGAAAAAAGTGAAAAAGGCGTAAAGGGCTTTATCTATGGTGAGCGCGGTGTATGGCGACCTGGTGATATTTTATATTTAACTTTTGTTCTTCAGGATTTAAATAAAACTATTCCTAAAGACATGCCTCTTCTTTTTGAACTCACAGATCCTCTTGGTCATATTACTGATACACAGACTCTTACAAAAAATGTAGACGGCTTCTATCCTATTAATACAAAAACTTCAGCTGATTCTGTTACCGGTAACTGGAATGCAAAAGTTACTCTCGGCGGAAAATCGTGGAACAAGCTGATTAAAATAGAAACTATAGTACCGAATAAACTTTCTGTAGAATTAACTTCTGAGCAGAAAATCCTGAAAGCAAGAAACAGCAGGCTTACTCTAAAAAGCTCATGGCTTAACGGAGCACCAACTCCAAACTATAAGGCAGAAGTTTCTTTAGCATATTCAGTTGCTCCTACAGCCTTTGCCAGTTATGATGAATACACTTTTGTTTCACCTGAGGTTTCCTTCAGCGGTTCGCGTGATGTAATCTGGAACGGAAAGCTTGATGCAAATTCAAGTGCAACTTTCTCTCCTAACTTAAAAACAAATTCAATGCCAGGAAAAATGATTGCGAATTTCGTTTCTAAAGTATTTGAAGAAAACGGAGGATTTTCAATTCAGTCAAATGATATGTACTATTCACCTTATGACTGCTATGTCGGCTTAAAAGTTCCTAAGGGCGACAAAGAACGCAACATGCTTTTAACTGATGTAGATCATACTGTTGATGTTGTAGTTCTGGATGAAGAAGGAAAACCATATCAAACAGATAAAACTTTAACTTACAATGTTTATAAACTTGAATGGAAATGGTGGTGGGAAAAAGACGCTTATTCAAGTGCGACTTATGTTAATTACTATCACAAGCAGTCTCTTGCAAATGGAAGGGTTAATGTTTCTGGCGGTAAGGGTTCATTTGATTTCCAGATAAAATATCCTGAGTGGGGCCGCTATTTAATAGAAGTAAAAGACGGAGACTATGGCCACAAAACAGCAAAGATTGTTTACATCGACTGGCCTGGATGGGCTGGAAGAGCACAGGAAAATGGTGCCGGCAGTGCGGCTGTAGTTCCATTAACTTCTGCTAAGACATCGTATGAAGTTGGCGAAGAAGCACAGGTTTCATTTAACGCTAACTCTGCCTCACGCGCTCTTGTAACAATAGAAAAAGCCGGTGAAGTACTTTCTCAGCATTGGGTTCAGGCAGCAAACGGAACAAATACATTCAACTTTACTGTAACTCAGGCAATGCTTCCAAATGTTTATGTTCATGTTTCCCTGTTACAGCCACATATGCAAACGGCAAACAGTTTGCCAATCAGAATGTATGGAATTGTTCCTATAAATGTAACTTCTAAGAAAACAGTTTTGACTCCGGTTATAAGCACTCCAGAAATTTTTGAACCAAATAAAAATGCTTCTATTACAGTTTCAGAAGCAAATGGAAAAGAAATGGTTTACACACTCGCTGTTGTAGACGAAGGACTTTTAGGAATTACAAATTATCATTCACCAAACTTACGAAAAGAGTTCTATAAAAAAGAAGCTTCTCTGTTAAAGAACTGGGACTTATATCGATATGTAATGAATGCTTATTCCGGTAAACTTGAGACAATGCTTTCTATTGGCGGTTCAGAAGAAATACTGGATTTAAACAATCAGGATACAAACAGATTCGCTCCGGTTGTAAAATTCTTTGGACCATTTAAATTGTCAGCAGGAGAAAAACGAACTACTTCATTCAAGATGCCTCAGTATATTGGTGCTGTTAGAGCAATGGTTATTGCAGGGGCAAACGGTGCTTACGGAACAACTGAAAAACTCACACGCGTAAAATCTTCTATTATGGTTCAGCCATCACTGCCAAGAACTTTGGGCTCTAACGAAAAAATTTCTGTTCCTGTTACAGTATTCAATGGAGAAGATAAAGCTCAAAGTGCAACTGTTGATTTTGAAATTTCCGGTGTAATAAAGAATAAATTTACAAAGACTGTTGCGTTGAAGCCGAATGAAAATAAAGTCCTGACCTTTGAAGTTGAAACAACTACACCTGGAATTGCATTCTTTAAGACAAGTGCAAAGGGCGATTTAGGTTCTTCTTCTTCGACTACAAATGTTAATGTTATTTCGAAAGGCATTCCTGTAACTTATAAAACAACTTTTGCAGTAAAGAAAGGAAAAGCTGAAACTGTTTCTGTTCCAACTCCTTCTGAAAAAAATACAACTGAACTTGCCGTAGAGCTTTCACCTATGCCTCCAATAGATTTACAGACCCGCCTTTCATATTTGATTCAGTACCCGCACGGCTGTATTGAACAGATAACTTCTAAAGGTTTCCCTCAGCTCTTTGTTCCAGAGTTTACAAAGCTTAGCCCTGAGAAATTAAAGGAAGTAAGAAAAAACATTGAATCTGTTATAGATCGCTATTCCGGTTACCAGACATCTTCTGGCGGATTCGCTTACTGGCCGGGAAATTCTACTCCAAATGAATGGGGCACCTGTTATGCCTTCCACTTTATGACAGAAGCAAAAAAGGCCGGCTATACAGTTCCTAATGCAATGTATGATAATGCACTCAGCTTTATTTCTAATTCTGCTGCATACTGGAATTCTTCAAATAACAGTGATAATTCAACACAGGCTTACAGACTCTTTGTTTTAGCTTTGGCAGGAAAGAGTGATATGGGTGCAATGAACAGACTTTCTAACCTGCAGCTCGAAGATAATTCTACACTCTTTTTGTCTGCAGCTTATGCTTTATCCGGTAAAAAGGATGTTGCAAATAAGCTTTTGAGAAAGTATAAATTTTCTACTTCTAAGTATAGAAATTTAGCCGGAGACTTTGGTTCTAGTGTCCGCGAGAATGCTGTTTACATGTATGTTTGTAATTTGACAGGTTCTGCAGATGCCATAAAATATGCAAAGATTTTAGCTGATACACTTTCTGCAGATGAATACTTAAATACTCAGGAAGTTGCCTGGTCATTGTATGCTTTACTGCCTTATTACAACAAGAGTGAAAAAGAACCAATGGATTACGCAATAACCAGTAACGGTGTAACTAAAAAGAATTCTGCAGTTGCAAATTCTGTAATCGAAAAGCTTGAGCCTGATTTTGCAGCAGACAAACAGAAAGTCTCAGTTATGAATTATGGAAACGGTGTTTTGTATGGAGTCCTTACTTCATCTGGAAAATCTATTCCGGGTAAAGAATTAAAACAGGCAGAAGGAATTGAACTTAAGGCAATGGGATTCAACTCTTTACAAAATGTAAAAATCGGAGACACCTGTAATCTTACTGTTACAGTAAAAAATATAAGCGGCTCACAGAAGCTGGAAAATCTTGCCATGACAATTCCGGTTTCAACCTGCTTAGAGTATTCAAATGAAAGACTTGTAAATGATAATTACTATAACAATAATTTCACTTATCAGGATATTAAAGATGAGGCTATTTACACTTACTTTGATTTGAAATCAGGTGAATCAAAAACATTTACTTTTGCATTCACTGTAGCTTATTCAGGAGAATTCTTTATCCCTGCTGTTTCTTGTGAAGCTATGTATGATAATTCAATCGTTTCTGTACAGCCGGGCTTTAAAGTAAAGATTGCACAGGCTGCTTCATCTAAATGAAACTGAAACATAAAAAAATCCTGTTAACATTTTCTGTGCTGGCAGGATTATATTTCTTTCTGTTTTTACTATCTTTATTCATCATCCCAAAAGGAGGGCCTTATTCGTATGCTTTATATGATAAGAATAAGACTCTTCTTGCGGCTCAGGTTGCAGGCGATGAACAGTGGCGCTTTGAAAAAACAAAAGTTCCCAAGAAGTTCGAGAAGTGCATAATTCAATTTGAAGACAAAAGATTTTATTCGCATTTAGGAATTGATTTAATTTCCATCAGTCGTGCAGCAGTTTATAACTTTAAGAGTAAGAGAATAGTTTCTGGCGGTTCAACGCTTACAATGCAAACAATCCGTCTGCTCGAAAAAAATCCTAAGCGAACTTATTTGCAGAAAATTAAGGAAGCATTTCTTTCTGTTCTTCTTGAAATCAGGTACTCAAAAAAAACAATTCTTGAATTATACAGTGCAAACGCTCCTTTTGGTGGAAATGTTGTGGGACTCGAAGCGGCTTCCTGGAGATATTTTTACAGACCGAGTGAATCTTTAACCTGGGCCGAAAGTGCAACTCTTGCCGTTTTACCGAATCAGCCTTCCTTAGTTTATCCTGGTGTTAATTCAGCTATTCTGTTGGAAAAAAGAAATGATTTACTCTACAAGCTGTTTCAGAAAAAAATAATTGATTTAGAAACCTACGAACTTTCACTGCAGGAAGTTTTACCTTCAAAGCCTTATGACTTACCGCAGTTCTCTTATCATTATCTTGAGTATTTAAAATCAAAGCACAAAAAGCAGACTCAGTTTTATACAACGCTCGATGCTTCATTGCAGAAAAATACAGTGCGAATCATTGAAAACTGGTCAAACACTTTCAGTCACAAGGGAATCGAAAATGCCTGCGCTATTATAATTGATACAAAAACCCAGGACGTACTGGCTTATTGTGCAAACACTTCAATGGGCAGGCGAAACAAAAAAAATGGTGCGGTAGATTTAATCCAGGCAAAAAGAAGCTCCGGAAGTTTACTGAAACCGTTTTTATTTGCTGCAATGCTTGACTCCGGCAAACTGATGTACGAACAGCTTGTAATTGATGTGCCTACAAGAATTGGAAACTATAAGCCCGACAATAATGTTCCGAAATACGAGGGAGCCGTTAAAGCAAATGAAGCTCTTTCGAGGTCGTTAAACATTCCTGCCGTAAGGGAATTGCGCGAGTACGGAATAAATTCTTTCCTCGATATTTTACACAAAGCAGGGTTCACAACTTTTACCCGCACAAGTGATGAATACGGTCTTCCATTAATTTTGGGCGGCGGTGAAATAAAATTATTTGAAGCAGTTAAAGCCTATGCCAATATGATGAATCAGGCACAAAAGCTTCCGTCAAAAAATTTTCCCTGCAGTACAGGTGCTTCATATTTAACGTTAATGGCGCTTTCAGAAGGAACCCGCCCGGAAGAAGAAGCCAGCTGGAAAAACTATGCGAACTCAAAATGTATCGCCTGGAAAACAGGAACTTCTTCAGGAAACAGAGATGCCTGGGCGATTGGAACTACTGCAGAATATACTGTCGGTGTATGGATTGGAAATGCTGACGGTGAAGGAAGGGCTGATTTAAAAAGTGCTCAGACTTCAGCACCGGTTCTGTTTGATTTATTTTCTATTCTGCCAAACACTTCATGGCCTTATCTTCCAGTGCTTGATTTGAAAGTACAGAAAACCTGCTCTCATTCCGGATATCCTGCAGGACCTTATTGCGATGAGTTAAGCGAAGTGTACACTCCGGTAAATTCTCATTTTCAAAAAATCTGTCCCTATTGTAATACTTTTACTTTAACTTTTGACTCAAAATATCAAGTTTCAGTTGAAGATTTACAGAAGGATGAAGCGGGCATTTATAAGGATACACTTCCTTTAATAAAAAATTATTTTGCACTGCCGCCGAATATTGAATACTGGTACAAAAAGGTAAACATAAATTATAAGACTTTACCGCCTTACATTGACTGCCATAATTCTACTTCAAAGGATGAGCTTTCAATAGTTTTTCCAGAAGAGGGTGCTAACTTAATTATTCCGATTGAGATTGACGGTTCCTCTGGTTCCATGGTTATGCAATGTGCAACTCATTCAGTAAATTCAGTTTTATACTGGGATTTAGACGGCGAATACATTGGCAGCACGGAAAGCGTTCACGAATTAAAAGTAAATCCTAAGATAGGCAAGCATGTGCTTACAGTAACAGATTCTTTTGGCAACAGAAAAAAACGTTTCTTTGAAGTAGTAAAAAGTGCTGATTAAAAAAAACAGTGCCGACAAATTTATCAGCACTGTTTAAGTAAATTATTCAAGAAAAACTTTCGGGGATGTCTAAAAAGAAAGAAGTACGGTGGTTGAGGCTCTCGAAACCACCATATATAGTGCTAATGGTCATTTCGACAGGCTTGGTTGTTGAGCTTGTCGAAACACAATGACCGTAGTATTCAAACTTATTGGACATCCCCCTGAATTACACTATAAATTATTATTGTTTTTGACTATTCAAGAAGCCTGTCGATCAAATAATTTGCAAGTAACTTCTTCCATGAGAAATCTTTTGGATCACTAATTCTTGTGTACATCTTTTCATTCTTTTTTAGAATTTCCTTTGGTGGTTTTATTGAAGATTCATTTTCTCTAAACTCTTTTGCGTTTGCTAGATAGAAGGTTTTCCACAAAGTATCCCCAAACTCTAGTTCAACAGCATCTGCGTCATTATCTCCATCCTTAAGTTTCTGCTTGCCGTCAAAGTTTTTAAAAATATAAGTACCGGCTGCTAAATCTTTTACAACTGAATTAGCTGAATTTCCTAAGACTACAATGTTCCAGCCTTTTGAAACTTCAACACCGTCGGCCCATTCGTAATTACCATTTGAATTGTATTTTCCAGTGTTATATAAAAAGTAACATTCTAATTGTGCTGTGACAGCTCCGTTATTGTCTTTGTATTCCAAATTCTTGCAAACCCATCTGTCTTCTTCAACAATCTCATCAGCAACTTCATTTAAAACATCACAACTTGAAGTTGAAATAATGAGTCCTAAGCAAAGTAAAATTGTAAGTAGTGAAAACTTTCTTTTCATATGTTCCTCCGGTTTATGTGCATATCGTACATATATACTAATATTTTAACATAAATTTTTCACATTGTCTTTTTTTTTGCAATAATTCTTATGGGCAAAGCTGATTTTTCCCCGACATTCCTTAAACTTATGCTATAATAAACCCACACATTTTATAAAAAATTCAGGAGTAGCTTTATGGAAGCGCAGGACATTGTAGAAAATGAAAATGAAATCAAAAGTGAATCACGGCTTACTTTTATGGAAGCTACCAGTATTATAGTTGGACATGGAGTAGGGGCAGGAATTCTTGCGGTTCCTTATCTTGCATCGCGTGCGCCATGGTGGGATTTTCTCTGGATTTTAGCGGTTGCCTATTCTATAAACCTTTTGCTTCATCTTATGATTGCAGAACTTTCGCTTAACAATAAGGGTGTACAGTTTGTTAAGTGTTTTGAGAATGAACTTTTTACGGGGCGATTCAAAAAGGTTGCTACCTGGATTGTTTTTGGCTTTCTTGCCTTCAGTGTTTTGTGTAATGTTGCAAGTTTTATTACGGGGTCTGCTGCGGTTTTTACAAACTGGTTCGGATTGCCTTCTTGGGCTGGAATGTTGATTTATTATGTGATTGCGGGGCTTGTT
>JAEELR010000212.1 GCA_016282835.1 Treponema sp. | reverse complement strand
TCCGCCTTCGCAGCACAGCTGCTCGGAGACTCGCTAAAAACAGTCCACTGGACTGTTTTTTCCTGCTCCGCAGGTCGCTCCCTACCCTCAATATTCATAGTCGGAAGTGCGAGAATCTTACTTGCCTTTGTTACGCCAATATCAATTGTTCTCAAAAGCGCCGAATAATTTCCGCCGGCCTCAAGAGCATTGAACAGCATAAATGAACAAACAAGCATTGTACTGCAGTTTGCTAAGTCCATCGTTCCAGCAAAATAGAAATATAACGAAGCGAGCATCATTGCAACTCCGCTTAGTTTTGCAACTAACGACTGTAAGTTTGAAACAGGAATACAACGCATCTCCATTTTAATGAGAATCTTCAGGCGTTTTTCAATAACAGAATTAAGTTCACGGCGTCGTTTTCCTGCAAGGTTGTATGCTTTTACTTCTGCAATTCCCTGAATGTATTCCAGGACTTTTCCAATCTCAGCAGCATCAGCCTTAATCTTTTGGGCAGAAACATCACGTACAGCTACACGCATAAACAGATTTACAAATTCAAAAAGTCCAAAGCCTGCAAGTGCAACCAGAGCAATTCTCCAGTCAAAGAAGAATAGCATTACAATAATAAGCGAAGTATCGAGTAAGCCTTGGAACACCATCATTACAGCACGGGTTGCAACATCACCTACAGACTCCATTGTATTTGTTGTTACAGAAGTAATTTCTCCAAGACTGTTTTCGTTGAAGTATCCCATAGGAAGATAACGAAGATGCTCGGCAATCTCGATACGTTTTTTTGCGCAGGTACGATAACCACCTTCGCACTGCCACATTGCAGTTACCTTTCTGGTAATAATTCCACCAATTATGCTGACACACATAATTACAAAAGAAAGCCATACAGTTTTCATTTCAAAGGCAGTTCCATCAATTGCCGAAGCTATTACTCCTTTAAGCATAACTGCTACTGCCCCAATTCGTAATGCCATAAAAAGCGAATTGAAGATTCCAACTATAATCGAACCGGTAAATTTTCTTCGGTTCTCAACATCACAAAATCTAAAAAATTTAATTAACATTTCAAACATAAATTTTCTCCTAAAAGAGGGGGAAGTCTCCCCCCGCAATGCCCCCGCTTATGCATCTCGGGAGTCTACATGTGCTTCCCACATATCTTTGTACAAACCACCCTGAGCGAGCAGTTCTTCATGTGTTCCACACGAATCAATCAAACCATCTTTAATTACATAAAGCTTGTCTGCATCTTTTACAGTTGAAAGACGATGGGCAATTACAATCAGTGTTTTTCCTGCAACGAGTTTTGCTACACTCTGCTGAATGATTGCTTCATTTTCAGGATCCGTATAAGCAGTGGCTTCATCCAGAATTACGATTGGCGCATCCTTCATCATAGCACGGGCAATAGCGATTCGCTGTCGTTCCCCTCCGCTTAAGTGTGCACCGCTTCCTCCAACGATTGTGTCAAAGCCGTTTTCAAGCGACATAATAAAATCGTAGCAGCCTGATTTTCGGGCAACTTCTTCAACCTCAGCATCTGTTGCACCTTCGCGGCCCAGACGGATGTTTTCACGAACACTCATATCAAAAAGAAAATTATCCTGACTTACGTATGCGACACGGCGGTTATATTCTTCAAGAGAAAGGTCCCTGATATTTACTCCACCAATTTCAACTGAACCAGAATCAACATCCCAGAGAGAGGCGATAAGACGTGCGATTGTAGATTTACCCGAACCGCTTGGACCAACAAAGGCAGTGTACGAACCTTGCGGGAGAGACATTGAAATGCCGTGAAGAATTTCTTTTGTGGTTTCGGCAGGCTCAACCACCGTAGAGTTATTTTCCTTGTGATAACTAAAATGAACATCCTTCAGCACAATCGAATTATCACGCGGCGTACTCCTGTCACTCTCTGGTCTGTCCAGTTCTACAAGTTTCATGACTGAACCGACTTCATCAAAAATTGCACCTGCCTTAGCTATATCATCATGGTAGGTAAAAGCAATCAGGAACGGTTGTATTGCGCTGACAGCAAGAACAATCATTGTAATGAAAGTTGAAGCATTCACAGTTCCCTTAAAAAACATATAGCCGCCAATTGGGAGCAGTGACAACAACAACGACGGAGTTACAACAGTAGCAACTGCATGCGGCCAGATACAGTCACGCATCCATTCTACATAGCAGGCAGAACCTTCCTGGGCAGCCACCACAAAACGCTCATAAGACGATTTTGATTTTCCAAAAGCTTTGATTACTTCAATACCGTTGATGTACTCTACAGCAGTGTCGTTCAAGGCCTTTGTTTTATCCAGGGCATATTTAAATCGGGCTGGTCCGTCTTTCAACATAAAGCACATAGCGATTAAACCGATCGGCAGAACCGCCATACACGCCAGGGCAAGCCGCCAGTCAATCACAAACAGATACACGATAAGCACAAGAGACAGAATGATATTTGAAGTATATTCGGGAACGATATGAGCGAGTGTTGTTTCCATACTGTCAATTCGTTCAATCATAATATTTTTAAGTGAACCAGAAGGCATATCAAGAACAGTTCCAAGTGGCAGGCGGGTCAACTTGTCGCACATTCTTTTTCTGATATTTCCCAGAAGATTGAAAGTTGCAATGTGACTCATGGAAGTTGAAATCATATGAAAGACAATGTTTCCAAGCCAGAACAATGCAACAATTCCAGCTTCCCGCAGAAACAGCGGCCAGTCACGAACCCCGGCAAGCAGCTGCTGGACAATCCGCGCAATCATAAAATAAGGCGCTATACAGCACGCCACACTGAACAGTGCAAAAAGTATACTTGTTATGTACTGTCCTTTTTTTTCTCCTGCAAATTCTATAATCCAGCCTGGAAGACTTTTCTTTGCAGAGGATTTATTTTTTGATGACATAATTTAACCTCGCTTGTTAGAAAGATTTAACGCAAAAAAATGCCGGTAGATTTTTCTACCAGCAAAAGAATTTTTTTAGTTGTTTACTTTATCAGAAAGTGTATTTCCAGTAGACAGGGAAGGAGAGAATTGCTGTATCTTTCATGATGCATGCAAACACACTTACTCCTGCCATATTACGATTGTTGAATGAATAATTAATTCCAGGATTAACTTCTATTGCCCATGAATTGTCATTATCAAAGTCTGATGAGAATCCGCCGTAGAGGCTTGCACACAAGGAATCATTAATCATATAAGTGAGGTATACGGCAGAATAAATTTCTTTATCTGCATCAGCTTCTCCTCCAACAGAAAGAACTGCATCTGCGTAGATTCCAAATGAATTGATGTTGTACATAACAGCTGCATTAATGAGGTTCCCGGTTACATTGTACTCTTCAAGAGTTCCGTTATATGTAAAACCTGCATTAAGTGTAAGTCCTTCAACACCAAAGAATGATGCATAGAAACCAATTGAGCGGTCATCGGAAGCTACATTACGAACGGCAGCTCCAAAAGCGATTTTATCAGAGAGTGTATATTCAGCTCCAAAATTAATTATTGGGTTTTTATCAGCGTGTCCAAAGTATGAAATAAAATCTAAACCGCCGGCGAGAACAAGACCTTCAACAGGGCGTACGAACAAGCCAAAATCACTTCCAATATTTGCGTCTCCAAGTTCTGTTTCAAGACAAGGAAGATAAGAACCTGCTACAGGATAACTTCTGTGGAAACCAATTCCCAGAACATCTACCGGGCGGAATTCAATGAATGCATCTGAAATAAAATCATCAGAACCAAATTCAAAAACGCTTTCATTCTTTGCTGCAGTAAATTCAATTTCTACACCAAGATCAAGCTGGTCTGATGTGTATTCGGCTTTTGCATTATTTTTGAATGCAGATAAATCTGCATCTGTTCCTGCATCTGAAATTGTTATATCAGTAATACCCCAGGTGAGTTTGTTTTCAAAAGTCACTTCCTGTGCAAATGAAGAAGATGCGATAAAAGCAGCAGCTGCTGCACCAATTAACATTATTTTTGATTTAATCATTTTTAGATACTCCTATTTCATTAGTTTATTATAATCATTGTTAGTAATAACTAACTTTGGCAGATAATAATTATTTTTTTTATTCTCGTCAAGCAACATTTTATTTTTTGCAGGTTTTAAACGAACTAACTGTTTTGTCTTTCAATCATTTTTTTATAATGACCGTTTTTAGAAATCAGTTCCTCATGTGTTCCGCTTTCTACAATCTGACCGTCTTTGATTACAAGAATACGGCTGGCGTTTCGGATTGTGTTTAAGCGGTGTGCAATTACAATCAATGTTTTACCGCGGCAAAGCTCGGAGATGGCTTCCTGAATAAAGTGTTCATTGTCGGCATCTACGCTGGCAGTAGCTTCATCAAGGATTACGATCGGGGCATTTTTGAGCATACAGCGGGCGATTGAGATTCTCTGCTGTTCACCGCCGCTTAAGTCTGCACCACCTTCACCTATTACCGTGTCAAAACCTTCCGGCAGCTGCATGATAAAGTCGTAACAGCGGGCCTTTTTTGCAACTTCAATAACTTCTTCGCGGGTAGCATTTGTTTTTCCCATGGCGATATTGTTGTAAATAGTGTCCTGGAAAAGATAGACTCTCTGGAAAACCATGGAGATATTATCCATGAGATTTGCAACAGGAACTTTACGGATGTCTGTACCGCGGATTTTTATGCTGCCGTTTTTTATATCCCAGAAACGTGCGAGAAGGTTTGCAATTGTTGATTTCCCGCCGCCACTGGGACCAACGAGTGCAATCATCTGACCACGCTCTGCTTCGAAGCTGATATTCTTTAAGGCGTCCTTATCACCATAAGCGAAGGTTACGTTGCTGTAAGAAATTTCTGGAACCTCACTTGCAGTACTGTCCGGTTCAGGAATTCTCTCAGTTCCTTCATTACTGATTTCTGCTTCATCAAAAACACTTTCTATTCTGTCGAGGCAGGCATCTGTAACTGTAAGGCGTGCTATGCTTCCGTAGTAGGCTTTGATTCCGGCAAAAACATCGAAGAGGAAAAGAATCATACCTAAAAGATATTCAATTGTGATTAAACCTTTCGACGCCAAAATCCCTGCTGTCAAAAGTACAAGCGCGGTTCCCGCACCGTAAGCTAGCATAAGGCTTGTCCACCACGGAGCATAAGCTATTTCAAAATTAATGCTTTCTTTGCAGTTCTTTTCAAAGCTTTTATTTACTTCCTTAGATTTTTTCCCAAGAAGGTTAAAAGCCTTGATAACTCCGATTCCTTCTGCAAACTCAAGGACACTGCCTGTAAGACGTTCACTGCATTCCTGCTTCATAATCGAATGAGAAATGGATTTTCTTGTTGTAAGATTTCCCACAAGAATGTTCAGGGCAAGACAGGCAACAGCAACAAGACCGAGCTGCCAGCCAAGATAGAACATAAAGCAAATCATTAGGCCCTGTGAAATCATAAAGCCTGCAAGTTCTTCAAGAACCATCATGCAGTTTTCTTCGATAAAGTTCATGTCAGTTGCAAGAACCGAACTCACTTTACCGATATTTCCGTCTGTAAAATAACCCATCGATAGCTTACGAAAATGGTCACCGAGCTGCATACGCTTATCGGCAAAAACCTTGAAGCCCGCAGCTGACTGAAGTCTGTCTGAAATATTCTGCAAGACCGCCTGCAGTACAACACAGCCAAGAAGCACGGCACCGTAAATCCAGCAGGTACGCTTTGTCATTGTGCCTGCCATAAAACCTGTCACCATCAGAAACGAAAGCATAAGAGGAGCCTTCATGCACATCCCCTTAAAGAATCCCGGAATGTAAGCCGCGCGAATCGAAGCCTTGTATTTTCCGCACGAGTTCACCAGACGATGCATCATCGCAATCATTGATTTATTTTGTTTTTTCATAATATACCTCGTCATGCTGAATTTATTTCAGCATCTATTTGATTAAAGATTCCGAAACAAGTTAGGGATGACTGTGCTTTATATCTCCCACTTTGCAGCGGCAGTAGAAGCCTTCCACAATTTCTTGTATTCTTCTGATTCTTTATTCAGTTTAGAATGTTTTCCTTCCGCAATTACATTTCCTGCTTTTAGAACACAAATCTTATCTGCATTTTTGATTGAAGAAAGTCTGTGTGCAATTACGATTACAGTTTTATCTTTAACAATCTCGTTGATTGCAGCACTCATTTTTTCTTCGTTTTCAGGATCCATAAAAGCCGTAGCTTCATCGAGTACAATTACCGGTGCATTTTTTAAGATTGCTCTTGCAAGAGATATACGCTGACGTTCACCACCAGAAAGCTGTTTACCGCTGTCGCCTGCAAGTGTGTCGATGCCTTTAGGGAAGCGCGCTAAGAACTCATCACACTGAGCACGACGGGCTGCATCCAGAACTTCTTCGCGCTTTGCATCTGGACGGCCGATTAAAATGTTTTCGTACAAGGTTGTGTTGAAAAGAAACTGTTCCTGGGCTACATATGAAATCTGATTATTCAGGGCCTCGATAGACATGTCAGTAATAGGCTGGCCACCAATTTTTATGCTGCCAGAGTCTATATCGTAGAAATGTACAAGAAGCTTTGCGAGTGTGGATTTACCGCTGCCAGACTCGCCGATGAGGGCTGTTGTAGTGCCCTGCTTCATTGTGAGATTTATGCCGTGCAACACCTCTTTTTCTTTATAACTAAATCGCACATCAGTAAATTCGATATCGTAATTCTTTCCCTTAAATTCGCTTTCACCCTGTTGAATCGGTTTGCCGTTCATCAGTTTTTCGAGCGTGGCAATTTTATAATTCAACTGAGGAATCTTACCGCCGAAACTGAGGGCGCGGAGAATTGCTGGTCCTACTGCAAAACTCATGCACAAAACGAGAATCAGCTGGTTCAGGGCAATCGTACCGTTGAGAACAAGAAGACCACCAATCGGTAAGGTAAAAAGTGCAAGGCAGGGGAGCGTACTGTTATAAACCGCCATCCACGGCCAGCATACTTTATACCAGGCAAGAGTAAAATCACGGTAGCCTTTTACAGCCTCTCCGAACCGATTGAAAGAATCACCGTCTTTGTTAAACACCTTGATTGCTTCCATTCCGTTTACATATTCGATGATTGTATTGTTCATTTTTTTTGCTGACTCATAGTAGGCACCCATCAGAGAGTTTCCGGCTTTAAGCATCATAAACATTCCGATGCCGCCAAGAGGAATTGTTGCAAGTGTCAAAAGAGCAAGCCTCCAGTCTGCGATAAACATTCCAAGAATTACGATGACCGGCACAGTAAGATTTGCAATGCCTTCAGGAATGGCGTGGGCAAGCAGAAGTTCAATCTGGTCGATATCATCAGTAAACACACGCTTAATCTGTCCGGTACCAATCTCCCTGATATTTCCAAGCGGCTGATTTTCAAGCTTACTTTTTAGCGAGACCCTTATGTTCTTGAGAGTATTGTAGGCACTTACATGAGAAAACCCAAGACCTGTGCTGTAAGCAACTGCATAAATTGCAAGGCATGCGAAAATCAAAATAACACGCGTTACAATGAAATTAAAATCCGGCAGCTGATGCTGTGTAAGAGGAACAATCAGCTGATACAGAAAATAATAAGGAGCAACGTTCGCCACAATACCAAGTGTTGTAAGGATCGAAGCGATAACCGTATATTTTTTCTACTTTCCAATATATGGAGAAACTGATGAAAGCATTTTTAACCTCCGCTTACCAGATGAAATTTTTTAAGTTTCTATCTTAACTTCTTGTAACCGTAAACTGCTGTGTCCCCAAGTTCTTCTTCAATACGAATCAACTGGTTATATTTTGCCATACGGTCTGTGCGGCTCATAGAACCTGTTTTAATCTGGCCTGAATTTGTTGCAACAGCAATGTCGGCAATTGTTGTATCTTCTGTTTCGCCTGAGCGGTGAGAAGTAACTGTTGTGTAGCCGTGACGGTGTGCCATCTCAATTGCTTCAAGTGTTTCTGTGAGCGAACCAATCTGATTTACTTTGATAAGAATTGAGTTTCCTGCTCCAAGCTTAATTCCCTTTTCGAGGAACTTTACGTTTGTTACAAAGAGGTCATCGCCTACAAGCTGGCAGCGCTCCCCAATGCGGGCAGTAAGTTTTTTCCAGCCTTCCCAGTCATTTTCGTCGAGGCCGTCTTCAATTGAATCAATCGGATATTTTGTAATGAGTTCTTCGAGGTAAGCAATCTGCTCATCATCACTGAGTTCTTTTCCGTTCGGGTCTTTCGGAGTTCCGTTTGAAAGCTGCTTGTAGTTATAGAAGAATTTGCCGTCACGCTCTACTGAAAATTCTGAGGCAGCGCAGTCCATTGCAATTTTTACATCTTCTCCTGGCCTGTAACCTGCATCCTTGATTGCCTGAACAATGCTGTCGAGTGCATCATTGATTCCATTAAACTTTGGAGCGAATCCACCTTCGTCACCTACTGCAGTAGAAAGTCCGCGGCCTTTAAGAAGCTTTGCAAGTGCGTGGAAAACTTCTGCACCCATGCGGATTGCCTCTTTTTCTGTTTTAGCACCAACAGGACGAATCATGAATTCCTGGAATGCAATTGGGGCATCGGAGTGAGCGCCTCCGTTGATAATGTTCATCATTGGAACAGGAAGTACATGTGCATTTGAACCGCCAATATAACGGTAAAGCGGAAGGTTAAGTGCCTTTGCTGCTGCCTGTGCTGTTGCAAGAGAAACTCCGAGAATTGCGTTTGCACCGAGTCTGCTCTTTGTAGGAGTGCCGTCGAGAGTAAGCATCTTCATGTCGATTGCGCGCTGTTCAAAAACATTTTCTCCCTTGAGAGCCGGAGCAATTACTTTGTTTACATTTTCTACTGCTTTAAGAACGCCCTTTCCGCCATATCGTGTTTTGTCTCCGTCACGGAGTTCGAGGGCTTCGTTTTCACCTGTGCTGGCTCCGCTTGGAACTGCTGCACGACCAAATACGCCATTTTCAAGAATAACGTCTACTTCTACAGTAGGATTACCACGTGAATCAATAATTTCACGACCAATAACATTGCTGATTGCAATTTTGTTTAACATAGTTTTCTCCTTGTCCTGCTGAATTGGTTTCAGCATGTATTTTTTATTAAGCGTGTTTTTACACACGTAAGTTATACTCCCTTAATGGAATTTCTAAATCGCAGCACTCTTTGATAAGTTCACGGTCATGCGTTACTACGATTACAGTTTTCCCGAGTTCTTTAAGATTGCGCAGAATTTGTCCGATTTGCATCATGTGAGTGTAGTCGAGACCACTGGTTGGTTCATCAAAAAGAAGAATCTCCCGCCCGCTTGCAATTGCACAGGCTACGGCAACACGCTGCTTCTGCCCTCCGGAAAGGGACTGCGGATGTCGCTTTGCAAAATCCTCAAGATCCAGTGTTTTTAAAATGCTGTGTGCCTCTTCCTCATTTTCTTTTTTCTGGCTGATAAGAACTTCATCCAGAACACTCTCTGTAAACAGCTGATGATTTACATCCTGCATTACAAGAAAAATTTGTTTTTGACGGGCATGGCGTTTATAAGTTTTTCCCTTAAACTCTATTGTTCCCTTTGATCGGAGTCCTAATCCGCAGAGACAGTTCAGGAAGGTTGTTTTACCTTCGCCGTTGTTACCGGTAACCGCAGTGATTTTTCCGGCAGGGAATTCCATGAGAGGAATGTTAAGTGCAACAAGACCATTTTTGTATTTGTAGCGGAAGTTATGAATAATGATGTTTTCAATACCATCTTGAAGTGACACGTCATGCTGAACTTGTTTCAGCATCTTTTGACTTTGAGATTCCGAAACAAGTTCGGAATGACAGTTTGAACGCAGTCCCATCTCATGCAATTCAGCTTCAGAAATTTTATCCATTTCAGAACGACTCATTTCGCGGATAATTTTTCCGTCTTTCAGTACAATTGTCCGGTCGGCAAGTTCCCAAAGATAGGATATGCGGTGTTCTGCAACTACAATAGTTTTTCCTTCGCTTTTCCATTTTTTAAGCAGTTCACGAAGCTCCTCAATTGTTTTCAGATCAAGATTTGCACTTGGTTCATCCAGAAGAATAATTTTGTTTCCGGTAACTGCAACTGATGCACACGCAATCTTCTGCTTTTGTCCGCCGGAGAGCTGGAACAGGCTTCTTCCCATAAGCGGTTCAAGGTGAAGCTGTTTAACAGTGTTGTCGATCCGCTGCAAAATTTCTTTTTCTTCCATACCCTGATTTTCACAGGCAAAAGCAAGTTCACTGGTTGTATCAACATTAAAAAACTGTGAACGTGGATTTTGAAATACAGTACTTACAGTTTTTGCAATATCATAAAGTTCCATGTGAGAAATATCCTTGCCGTTAACAATGATATTTCCCCTTAAATCTCCTTCAAAAAAATTTGGAATGAGTCCGTTAATAAGGCGAAGAATTGTAGTTTTACCGCAGCCAGAACCACCGGTCAGTAAAACAAATTCACCTTCATTTATTTTGAGATTGATGTTACGGAGACTGCCATTTGAAGCTGTTTCCCCAATACCTCCGGCTGCCCCGCGTTCAATACCTTCGCCACTACTGTAGGCAAAACTGACATTATTAAGTTCAATCATCTAAATCACCTTGAAACCGCGGAGAATGGTTACAGTAAGTCCTGCGCCTAAAGCAATAAAAGTAAAATAATCCCAGAAGCCAAAACCTATCCTGCAGATATTTGTTCTTTTACCTGGTCCGCCAAGACCCCGAGTAAGTGAAGCTGCCGACAATTCCTGTCCTATTTTCACAGAACAGGTCATCATCGGAATAAGACGATATTCAATCATCTGAAAAGCTTTTGTTCCGCCACATCTGATATCCCTCATAGCCATTGCCTTGTTTATGCTTGAAGCTTCTTCCATAACTGTAGGAAAAAACCTGAACATAATTGAAAGCGGAATTGTGATTTGCTTTGGTATGTGGATTTTTTCCATAGCACTTATAAACTCGCTTACAGTTGTTGTAGAAACGAGATACATTCCTGTAAGAATACCCGGCATAAACCTCAATACAATTCCACACATTGCAAGAATCAGAAAATTCAGAAACCCTGTGCAATGAGGCATAACGAACCTTGCAAACACATATGCAAAGGTATAGAAAATTACTCCAAAGAAAAACGCTTTAAAACGACGTGCACTAAGCAAAAGAAAAAGCGGCAGATAATTCAGTGCAACACGAAACTCTGCTGCCCAGTCACCGCCTGCATTTCCCAGTACAAACACCGAAACAAATACAAGCAGAACAAGTTTTGTGCGTGGATCTAAAACAGATTTTTTTGAAGCAGCACTCAAGATTTCCATTATGCAATTCCAGCTTTTTCAAAGTGCTTTTTCAGAATCTTACGGCCAAGTAGTCCGCCGAGGAGACCGAAACCAAAGCATAAAGCAATATGAACCGGGAACATCCATTTAGGGAACATTTTCGTAAGTGCATCAATGTATTCCTGACCAAAATTCTGTCTTGTAGACCAGTATTTATCAGCAAAGAAGAAGAGGGGAATGTAGTTGCTTACAATCCAGAAACAGAAAATTCCATGAACAATAACAGCTCTTTTTGCACTTTTGTATTCACCAGCTTTGAGTACAAACTCTGCAATCAAACCTGTAATACTGCCAATAATCAGAGCATAATAAGACATTCCTGTAAGCCACATAAGCAGTCCCATAAGAATGCTCATAATCCAGACCATTCCAAACTTGCGGACTTTAGTTAGAAAAAGCATAAACGGAATACCGCCAAATAAAGGCATGAGCACAGAAAATGTAGGCATAAAAAACGGAATAAAGCCGAGCATAGCAAGCGCCATAATCACTACAAAATAAATTGCAGTAAAAATACCAATATTGATTAAATCTTTACCATTAAGTTTGTTTTGATTATCCATAAATAACCTCATTATTATTTTTATTAGTATTGACTAACTTTTGATTTCACTATATATATTTATTCGGTTAGCGTCAACTAACTTAAAATAAAAAAAAGAGGTAATTCATGAAAGCAGCAATAATCTATGCAAGTACTACTGGTAATACAGAAGCTATGGCAAATGCTTTAAATGACAGTGCAAAAGCAAATGGTGCTGAGGTAATCTTTGGTACAGCAGACAGCGCTAATAAAGATGAAGTTCTTAACTGTGATGTGATTCTTCTTGGAAGCCCTGCAATGGGTGATGAAGTTCTCGAAGACACAATGGAAGAATTTTATACAGAAATCGAAGGTTCTCTTAACGGTAAAAAAGTTGGAATTTTTGGTTCCTATGACTGGGGTGATGGACAGTGGCTCCGTGACTGGAATGACCGTTTGAACAATGCAGGTGCTGTAAGCGTTGCAGAACCTCTCATGGTTCATCTAACTCCAGAAGTTGCTGATGTAGAAAACTGCAAGGCATGGGCAGCTTCTGCAATTAAATAGGCTCTTTTAAAAAAATATATTTTTAGGGCCGTTCGATTTTGTCAGGTCGAGTGGCCCTTTTTTATGTAAAAACTGTCAGGGGATATGCGGAAAATGAGTTTTGATCAGATGATGATTCACTATTGTGCACCAGCGCTATGCGGTATTAAAAGCGGAAACATGTTTTTTATAAAGAATGAAGATTATTCCGAAAACAGTTTTATTCTATGGAAAGAAATTTTTTCTGCTCATGGACTCATAACTTTTGCAATCCAATTATCTGATACAACGACAGGCATACTGACATGTAATGTCTGCTGGGTTAGAAAAATTTTAGATGATGCAATGGTTAGGGCTTATCTTCGTGAAAAAGGCTACGGTTCTACCAGTATTTTTGATTTTGTGAAAACCTTCTCGAAGCGGATAAAAACTCAAAGTGGATTCCCTCACGAAATCGGAGTGATTTTAGGCTATCCAATTGATGATGTAATCGAATTCGAAAAGCACCAGGGGAGAAACTGCAAATACTGCGGCTACTGGAAAACCTATACTGATATAGAAAAAGCAAAAGACTGCAAATGCCGTTACAGGGATTGCATCTGTTTATGCGAAAAATTGTACAGGGAAGGTTACTCAATAATTCAGATTATTCAGGAATATAAAAAAATAGCTGATGCAGCATGAGTTATTGTAACTTTAAATTTTAATACACCAGTCCTTTTCGTAAAGTAACAAACTAAGTATTTTCCATACACTTTAGGCGACAAGTATATCCCTGTATGATATTCTTACTGCAGGAGAAGAAGAAATGATTTCAATGGAACAGTATAAACAGGAAAATGAGTTGATTGCCAGGGCTATTAGTTTTGCTGCAGAAAAGCATTCAAAGGTAATAAACAAAGACGGCACGGTCGGCCAGAAAAGAAAGGGCTCCGGCTTGCCATATATTGTTCATCCAATGGAAGTCTGGCAGATTCTCAGAAACAATGACTGTTCTGCCAGTGCGCAGATTGCCGGTTTACTGCATGACACACTTGAAGATACTGATACTACTCCAGATGAAATCAAAGCGATATTCGGAGAGCAGATTCTTTCTATTGTACTTACAGAATCTGAAGACAAATTGGAGATGCTCTCTTTGAACGCTTTAACAAACAGGCAACCCCGGAACTTCAGGGCTGGTATTACAGGAGTATTGTAAAAGCCCTCTCTCCCCTAAAAGGAATGAAAATGTATGAAGAACTGTGCGAGGTTGTAAGAGAGCTTTATGGAGAGTGATTAAATTTTTTATATGGCCATATACATTGGAATTGAATTATTTACTTCCATATTTTTGTCAGGTATCATGAAATCATTAAAAGATTTAAATAGGTTCCTTTCATAGAATCTTAGTTTGCTTTTGGCGGCATAAAGAATCACATAATCTATAAGCATTTTTGAGCTGTCAACATCTCTACAATGTTTAAGAACTTCTGCCATAATCATATCGCTAAAATATAAATGCTCATCTGGATTTACTGAATTTTTAGAATCCTCATCCCAATGCAATCTCTGGTATTTAGTATCGATTGCAAAAACATCAATTCTTACAGCGGATAATGTGCGAGAATAGTTTTCTTGTTGTACTGTGATTCCGGAACTTGCTAATGAGAAAAATCCAATTATTTCTTTAGTATCATTTATGTAAACCTTAAAATGCAATCCGTCAGAAGTATTTAATGAAGCTTCATCAAATATTTCATTTTTAATGTAACGGTCAAGAACATCATTATCACATGAAAAGGATTGGATTGTTTCTTTATCTTCAAATTTTAATAAACCTATCTTGAACTTTACATCTTTACCGTACATTGTTATTTGTAAAGCCTTTATTTGAGGAAGATTTTGCTAAGCATCTTTCAACCCTTGCTAAAGCATCAGAAGATGTTGGATGTTTTGTTTTGAGAAAAGCTTCAGCCATGTTAGGAGTAAGAATAAATGCCTCTGTTTTTGGTTTAGAAAACTGCTTCATAGCGTATTACCTTTACCGCTTATTGCGATTATCTTACACAGCATTTACTGTGCTTTTTTTTCTAGTATAAACTAGAACCCTACATTTTTATTGTAATCATACGAATTAAAATATGCAAGTTTTATTTAGCATACCCTAATATTGTTTAATATGTCGGAGAAATTAACATAAAAAATATAGTTGTGCAAGGGTCGAATTTATTGCTGAAGTACGCCGCATGTGACACTCGGTGCTTTTCATGCTGCAAAAGAAATTGCAGTGTATCTACCCTTGTTTGTATTTTTTTATTTTGTTACACTCAATGTATGTTTAATTCGGTTTTACTCCTTGTAGGAAGTCTTGGATTTTTGCTTTATGGAATGAAGTTAATGAGTGACGGTGTTCAGAAGAGTGCCGGCGATTCATTAAAGAAGGCTCTTAATTATATGACGGGTAATCGTTTTATGGGCCTTTTAACTGGACTGATTATTACTATGATTATCCAGTCTTCCGGTGCTACAACTGCAATGGTTGTTTCTTTTGTTAATGCCGGGCTTCTGACTTTAACCCAGTCATGCGGTGTTATTTTTGGTGCAAATATCGGTACGACAATTACTGCCTGGATAGTTTCTATTTTTGGCTTTAACTTTAAGATTTCAAGTTTTGCAATCCCGCTGTTCGGTCTGGGATTTTTCCTGACACTCGTTAAGTCTTCTCTTTCTAAAAACATCGGCGAGGCTGTAATGGGCTTCGGGCTTTTGTTCTTGGGCTTGAGTGGTTTGTCTGATGCTTTTTCGTTTGATTCTTCGAGTCTTACATTTTTGACAAAGTTCCAGAATATGGGAGTCCTGACAATTGTGCTCAGCTTTGTTGTCGGAATTATTATAACTGCTTTGATGCATTCTTCTTCTGCTTTCAGTGCTATTGTCATTACAATGGCTTTTAATAATGTTATTACCTGGGAAGTTGCGGCTTCTATGACTTTAGGAAGTAATATCGGTTCAACAATTGATGCAATGCTTGCGTGTATCGGTGCCAGTTCTGATGCAAAGAGGGCAGCTTTAATACACGTTCTGTTCAATTTGATTGGTACGATTATTGCCCTGTTTGTATTTAAGCCTCTTCTTAATTTTGTAACGCTTTTAACTCCGGGCGATAATATTGCAATCAGAATCTCAATGCTTCATACAGTGTTCAAGACCTTGAATACCCTGCTTTTTATTCCGTTTGTAAAGCAGCTGGTAAAGCTTGTATCGATACTCATAAAGCCGGAAGAAGAAAAGCCTCTGAAAAATTATCACCTGGATTTTCAGGATGTCGGTATGGCAAAGGAAAATATTTCTGCGAGGGTTATCCGTCTTGAAAAAGAGATTCGCGATATGAGTGACATTGTTACAGAAATGTTTGACCGCCTTCAGATTGGCTTTAAATCGATGAATACAGATTTCGTGCAGTCACACATGCAGTATCTTATGGATGCAGAAAATTATTGTGACCAGATGCATGAGCTTATAATTAAGTACATTGTTAATTGCGAAAGGCTTGCGGTTACAGAAAAGCAGCGTGAAGAATTAAATAATATGATTCAGATTGTTGATGACCTGGAAGCAATTACTGACCAGTGTTTCTGTGCAGGAAAGCTGATCCAAAAATCTGTAGAAAAGAAAATGAAATTCCATACAGAAGATATGGACCGCCTGATTCCTTATGTTGAACTTGGCCGACAGTTTATGCAGTTCATTCATATCAATATAAATAAAAATCTTGATGAATATAAACTTGCTATGGCTGAGGAGCTTGAAACTTCAATTGATGCTTACAGAAAAGACTTAAAGAAAGTCGCAAGAAAGCGTCTTGAAAATGGTGCAGATGTTAAAGCCGAATTGCTCTATATTGATTTAGTAAAGCAGATTGAAAAAATCGGTGACCACGCCTTCAGCATCTCAAGCGTCTTAGCTAAGAAGTAATTTATGGAAAAGTTATATAAAAAAGCAAGTCGTGAATATAAAAAAGAAAACACAATTGTAGAAGTTCCAAACGGAAAGGGACAGATTATCCGTATTGGCGGACAGCGTTTAGTTTCTATTGCAGGTCCAAGTATTATAGAAAGCCGCGAGCAGATGTTACAGACTGCAGAAGCTGTTGCTTTTAGTGGTGCAAGTTTGCTTAGAGGTGATGCCTATAAATCAAGAACATCGCCGTATTCATTTCAGGGACTTGGTGAAGAAGGCCTTAAGTATCTTAAAGAAGCCGGAGAAAAATTCGCTCTGCCGGTTGTTTCAGAAATCATTGATTCAGAGTTCATTCCTGTAATGAAAGATTATGTTGATGTTTTTCAGATTGGTGCACGCAATATGCAGAACTTTGAGCTTCTTAAAAAAGTAGGGGCTTTGGGGTTGCCTGTAATTTTAAAGCGGGGACTTTCTGCAACGATAGATGATTTTTTAATGGCCGCTGAATATTTACTTGCAAGCGGAACAGAAAAAGTTATTTTGTGCGAAAGGGGAATCCGTACCTTTGAAAGTGCAACAAGAAACACTCTGGATTTAAGTGCAATTCCAGTTCTAAGAAGCTTGACTCACTTACCGGTTATTGTAGACCCGAGTCATGCAATTGGTTTACGCGATAAAATTCCTCCTATGGCTTTAGCTTCTGTTGCAGGCGGTGCTGACGGACTTTTGCTTGATGTTCACTGTGACCCTGAAAAAGCAGAAAGTGACGGAACCCAGTCCCTGTATCCGCAGCAGTTCGATAAGCTTATGCACGACATTGAAGCGCTGGCTCCGGTTATCGGAAAGTCCATTACTCATATCCGCGAGGAAGTTCATTTAGAAAAAGAGAATAAAAATGAAGCAGTAAAAACAAGCGGCATAACCTGCGGCTTTTGCGGAAACAGGGGAACTTATGCTGAGCAGGCCATAAAGCGTTATTTCGATACAGAAACCGTTGCTGCAGTTCCAGAAAAATCGTTTGCTGAGGTTTTCCAGAATGTTACAGATGGTAAACTTGATTTTGGAATTATCCCGATTGAAAACTCTCTGGCAGGTTCTGTTTATGACAACTATGATAATTTCTCGCGCTTCGAAGATGTTTCTATTGTAGGCTCTGTAACTTTAAATATCCGCCATTCACTTTTAGCCGTAAAAGGAACAAAGCTTTCTGACATAAAAAATGTGTACTCGCATCCGCAGGCCTTGAGTCAGTGTAAAGTATTTTTGAATCAGCATAATCAATGGAAGCAGATTGAATCAATTTCTACAGCGACTGCAGCAGAATTTGTTGCGAGTCAGAATTTAAAAGAAAATGGTGCTATTGGCAGCAAAATAAATTCTGAACTCTATAACTTAGAAATTCTTTGCGATGATGTTGAAGATGATCCAGGAAACTACACCCGCTTTGTTGTAATCTGTGCAAATAACGCTGAGCCTAAAATCAAGCTTTGCAATGTCCTGCCAAAAACTGCAAGCTTAATCTTTAAGACAAAAAATAAGAGCGGTGCTTTGTATCACTGTCTGGGAATTATTGACAAATACAAGCTGAACCTTTCGCGTCTTGAATCCCGACCTATCCGCGGAGAACCATGGAGATACTGGTTTTATACTGATGCAGATATTTCGAATCTTGATGATAAACTTCGCAACAAGGAATACATACAGAAGGCTGCAAATGAACTTCTAGACTTAGCAGAAGATGTCCGTATCCTGGGAGTATATTGATTTATGTGTAATTGACAGTGAAATCTAAAAGTGTCATAATTTCGCACATTATGGTTAGACTTTCATTTATATCCAGAATTTAATTCTAGTATATAAGTGAGGGTCTTTTTTTTTGTAAAAAATTTGATTGCTTTCTTAGCTTATTTAGAATTACAGGGTGTATTTATGAAAGAGTACGATGCGAAAATTATTCTTGAAGATGGAAGTGAATACTTAGGTTTTAGGTTTGGCGCAAAAACAGACCGTGTTGCTGAAATTGTATTTAATACTTCTATGGCAGGTTATCAGGAAATTGTTTCTGACCCAAGTTATACAGGACAGACAATTGTAATGAGTTATCCTTTGATTGGTAATTATGGAATTACTGATGATGATTTTGAGAGTAAAATAATTTCCCCTAGCGGATTCATTGTCAGAGATTATAATGATTTCCCTTCTAACTTTAGATTTACAAAAACCTTAAGTGAATTACTTGAAGAAAATAATGTGCCTGGGGTTTACGGCGTAGATACAAGAAAATTAGTCCGTTCAATCCGCGATTTAGGCGCACGCAGAGTTTTAATAACAGATGCTTCTACTACCCTGGAAGAAGGCCTTAAAAGAATAAAAGAAACCACAATTCCTCACGATGAAGTTTCAAGAGTAAGCTGTAAAAAGCTCTGGTACTCAAGAACTTCAAATCATAAATATACAATAGTTGCCGTTGACTGCGGAATGAAACAGAATATTGTCCGCGACTTAAATAAATGTGGCTGCAACGTAACAGTTGTTCCATATACGATTACAGCCGAAGAAGTTGAGTTTATGAAGCCGGATGGAATCTTTATTTCAAACGGTCCTGGAAATCCTGAAGATGCAAAATCTGTAATTGAACTTGTAAAAAATCTTCGCGGTAAATATCCAATCTTTGGAATTTGTCTTGGCCACCAGATTATTTCTTTAGCTTATGGTGCAAAAACCTATAAATTAAAGTTTGGTCACAGAGGCGGTAATCATCCTGTAAAGAATTTGAAAACCGGTAAAATTGAAATCACTTCGCAGAATCACAGCTATGCAGTTGATGACTCTTCAGTAAAAGGTACAGGCCTTGAAGTAACTCACATAAATCTTTTGGATAACACTGTTGAAGGTGTTGAATGTAAAAAGGATAAAGTGTTCAGCGTTCAGTATCACCCTGAAAGTTCACCTGGACCTAACGATTCTTATTATCTATTTAATCAGTTTATGGAGCTTATTGAAAAATGAAAAGAAATGACATACATAAAATTTTAGTAATTGGTTCAGGTCCTATTGTAATTGGTCAGGCTGCAGAATTTGATTATGCAGGAACTCAGGCTTGTCTCGCATTAAAAGAAGAAGGTTATGAAGTAATTCTGGTGAACTCAAATCCCGCTACAATAATGACTGACACTTCTATTGCAGACAAAGTTTACATGGAGCCTTTGACACTGGAATATCTTGCACGCATCTGCCGTTATGAAAGACCCGATGCAATTGTTCCTGGAATTGGCGGACAGACAGGCTTAAATCTTGCAATGCAGCTTTCTAAAAAGGGTGTATTAAAAGAATGTGAAATTGAGCTTTTGGGAACTGACGCTTCAAGTATTGAAAAAGCAGAAGACCGTGAACTGTTTAAGGAATTGTGTGAAAAAATCGGTGAGCCTGTAGTGCCTTCTCAAATCACTTATTCTACAGAAGAAGCATTAAAGGCAGCAAAAGAAATCGGCTATCCTGTAATTTTACGCCCGGCCTTTACTCTTGGTGGAACCGGTGGTGGTTTTGCAGACAATGAAGAAGAGCTTAAAGAGAAAATGAAAAATGCTCTGGTTCTTTCTCCAGTTCATCAGGTTCTTATAGAAAAAAGTATCCGCGGTTATAAAGAAATTGAATACGAAGTAATGCGCGATTCAAACGACTGTGCAATTACTGTTTGTAATATGGAAAACCTTGACCCTGTAGGAATTCATACAGGAGATTCAATTGTTGTTGCTCCAAGTCAGACCCTTACAAACAAAGAGTACCAGATGCTTCGTGACAGTGCATTAAAAATTATCCGCGAGTTAAAGATTGAAGGCGGATGTAACTGTCAGTTTGCGCTTGACCCTCAGAGTTTCCAGTATTATGTAATAGAAGTAAATCCTAGAGTAAGCCGTTCTTCGGCCCTCGCTTCTAAAGCAACCGGTTATCCAATCGCAAGAGTTTCTGCAAAAATTGCTGTAGGAATGACGCTCGACGAAATTCAGCTTGCTAACACTCCTGCATGTTTTGAACCTTCACTTGATTACATCATTACAAAAATGCCTCGCTTCCCGTTTGATAAATTTACAACTGCTTCAAACACTTTATCTACACAGATGAAAGCAACCGGTGAAGTAATGGCTGTTGGCCGTACACTCGAAGAAAGTTTATTGAAAGCAATTCGTTCTCTTGAAGACGGAAAGAATCACATCCACATGGAAAAATTTGATTCTGCTCATATGTCTGTTCAGGATCTTTTGACATACATTAAAGACGGAACTGATGACAGAATTTATGCAATTTCACAGGCTTTGTGGCAGGGCGTGGATTTAAATACAATTTGTGATATTACTCAAATCGATATGCTCTTCCTTGATAAGATTAAGAACATTGTTGATAAAGAAAAAGAAATCGAAAAAAATCCTTTCGATAAAAAAATAATGTTTAATGCAAAGAAGATGGGCTTTTCTGATTCCTACATTGCTGAGCTGTGGAATGTTACTGAACGCGAAGTATATGACTTTAGAGTTGCAGAAAATTTATTCCCTGTTTACAAAATGATTGATACCTGTGCTTCTGAGTTTAAAAGCTATGTACCGTATTTTTATTCAAGCTATGAAGATGAAGAAGAATCAATTGTAAGCGACAGAAAAAAAATAATCGTTTTAGGTTCTGGTCCTATAAGAATTGGTCAGGGCGTTGAGTTTGATTATTCTACAGTTCATGCAATCAGGACTTTGCAGAAATGCGGTTATGAAGCAATCGTAATCAATAATAATCCTGAAACGGTTTCTACTGATTATACTGTTGCAGATAAATTGTATTTTGAGCCTTTAACAGTTGAAGATGTAATGAATGTTATTCATCATGAAAATCCTGTTGGAGTAATTGCAACTTTAGGCGGACAGACTGCAGTAAATCTCGCAAAGCCTTTGACTGACCGCGGTGTAAAAATTATCGGTACAGACAGTGACGGAATTGATAAGGCTGAAGACAGGAACCTGTTTGAAGGTGTAATCCGCTCACTTGGAATTCCTCATCCAACAGGTGTTGCCGTAACAGACATTCAGGCTGGAATTGATGCTGCAGAAAAAATCGGTTACCCGGTATTAGTTCGCCCAAGTTTTGTTTTAGGCGGAAGAGCAATGGAGATAGTTTCTAAGAAAGAAAGCATGGAACACTATCTTAAAAATGCAGTTGCAGTAGATAAAGATAAGCCTGTACTCGTTGATAAATACATTGTTGGAAAAGAAGTTGAAGTTGATGCAATCTGTGACGGCGAGCAGGTATTTATTCCGGGCATTATGGAGCTTGTAGAAAGAACTGGTGTTCACTCGGGAGACAGTATGAGTGTTTATCCGCCATATTCAATTTCACAAAAAGTAAAAGACACGATTGCAGATTACACTACAAAGCTTGGTATTGGAATTGGAATAAAGGGCCTGTTTAACATTCAGTTTATTGTTGATAAGGAAGACAATGTTTACATTATCGAAGTAAATCCTCGTGCTTCACGAAGCGTTCCTTTCCTGTCAAAATCTGCCGGCTTTAATCTCGTAGAAATTGCTACAAGAGTTATGGTGGGACAGAGTTTAAAAGTGCAGGGAATTGAAAAAATGCGTCCTGATGAAAAGAAGAGATGGTATGTAAAGTCTCCTGTTTTCTCTTTTGCAAAACTAAACGGAATGGATGCTTATCTTTCGCCTGAAATGAAGTCAACTGGAGAAGCTATTGGCTATGACGATAAATTAAACCGTGCGTTGTATAAAGCAATTCAGGCAAGCGGTGTAAAAGTTAAGGACTATGGAACTGTAATTGTAACTTTAGCTGATGAAGATAAGGATGAAGCTTTGCCTTTAGTTAAACGATTTTATAAACTCGGATTTAATATTGAAGCAACAAAGGGAACTGCTGATTTCTTAAAGGCTCACGGAATTAAAACAAGAACCCGCGGAAAGTTAAGTGAAGGAAGTTCTGAAATCTTAGATTCAATTCGCGCAGGTTATGTAAGCTACATTATAAACACAAGAGCAATTTATTCCGGTGTTCACTATGGTGACGGTGTTGCTATAAGACAGTGTGCCGTACAGAATGGAGTTACAACCTTTACTTCGCTTGATACTGTTAAGATTTTGCTTGATGTTCTTGAAGAAACTGTAAGTTCAATAAGTACGATTGATGCTTAATTGATGCGTGGCATTGATAGAAATTAAACGCAAAGAGCTTTAGTAGAATTTTTTCTGCTGGAGCTTTTTTTTTGCTAGAGTGCTTTTTTATAGAAGAAGACTTTGTAAGGCTGGTCTGGTTTGCTGTAAAGGTCATACACAGATTCTTCTATCAGTTCAAAGCCGTGGTCAGGGTAGTACTGCCAGTTGCATTCAATATCAGTCCAGAGAAAAAGGCGCTTGAAGCCGCAGTTTCTGGCACGCTGTAAAAATTCTTCAAGTACAGGTTTTCCGCAGCCTTTAATTGTGCTTACAAAAAGTGAAAGCTGAATGTCGTTTTCTTTCATGTACGACTGAAGTTTTTTGTCATTGTTTTCTATATAGTTTAAGCACCTTTTAAACCATAAAATTTCTTCTTGAGAAAAATTCTCTTTTTGGATGATTGAATTGAGCCAGTCGCGCGCTAAGTTTTTTTCACCCTTTACAGTACCGAAGGCCGCACTGCAAAATTTGTTTTCGTTTTCCAGCTGCAGTCTGAAGTTGTTTTCAAAAATGTTGCTTCTTAAAATGAGCTCAGCATAATAACGCGCATAGCTTTTTCGCATGGAAGGATCAGTCCATATGGGTTGTACTAAGCTTACGATTTGAGGAATGTTTTTGAAGTTGAATGTGGAAATTGTAGTGCCGGCTGACATAGTGTTTTCTCGCAGAATGAATTTTCGCACAGATGGTTTATTTTTACAAGGTGGTTTCGATGAACTCAACCACCACACTGCTTGCGAGCTCAACTACCACGCGTATTGCGAGTTAGACCACGAGTTTTGATCTGGCAGAGACTCAAAAATGTTGGAGCGCGAAGAAAAGCAGAAGACTGCGGAACACTTTGAGGGGTGCGAACGAGCGAAGCGAGTGAGTCAGATACCTATTCCCCTCAACCGTGTGGAGCAGTCTGTCTTTTCTGGGAGCGTAAACATTTTTGCAAGTGGCATAACATAAAACACGTGGTATAATGAGACTATGTTAGATAAAGTTAAGCGCTACGATATGAAACGTAAAATTGGAAGACAGCATTTAAACTGGCTTATAAGGCTTTTGTCTGTTCCTGCACTCATTTCTCATAAAAATAAAATCGAAAAAATTGGAATGGAGGAGATTCGACCGCCATATTTACTTTTGTGTAATCATAATGCCTTTATGGATTTTAAGGTTGCAACTAAAGCGATTTTCCCTGCCCGTGCAAATTATGTTGTTGCCATAGACGGTTTTATAGGGCGCGAAAGTTTAATGCGGTTTATTGGCTGTATCTGTAAGCGAAAATTTACTAACGATGTAACCTTAGTCCGCCAGCTTATGGATGTTGTAAAAAAAGGTGATATTGCAGCGATTTATCCTGAGGCGCGATATTCTTTGTGTGGTACTACGGCTGTTCTTCCTGATTCACTCGGGAAGCTTGTTAAACTTTTAGGTGTTCCTGTTGTTACTTTAATCTGTCACGGCCATCATATAAATTCTCCGTTCTGGAATTTGCCCGATCATAAAGTAAAAGGGACAACGGCTACAATGAAATGTATTGCGACAGAGGATGAAGTAAAAACTCTTTCGCATGAGGAATTGATGCAGCGAATCCGAACAGAATTTGTGTATGATGATTTTAAGTGGCAGAAAGAAAATAAGATTAAAGTGAATTATAAAAACAGGGCAAAGGGTTTGCATAAAGTTTTGTATCAGTGCCCGAACTGCCTCAAGGAATTTAAAATGGATTCAGACGGAACTTTACTGTGGTGCAATTCCTGCGGCAAGAAATGGAACATGAATGAATACGGTCAGCTTGAAGCCCTCGAAGGTAAAACTGAATTTTCTCATATCCCAGACTGGTATGAATGGGAACGCGCTAATGTAAGGCGTGAAGTTGAAAGCGGTTCATATAATTTTGACTGTACCTGTCATGTTGATTCACTTCCAAATGCTAAAGACTACATCCATTTAGGTAAAGCAAAATTTCATCATGGAATGGACGGTTTTATCCTTCGCGGTGAATACAAGAGCGAAAAGTACGAAATTAAAATTCCTGTGCCTGATGCATATTCTGTTCATATTGAATATGAGTATCTTGGAAAATTTGGTGACTGTGTTGATTTAAATACTATAAATGATACGCTCTATGTATATCCTGAAGCCTGTGATTTTGCGGTTACAAAAATTTCTCTTGCTGCAGAAGAATTATATTCTGCCTGTAAGAAAAAGTGATTTAGCACTTAATGTATTTCATCTTTTTATCATCATAGAAAGCAATACCATGGCGGCCATGTTCTTTTACAAAGTATAAGGCCTTGTCTGCCTGGGTAAACAGGTTTTGATTGTATCCTTCTATAGAGAAAGCGACTCCACAACTTACGCTGAGGGTGTCTATTTTATTTGTGCAGTAATTTTTTAATGCTTCATTTACCTGTTTAGTTTTTTGTACTATAAGCTCATCATTTTTAGAATTAAGATTTATCATTATAACAATAAATTCATCTCCGCCGAAGCGAATAAAATAATCTTTATTTCTAAAACATTCTGTTAATTCGTGTGCTACAAATTGAATTATTTCATCGCCGGTTTTATGTCCGTAGGTGTCATTTATATTTTTAAAATGGTCTATATCAATCATTACAAGTGCAATTGGATTTGGTAATTTTTCCAGATATTCAGTTAATGTATCAAAAGCACTTCGATTTAAAAGCCCTGTTAAGGCGTCGTGTTCTGCTTTGTAATTAAGCTCATTTTGATTTTCTACATTTAAGTCATAGATTTGATTGTAAGTTGATGCTAAAACCCTGCATTCGGATGAACCTTTTATTTTTAATTTTTCACCATGAGAAATGCTTTTAATAAAACTTGCTAAAGGACTTATAATCAAAATCAATGTGAGTATACAGGTAAATAAAGCATCTATTAACAGAAGAATCATACAGATGACTTGTAAATTGATTGCTCTTCTTAGTTCTATTGTACACTGTTCCTGTTTTTTTAATGTAGTTTCTTCTGCTCTTTCTGCTGCCTGATCTGATTTACTTACAATGCGTGATTTTGATGCAATGTATTCATTTCCAAATACTAAATCTATGCATTTTTCGTTCATCTCTATATCAGGAAGATTTAAGTCATCATCTTTAAGCTTAAAACATTGTATGCTTTCAGGAATGTCTTTTTCATCATATTCAAGATTTATGCATTTTAAGTGCATGGCTCTTAGTTCCTGCAGTTTTAAGAGGTTTGATTCCTGAAGTGCTAATCGTAATAACTGAGTTGCTTTATTGTTTTCTAACAGATTTCTTTCAAGGCTTGCTAAAGCGTTTTCTCTTCTATGTGTGACTTCTATTTCATCGCAGTAGTTTCTTGCATAGATAAGATTCCCTGTCATTATAAAAAGTCGTGCCTGCTCTGTTAAATAATCTGAAGCTGATAACAGATTGTCTATTGCGTCTCTGGCATCAATATAATGATTAGTGGCACTTGTCATTTCGTCGTAATGATGTTTTACATTGCTGATACTTAGAACAGTAAGTGTAAACATTGCAGTAAGAATAAAAATCATAAAGTATATAATGAATCGAATTTTAATGCCTTTAATTTCTTTTGAGTTAGGTCTTTTTAATGTAGTGTGTTTTGTTTCTTGTATTTTTTTTCTCATGTAATATTCCTGTTTCAAGTGAATCTACAGAATATGCATAATGCACTGTTCTATGAATTCAATGCCTGTGGTGGTTGAGTAGCGTAGTCGAAAGGTCGAAACCACTAACTATTTTTAACAGTACCAACACTCTATCATAGCAGACATTCTGAAAAAAAACTTCATTATATTTTCGGCATTATTGAGAAAAATGTTTAGAATGTGAGATGTTACGACTGCAGCTTTATTCGACAGCGGAAAAGTCTAGCGGAGCCACAGTCTTCTATAAATTATCTTATGACTTCCAGCACCTTAACGCCAAAGCTTTCGTTTATTACCACAAGCTCGCCCCAGCCGATTGTTTTTCCGTCCTTTACAATTCTTACCGGGTCTGCAATATTTTCATTAAGTTCGAGAATAGTGCCTTCATTAAATTTGAAACTGTCATCAGTGATGCGGCTGCCAAAAATTACTTTTGTGTTGTAAAAGCCGTCGTCTGTTTTCTGCTCAAGATTTTCGGGCTTTGTTACAATACGAACTGCAGCATTTTCATTATCAATAACAATGGCTTCACCGCTGCCGGCATATTTATTGTTTCTATAAACATCGAGTGGAAGTCCTGCAAGTTTGTCGGTTTCGAAAATCATTTTTTCTTTAAAAGGGGCGTCGTCTTCTAAACGAAAGCGGCCGACTTCTACAATTGTATTTGGAGGGCGATGTGCTATTGGAACAAAATTATTGTCATCGCCTGTTGAAAAAAACTTTGTGTTTCTAAAGGATTTGATGCAGTCTGCGTTGAAGAATAAATTCATCAAGCCTTCGTTCTTGCCAGCTTTAACATTGAAGGTAATAAGAATTCCAATTTCTGTAGGCGAGATTGAACTTGTTGTAAACTGGATGTTCGCGTCGTATTTGTGATTAGTCATTTCAGGAAATTCTTTTTGGACTGCTTTGGTGAACTCTGTATAAACTGTTTTCATAATGGGAGTATAAATAAACTGTTCGAAAATCTGTTTTTCAAGACCGTTTGGCTCGTGATTTTTTTTGACTGAAGAAGCCCCTAGAAAGCAATAATAAAATACGGCCGGATCCATTTCAAAAAGACCGCGTCCTTCCATCCACTCAAAGGAACAGCAGGGAGCAGGTGTTGGCACTGAACGAACAAATTCTTCGCACATAAGCTGGTCAACGGAACATACATGCACATTTACAGAAATATCGTATTCGGAAGTAATAAATTTATTAAGGGCTCTGGCAATATTTTCAGCAATGCAGGAGATGTCCCGTATCTCCTGTTTTGAGAAAACATCCGGACGCTTAAAGTCATAGATTTTTACTTTGCGTGTATTTGCTGTCATAGGATAATAGTTTTCATCACAATTCGTAATTGCTTCAAGAAGCCGGTCAATTTCTTCCTGTGAAAGGACCTCTGAAGATTTTCTTGTTTTCTTAGAGTCTGCAGCAGGACGACCTGTTATTTTTTCAACAACTTCATCAATCTCACTCTGGTCGAGAACCTTTGCAGTTTCTTTTAATTCTTTTGCAGCTTTCTGTTTCTTTTCTTTATTCATAGGGCACCTCCTGTTTACTGAAATAATTATATCACATGTCATTCTCATAAAATGAGAATAGAAAAGTGTATTATTTTACTAACTGAATTGAAGGAGGTATGGAAGCTTAGAAATGATGTGCTGCAAATCCGCGATGAGTATCTTGCGAAACTAAAACCCTAACAAAAGAAATTCTTCAGATAGTTATAAACTATTGATGTACATCGGGTGACCGCAGAAGAAATTTCTCTTGCAGTCTCCCGCAGAAAATTTTCACGCTTCGAGCACAAGACAGATTTTTCTTTCTTTATCGCTGCAATTTTTTCATCATAAGCTTTTTTCGTGAGAGTGCAATTTTTCAGCTGCTGTTTATATTCATGTTTTTTTTCATTCAAATCATTAGTAATTGAATCAGCTTCTGTTTTAATCTTCTTGTATTCTTCTTTCTTTTTACTCAAGATTTCTGAGCTTGAAGTAATGACTTTATGCGCTTCAAGAAAAACCGGTATCAAGTCTATGCATAGTTTTCTCACTTCTTCTTCTGTATAAATTCGAGGGCACATAAACATCATGTGACAGTATTCTGTCAGTATCATTCCATTGAGATTTGCAGTCACTTCATAATTCTTCCTGTCCCAGTTTACATGCAGCGAAACATGGCCCTGAGTTAATTCAAAAGTTCCATACGATTTTTCCATAACGCACCTCCTCGCAATCTCTTAAAAATACAGTCCGCCCTCACTTATTCAAGTTTCTATTGCTGGTGGTGAAGACGGACACAGCTTCTTTCACACTGCAAAGCCAATCTTTCCTGTGCCTGTATTTCCTTCTTTCTGCCACTGATTCTTTTTTTCCGACTGAAGCTTTTTGAGTTCTTCAAAAATGTAGGCAGAGTTTACATCATCCTGATTCATAAAACGGATGTGGCTTGAAAGGGCTCCAAAGTCACCTGGTGTTACACTTTCAGAATCTTCCAGCTCTTCAATTTCCTTGTTTGAAAGATGAAAGGCCGGGAAGTATTTTTCGAGCATGATTTTAATTCCGTCAAACTTCATCGGCTTAAACTCAACAAGCATATGGAACCTTCGCTGCATTGCAGGATCCATTATGTTGCGCAGGTTTGTGGTATAGATGAGAATGCCTGAAAACTCTTCCATCTGTGTAAGGAACTCATTTACAAGAGAACGCTCCCAGGTGCGCTGTGCCTGATTTCTGTCATAGAAGAAAGTGTCTGCTTCATCAAATAAAAGAATTGCATCATTTCGTTCTGCTTCTTCAAAAGCCTCGCGGATATGCTGTTCATCCTGACCAACATAGGGACTTAAGATGTCACTCGGGCGGCAGAGGATAATTTCTTTTCCAAGCTGCTCAGCAATGTATCGGGCAAGCTCAGTCTTACCGGTTCCGCTTAATCCGTAGAAAAGCATGCGGATTCCGTTTTCTGTGGTCCTGTTCTTTTCAGCAAATTTTGCAGCATTCTGAACCATGCTTACAATTTCGCCCGGATCCATTGAAGCATTAAGAACGCGAAGATCATATTCAGCCTTTACTTTATCGCGCATCTTCTTTTTCTTTCCGTTAAGCAAAAGTGAATTTTCCTTCATAACAATTTCTGCTTTTTTTAAGAGAGTTTCTTCGTCCTTGCATTCCATTGCATCAATTGTCTTAACGATATTTTCAACGCTCTGACCCGTAAGATGAAACTTATCAATCATGGAAACCAGTTCAGCTTTTGTATTTTCTGTAATGTTCATGTCCTTAAGCTTCTGCTGTGCAATATTTTTCAGCATAGTTTTTGGCATTGCTTCAAAATAAATACTGAAGGTAAAACGGCGGCGGGTAGAGTCATCAATCTGTTGCTGATGATTTATGATGTAGATTACTTTGTCCCTGTTGTTTTCAAGCATCTTGTTAACAGTACCTTTTGTTTTTGAAGGAGACAATGAGAAAAAGCTGAAGTCTAAAGTTTTTAAAAGAGTGTCTGCTTCATCAACTATCAGAATTGAATCCTTGCGTTCCATAGAAAGAAGACAAACCAGTCGGCCTAAAACATTATTCTTTTCTTTTGTTTCTGCTTCATTCTTGAAAATAAAAATCTGCTTGCCTGTCTGCTTACAGAGTGATTTTGCAAGTTCAGTCTTTCCGCTTCCAGGCTTACCGTAGAAAAGTATAGAGACAGGATTTTTCCCGTTCAACAAATCGCTGCAGATTTCAAGAGACTCCTGCTTTACAGAAAATGAATCGAGTGGATAGGCATTTGTGCAGTCAAAAGTTTTAAGCATGTCGCTGAAATACGGCTCGATGCTCTGGGACTCAATGCATTCGTTTAAGGAACAATCGTAATCACCTTCGTTATCAATGAAACCGAACGATTTTAACTTCTGGTCACTGCGGAGCATATAGGTGAGTTCTTTTTTTGAAACGCCAAGCAGTTCAGGAATGCTGTTACGGAATTCATTTTCACAGCTGCGTGTAAGAGAGCGTAAATCATCATTTGTATCAAGGCGGCACTGCATAAGAATATAGCGTGCTTCTGCATCTGTAAGGTTTACATTATCAACAAGAAATTTTGTTTTTGAAATATCAAACACAGCTTCTTTCTGTTTCTTTGTAAGCTTCAGGCTGGAAGTTAAAGTAAAGTCATCATCCTTTCCAAAAATAACAGTGTTTATAATAGAAGAAAATACAGGCTTTTGGTTGCAAAATAAAACGCGGTGAAGGTCAATCATAGTTTCATTTGGATTGTCACAATTGCGAATTAACCGTTCCACTTTTTTGTCCTGTTCATATTCATATGGAATTTCTGTATCATCAAAACTTAGTTCTTCTGAAGGCGGAGTTGTAAGTCGTTTCAGTTTATTCTGTTTTACAAGATTGTGAATTTCATTTTTCAATACAGCTTTTAAGCGCCCGGTCTTATTCAGGTTTTCTGTATGTTCAAGAAAAAGCTTTATGGCTTCATCATTATCATTCATTACATTTAAATTCGATTTTTCTTCAAACATGTTGTAGAGATAAAAACAGATTGCATAAGGTTCGTCCTTTGTATAAGTGATTGAAGAGTTATTCATTTTTTTCATCCTCCTGATTCGTCTTCTTCTAATGTCTGCCGTTGTGAATTTACTCATAGTGTTTCCTCCGTCCTTTTTATTAAGTGTATTCAGTTCAACTATCAACTCGTGATATTTTTTGTATAATCATTTGCGTTTTGTGCTATTCAAAAAAAACTCTCCAGTCTTTGTTCAGCGCTTCTGCAAGGGCACATAAACTGCGGAAAGAAATGTTTTGTCCCGCTTTAAGCCTGTTGATTGTTGCAGCAGAAAGATTTGTACGCATACAGATTTCTTCTACAGTAAGGTCTGACTCTGCAATGCATCGTTTTACATTTGCAGCAACTGCATCCTGAAGGTCGAATTCAAGAAACTCTGAATAACTGTTTCTTGCGGCTTTCGTTTGTGTCTTCATAAAATCCTCCTTGTGTTTCATCAAATACGCCCATATAATATAAAATGTGATTCTCAAAAAATGAGAATGAGAAGGGTACTGTGAATAAAATTGAAAAAATTTTTTATGAAGAACTAAGTAAATACAAAACTTCAGAAACTGAACGCGAATGTGTTATTGAAGATTTTGAATATGAAGAAGAATGCTTTATAAAAGAAGAAGGATCTAAAGCCTCTGGGAAAAAGATAAGGGATTTTGTAAAAGAATTTTTGAAAGAACATGTACACGAATTAAAAGAAGACGAAGACACTCATGAGCGCGTGTCCGTGAAACAGGCAAAAAAAATTGACTGCATTCTTGACGTCCTAAGAAATGAACGTATGCATCTTTCTGTTAAAGATATGTCTGAACTGCTTTCAAGACATAATCTTTCAAAAGGTGCTTCATATCAGAATCTTTATAAATGGATTCCAAAGGAATTGCAGGAATATTCCTACATAGAACAGGACTCAGAGGGAAAGTATTTTTATAACAGGCCTTCTGCAGAACAAAATAGAATTAATCAGGTTATAGAGAATAGAGAATTAGTGGAAGCAGAAAAAAAAGAACAGATTACCATAATTTCAAGCTTCCTCGATTCCATTAAAGATTCACCCGTTTATGAAAAAGCAAAAGAGTTTTTTTCAAAAGAAGAAAAGAAATTACGTTCTTTCATGTATAAAAATACAAACTCAGCAAACTATTCGAGAATCCTTTTTATGGGAGCGCCTGAAGCAAATATCAAAAAAGAAACCTGGGGCAAAATTTACAATGCAATGGCAACAAACTCCGTAATGCAGATTGAATACACGCCGGTTGGAAAAACAAAAAGTGAAAGCTACAAAATTGCTCCGTATCAGTTGATTTTTGACAACGGGCTCTGGGACCTGTGGGCATATAGCTACAAAAATAAAGAAATGAGGCTGTTTAATCTTTCGAGAATTACGAGTGCACATATACTGGCGATGGCAGGAAATTTCATACTCCCCAAAGGCTATAGTTTTATGAATTCCGTAACAGGAAATTTCGGCTGCTATAATGACAAGAATCCGCAGGTTTACAAAATCAAATTCGACAAAAAAAGTTATGCGTGGACTTATTCTAAGGACAGAATCTGGGGCAAAAATCAGACAGTAGAAGAAACTGATGACGGCTACATCTTGAGCTTTGAAGCAAGTCAGTACTTACCCATTCTTCGTTGGGTCCTCGGGTGGGGCGAAGAAGTAACTCCCCTTGACCCGCCGAAACTGGTAGAGGATTGGAAGCAGAGAATTGAAAAGATGAAGGACAGGGCGACCTGATGCATGACTTTCACTGCAAAAAGGCCGATGATATGAAAAATAAACTTCTGGCAGAAAGAACCAGCTCCATCTAAGGCGGGGAACTTCCTCGTCTTTTTTTATGGGCGCATCCGACAGCCTCGTTACATTCGGCAGTCGGTCGGGCTGCTCCAGGTTCCGCCTTCGCTCCAGCCTCCTCGGCGACCAAATCGCCTGCGGTGGCCACCTTCGGTGCCTTCCGTATCCCTTGCGCAGAAAGAAAGCTTTTACTCAACATCAGTTTCTGCTGATTGCAGCGGAAACTTTTTTTATGGGCTCGTGAGCCCGTGAAAATATGTAGCGAAGCGAAATATTTTCATAATAAACCACCCGCTATGCGGGTGAGAGACAAAAGCTTATAGAAAAAAAGCTTTCCTCGAAGGTGTACAATAAGATTGTTCAAGT
>JAEELR010000211.1 GCA_016282835.1 Treponema sp. | reverse complement strand
TGAATTCCACTCTTTCCGGATTACTTCAAAAGAAGTCGCAGTACAAATTGAAACAATATGATTCTTCAGGTTCCTGAAAAACTTCAGCAAAGCGTAATTTCTTCCATCACACGCAAGGCTTTCTTCCCAGGTAGAATGTTTTTCCTTCTCGCCATTAACAACAGAAGAATAAGAACATACACAATGATTCTCCTGCCCGAACTGAATGAGACTTGAACATAAGTCCAGACCGCTTTCACCTTTTACCCACGGAATAAATCCGTCCAGAAGCAAAGCGCGCACTGACTCATAGGAAAAATCCTGAGTATAAACATTTTGAATCAGTTTAAAAATACTTCCACTCGAATTTTTAGAAACACAGGAACCAACATGAACAACATAAGGAATTGAATACAGTTTTAATTCCCGCTCAAGATAAGGTTTAATTATTTCTATTTCCGGAACATGTAAAGCAACATCATTCCACAAAAACTTTTTTCCTTCGTCACAAGAATTTTTATACAGTCGTCTAAGCCTTAAAGCAGTTTTTCTCAGCTCTTTTCTGGAATCAGTGTAATAGAAAACAGAAGGCACTTTATTCATTAATTCAGAATCTTTTTTCAGGGACACACACTCAATGTTTTTGCACGAAAACAGAATCGATTTAAACTCAAAAAAATCATCAAGAATCTGCGGGTAAAACACAATGAACTTTTTGTTCCCGCCCGAAAACGAAGGCTCTTCCCACGACTGCTCATAAAATTTATTCATCGCAAGAAATTCTTTGTAGCAGTGATACAAAAGCTTATAGTCTTCATCTTCAGGCGAAAGATTGTTTGACTTCTCAAAACCGTTTTCATTTTCCGCCCACATATTTAGCGAAGGTAAAACCGAAGAAAGCCAGTCAGTAAAGTTTTCTCCATCCACAGAATAAGAAGGATTAATGATCCGCTTAAAAAAAGGAACGCCTGCATTTTCAAGAGATTTATACAGAGGCTCTTTTATCTTTCCTGCATTCCTTAAAAGCAAATCCCTTACAAAAATTTTTCGCATTGAAGTTGGAATCGCAGAAAGTCCTTCCATGGAAACAGACAAATAATTCGACTTAAAATTATCCCAGGCAAGAAATCTCTCGCACTCGAGCGCATGGATTTTAGAAACTTCGGGATTTTCTACAGACCACTGCATCCAGCTTCTGGCAATAATGTCGCTTCCAAAAACAAAATAAACATTTCTGTTCTTTATATTTTCACAAATCTTTTTTGCAATCTCAGTATCTTCTAATTTCATGGCAACTATTATACACCATAATCTATGACATATAGTGTCCCCTTTTAATTTTTTTTACTGATTAGCTCACCGTGGAGCCCCGTAAGTTCCGGAGTGAAACGAAGGAATGCGCGATTAGCAAAGGGCGGAAGGGTGGAATTTGCAGTAAATTAATTCTTTGCAATTTAAATAAATTTGTACAGAAGAAAACCAGCGGGCAAAACTCCTAAAAATTCCTCGTTGATTGTTTATAACGATTGCATTATATTTTTATCCGATATTAAATTTATTTAGTATATATTCAGGGGCAACCTTGAGATTTTTATAATGTGAGGAACTTTTTATGGAAAAGAACATCGCTTTAATTCCTGGAGATGGAATCGGTCCTGATGTAGTTGCAGAAGCTGTAAATGTTTTGGATGCAATTGCAAAAAAATACGGACACAAATGGAACTACACAAATGTAATTGCTGGTGGAAGTGCAATCGACAAATTTGGAAAGCCTCTTCCAGAAGACCAGTTGAAAATTGCTTTAGATAGTGACGCAGCTTTATTAGGCGCTGTTGGTGGACCAAAGTGGGATAATCTTGCTTCAGAACTCAGACCAGAAAAAGCATTGCTTGGTTTACGCGGTGGAATGAAAGTATTTGCTAACTTAAGACCAGCTGTTATGTGGAAGCAGTTAAAAGATGCCTGCCCTCTTAAAGATGAAATTGTTGGTGAAGGCTTAGACATTTTAATCGTTCGCGAATTAACAGGCGGTATTTACTTTGGTGAAAGAGGAACTTCTGCTGACGGAAACACTGCATGGGATACAGAAAAATATACAAGAAGTGAAATTGAAAGAATCGTTAGAATGGGATTTGAATATGCAATGAACAGACAGAAAAGACTCTGCGTTGTTGATAAAGCAAATATCTTAAACTCATCACAGCTGTGGAGACGCGTTGCAGAAGACGTAAAAAAGGATTACCCGGAAGTACAGCTTTCATATCTTTACATTGATAACGCTTCAATGCAGATGGTTAGAAATCCACGCCAGTTCGATGTAATTGCAACAAGCAATATGTTTGGTGATATTCTTTCAGACGAAGCTTCACAGATTACAGGTTCAATCGGAATGCTGGCATCTGCTTCATTAGGTGATGGAACAGGTCCTGGACTTTACGAACCAATTCACGGCTCTGCTCCTGATATTGCAGGAAAAGATTTAGCTAATCCACTTGCAACAATTCTTTCTGCAGCAATGCTTTTGCGCTACAGCTTTAAACTTGAAGAAGAAGCAAAAGCAATTGAAAACGCTGTAAATGCAGTTCTTAACGACGGTTACCGCACAGGTGATATTGCAGGAAGCCATTTAGAAGAAGTAAAAGCTAACGGCAAGCTTGTTGGCACTAAGAAAATGGGCGAACTTGTTGTTGAATACTTAAACAAATAAATACGGTGGTTGAGCTTACGGTCGCTGAGTTCTGTCGAAGGACTCAATGACCACTCAATCTAAACTTCTACAAACCTGCAGTTTCCGGGCATCATCAAGCTCCTGTGCTGCAGGTTTTTTAGTTCTACCAGCACAAACTTACACCAATTGTAATGTAATCATTGAATGTGTCTGGTCTTATATTGTCTTTCCAGGTTTTATAATAATTCTGTACATCAGCAGCACTTGCTTCAAAGACAACTAAAGAACCATCTTCCTTATAGTAAGTTTGCCCCGGATATATTTCGTTCTGAACACCATCATTCTTTATATATTCAAAAACATTCTGCACATAAACTTTAATGCTCTCAAAACATTTTGGTCTGAAGGTATATTCAACTTTTAGTGTATCGTTGAAAACATACATCAAAGTATTCTGCTTTAAGAAATCAAATTTTTCAGAAGTGTCAGTCCTGTT
>JAEELR010000210.1 GCA_016282835.1 Treponema sp. | reverse complement strand
TGATCCAAATAAATGTATTGGCGATGCTGGATGGTATGATTCGAATCCGTTAAAAGTTTTATGTGAAAAATTAATGGGAGATTATGACGAAATAAGAGTTGATAATCATTATGAACACAAATATCCAATTGAATATTCAAGTATAAATCTTTTCTATTTATTTTTAGAATATGGAGTGGATATAAATAGACTTCCATATGTATGGCAAAGAGTTTATTCATTTGATAATTCAGAATTAGACGATTGGTGGGAATACGAAGTCCGAAAAACAATGATTCCCGAAGATAAAAAGGAAACAAGAGAACAAAGAGATAGTGAGTTTATATATGATGCCAATCTTCTTCTGGAAGCATTACTGAAAGCCGGTGCAGATCCAAATATGAAAGGTCATCCGTTTCCATACAGCCATAGTAGAAGGTTATTGTTTTTTACCGATAAACGAGCATTTAAATATTTCAATTCTCCAGAAGCTACAACACCATTGTATGAAGCAATAAAAAAGGGCATAAAATGGGAAAGTCAGGTAGATTTGCTTTTGGAATACGGAGCAATTTTGGATGAAAGTTGTCTTGAAGCTGCACAATTAAGCGGTGATGAACAGATGATAGAAAAAGTCCAGAAACTCTGGGAGGAAAAGAATAAATAAAAATAGAGAGAAAGCTGTATCTTTGATATAATTACTATCAATGAATAAAGTGCAAGTAATACAAGAACAGTTACAACAGTTATGTTTCCTCCAACTGCAGCTAATAGAAATAGAACTCTTATTGGAGAGTTCTATAGATTTATTGGTATTCCATACACAATATTCCTTTATTTTTGACGAACAAATTTCAGAAATTCCTCCCGTTACTGAAGCCCCTGCGCGGGACGGGGTGAACTGGTATGCGTACTTTGGCGGGAACCCGGTAAACCGCTATGACTGGACGGGATTAGATGACTGTTATTTTGAATCTTCTGCTGATATGTACCAATATTTATCTACAGTTAGTTCTAATCCGTTATATAATTGTGCAGCTGCACTACCAGATATGACTTCAATAACAATGGAGGATGTATCTTGTTCTGTAAATACAATGGACCCAAAAGGAAGTGCGGTAATGTTAAGTGTACAAACTGCCTCAAAATTCACTCGAGGATTAGGAGATGTTTATCTAAATTATAAAACCATTAATAAATCTGTGGTTGCATGGTATATAAACAGAATAACTTCAAATGGAGAATCTGTTTATTTTGAAAACTTTTCATAAGAAGAAGCTATCAACTATCTAAATCAAATGAATGAAGGTGAATTTAATGACAATAAAAAATTTCAAAAGCTTAATAATTATTTTGATTAGTATATTTTTATGCTCTGAATTACATGCGAAAAATACAAAATATAAAATCTACTGGCATGATTTAAGGGAAATAAAGACAAAGGAAACAATAGAATTAGAGTTTACAAATGATTTCTTATCTGGTTGTAAAAAACGAAAATTAAGAACCGGGCGTACTAAAAATATTTGGTTACCAGAATTAGATGGTCTTTCTATACCGTATTCATCCCGTACAGTTCATGGACCTGAATATGCCATGCAATTTTTAATTAACGAAGAAGAGAGAAAAATAGAATTCTTTTTATTAAACTATCAGGTTGTAACAGTTGAAGATTATAAGGCAACGGTAAGAAAATTAGATTCTGCAATCGGCTATATTCTGGCATTTCCTGATAAAACTGAAAACAGATGGTGTTATTTATATTCAACAAATAATACCTTTAGCATTGAAAAAGAGAATATATCCAAGGAACCGAATTTTGATATAATTTCAATCTGGAATCAAATGCAAACTTCAAATGTTGGTTTTTATGCTGGTCAATTATTAGGAGGACAGAATTCTGCTAGAGTTTATTATCTTGTAAAAAGCCTAATATATGATGGTTATGCAGAAGTTGGCGCACAAGACTTAATCTATGTTTATTACGTTTATAAAAAGGAAGTTTTTGAAAATGAACTGAACTAGTTTTAGTTTAAGTAATTAAGCCGGTGGTTCTTTGCCGGTATTGAAAGCTTCGGAAGTTGTCATATTATGCTTTAACTGGAATTGCCTGATGATACAAAGAAAGGACTTTTTCAAGTTGTTCATCAGAAAAATTAAAGAAATCTGCAAGTTCGTCTTCTTTAATTCGATTCTGTTTAAGCATTTTTAATGCAATTTCTATTTGTTCGTCATTAATAAGCTCTTCTACTGCTCTACACATTTGAGATACCCCCGCTTCTGTTTCTTTTAGCTGCCTTGTTTTGTTTGCAAGCACATCACTGTTCATGTCATCAGCCTTCTTGCAGGAAAAATCATGCATAAGGCTACCAACTGGATCATTGCCTCTATACTTACCGTTTACATAGATGATATGGGATTTATCATCAAACGGTTTGTTCAATTCCCGAATTATTCTGTCAATATGATACAATGGAAGCCCGCCTTTCAGTATATCATTTTCTGCAATAAAAATAACGTATGTTTCAGGCAGCTTTTCTGTATCCATACCAGAAATAGATTCATCTGCATCCATGAGCGCAGAATTGTATCTGGTTCTTTTTGCTCCAGCACCCTTGTCTGCACGCTGAATTTCTATGTCGTATATCTGACCTTTTGAATCCGTAGCATGTACATCAAGTCTGGCAGATTTTCCTTTTAAATTTGCAATAGTATACTGGCTTTTCGCTTCCGTAACTTTCAGGTCAGGGATATTCATAATAATTTGAAGAACATAACTTGTACATTCCAAATCATTATTAAAAAAGACTGTCATAAAGTTATCATCCATCAATGTGAAGTTTTTAACTCTTGCACGAATCTTTTCCTTTTTTGCCAGTATCTTTTCATCCATATTTTAATAATAGTAAGTGATTTAAAAAACAAGTTTAATGTGTGAAATGCAAATGATATATATTAAATATATTGTAGAATATACAATGTTCATAAAAACATTCGCAAATATTACATAGAGAAACTGCACAAGTCATGCTATAATAAATCCGTCTATGAACGTATGTCGACCATCAGAAAAACTTACTTCTCTTCAAACATTTCTTTTACAGATAAAGCTAACATCAGAATTATCGCGGGTTACGGAAATTCTTTCAGCTTGTCAGAAAGTTGCTCTTCTTTTCGCAAAATACAGTTTTCTATTTGAAACGGCAGCAGGAAGTGAGTTCCGTGAGTACAGTGCCGACGGAAAGCTTCTGTATACGGAAAACTCCGCAGAGAAAGTAAGATATATTTATAAATCAAATACAGTGTTTGCCGAAATCCGTCAGGAAAGGGAAGGAACAGAAGAAACATATTATCACCATACCGACCATCTTGGAACGACAAGGGCTGTAAGTGATGAAAACGGAGCGGTTGTCTGGGAAGCAGAAACAGAAGCATTCGGTACAGTCTTAAGTGAAAACGGCACAAAGGGCTTTACAGCAAGCTTTACCGGAAAACTGTACGATGAAGACGCGAAAATGTACTACTTCAATGCAAGATGGTATGATCCGGAGCTTGGTCGGTTTGTCACGGAAGACCCTGCGCGGGATGGAGTCAACTGGTATGGGTATTGTTTTAATAATCCACTTATTTATACAGATCCGGATGGATTAGAAACGACAGATAAGAATAAAGCTGCTATCTATCCAACAGTTGGAAATGCTTTTAATCTCGATTTTGGTAGAGATTATTCTAACATGGCAGTTCAAAATTTTAAGAATGGGCATCCAATTCTTGGTACAATTCAAATGTTGGATTCAGCTTGCGAAATTGTATATGACTTGGCTGCAGCATATGGATGTGCGAATGTTATAGGTGCCTTTATAGCTGCACCTACAGCTTTGCCAGAGAAAAGTGAAAGCTGGTTACAATCAAATGGTAAACCTAATTACCCACCAAATAATGGTGCTGTATTAGGAACTGAAGTAAATCAAACTCTTGAAGTCGGTACAAAAATTGGAAGATATGGTGAAATTGGACCAAACAGTTCTTTTGTTACAGATACAGTTTCAACTGCTTCAGAATTAAGTCTTCCTCCATGGACTGATCCATCAACTTATCAAGAATTTACAGTAATAAAGCCAATTGTAAATGTTGTAGAGGCTGAAGTAGAGGCATGGGCAGGCTCGGCTGGAGGTGGTATGCAATATATTCTTCCTCAAACAATTATTCAGTTACAACAGGATGGGTATATAAAATGAATAATCAACAGCTGAAAATACAAATCTCAAATGATATAAAGAAAGTTTTTCCTTGGATTGATATTGAAAAAAGAATATCGTTTGATAAGTATAGTGATAGGAATCAAATACGTGTCTATAAAAGTTTTTTTACTTATATTTTTGAATTTTTAGGAATAAGAGAATCGGAATATGTTTTTTTTCAATCAAAAATATATTCTGAGATTCTTTATAAAGTTGCAGAAGTTTTTATCATTTCAGAATCAATAAAAGAGTCAAAAGGAAAAGAATCTAGTTTTCTAAAGGATAGGGAACGATTTTATGCATCACAATTTGGTTCAGATATATTAAAAAGATTTTGTGAAGAACATAATTTAACATAATTAATTTTTTTAAAGAAATCATATTAGTTTATTCAGCAAGTGGAGTAAAGTAATGGTTAAGAAATTTTATTATTGTGATTATTGGCAAAAAAAAACTATTTTGGAATATTCATATTGTATATCAGATTTGATATTTCAAAGCGAAAAAAATCAATCCTTAGCTCAAGTTCATGGAATAATATTATACAAAGATTCTATTCTTACATTTTCCAAAGAGCAGTTATCTATTTTTGAAGAATCAATTAGGGGTGTTATAAGAAATGTCTATAAGGAATCAATTATTAAAATTTGGTATTACAATGAAAATGATAAAAATTTTGATATAGGACATATTCCAAGTAGATTTGCAATTACGATTCAGGTTCCAAAAGGTATAGATAAGGAAAATATTTCAATTTTAGCTGAATTAGAAAAATGTGTAGTAAATCTCATAAATAATATTCAAAATTAATAAAAAATATTATTCTAAAGCTTTCAAGTTTCTTTTTAAGAAACTTGAAGGTCGCTGCCGCAGGCTCCCAATTAAAGATATTACAAAGGAAATAGATAAATGAAATATAAAATATGTATTTTTTTATTAGCTTGTATAGTTACAAATGTGTTTGCAAATACAATCTGTAAAGACGGTGAGTATATTCAAATAAAAAACGAAGATGGAAATATAATATATTCTATTTCTGAAAATATGCTACCATGGTATAGCAGAAGTTATAAAGAGACAGACAAGTATCTTTATTTTTCAAACAAAGCACGTAATCCGGTTATTGTAGATAAGAAGACGGGACAATCAAGAACTCTTGATATAATTTATAGTGATTTTTATTTGATGTCTTCTGATAGCAAATTTATTTTGACTTGCACATCTAAAGAAAAAACGACAACATATTATCACTTTGTAAATCAAAAGTTTATAAAGTTTGATAATAAATATTTCAGTGATTTTAATTTCTATCTCTACAATGTTGAAGAAGGGCAACTGGTAGAAATAAAAAAATTGGATTTATCATTTTTACAAAAAAGTGATGTTAGCTTATCAGCTGAAGCAGCTTATGATTCTGAAGAAAACTGTTTTTTTATCAATTTTACAGGTGAAGGAGGAATTATTCATAGGGCTGAAATCAATCTTGATACAAATGAATTTTCAGTTTTAAGACGGACAGTTTTTATACCAAGTTTTGGCGGAGAATTGATGTATTGCTGTGATAGATTGCGATTAAGGGAGAATGAATCCAATAATTCAAATATAAAATTTGTAATGCCCAAGGGTATAAAGGTTCTTACTATAAAGCGTGGAAAATTTGAAACAATTGATAATATTGATTCATATTGGACTGAAATTGAAATTGTAGAAGATATATATACACAAGAAGGAAGAAAGGTTAAAAAAGGAGAAAGAGGATGGTGTTATGGTGGTTATCTGGCTCTTTCTGAGGAACTTTAATATAGGTTTACCCGATATATATATTGAAAAGTATCGGGGGGCGTTGCGGGGGCCAAAAGCAGAAAAACCCTCAGCCCCCTCTGGAAGGGGGGAGTCGTTCGCTATGTGAACTTAACAAGTTTCACGCAGCTACAGCTGCTTACAAAACCCGCGTCTTGATGTATAATCAGAATAGCAGGAGGAAACTGAAATGATGTATCCGTTTATGACTTTTCCAGATAATACAGAGATAACTCATTCAAGTATTTTTGAAGAATCTGGTGTAGAAAAAATTCGCGTATATATTGAACGTCCAGATGAAAACGGATTTATAAATGCAACATGTGTTTTGCCGGAATATTCATGGGAGAATAACGGATTTTCGCAGAATGAAATAAAAAACTTTCAGAACCTAATAGAAAAATCTGCTCATGTAATTTACAAGTTTGCAAAACAGGGTGGTTTTGGAAATGCCGCAAATTTTTAAGATAGGTTCATATGTCATTTATTTCTGGTCAAATGAAGGACTACCATCTGAACCCGTGCATGTTCATGTTTCAAACGGAAATCCTACTCCGAATGGAACGAAAATATGGATAACAAAATCCCGCAGATGTATTGTAGCTCATAATAAGTCAAAAATTCCTATGCATATTTTAAATGATATTATTTCTGTTATTGAAGTACAGGCAGATATGATTTGCGAAAAGTGGAAAGAACATTTTGAAAGTATAAGCTTTTACTGCTGATACTATTTTAGTTACTTATAGACCGAGAGGCGTTGCGGGGGCAATAAAGCAGAAAAAAACTCAGCCCCCGCTGGAATTGGCGACATTATATTTTACTGCTTATTTCCAGTAACTTGAATCGATTTTGCTTTCTAATGTTTCTTCTTCGCCATCATCAAGCTGATTGAAGAAATCAAGGTTTGTTCGCTTTTCAATTTCATCAATAGGAACTAAATAGTCGAATAAATCGCCTTCACAGTTTTCGTTCGGGAAGATAAAGCCCAGTGCAATTCTGTTTCCGTCTTTTTCGGTAAGAATTACTTTGTAAAAATATTCAGGAACACGGACATTGTTTTTACCAATTGCCTTGTATGCTTCTGCTTCCTTTTCAAGGACAGGACCGGCAACTACAACAAGTTCACCAAATTCTTCGGCCCACTTTCTGACCTGTTCTTCAAGCTTTTTCCAGATTCCCCTGTTAAGCTCCGGAGCCTGTGGAGTCATGTTGCTCATTAAGAAACTGTCTTCCATACTTTCTACGCTCCATTCCAGATCGGCAGCAGGAGCAAGGTGTCCTCTGTCATAGCCAGTTCCTGTGTAGTCAGAAGTAACTGCAGAGCCTGTAGAAATTTTTTTGTCTTCGTGGAATTTATTCGATCGTCCTGTTACGGCATTCAGTTCATCTCTTGTTAAAACATAAGAAACCCATTCTGAAACTTCATAGTCTTCTTTGTAGCTTAAGGTGAAGCCATTGTAGTCGTGAACTTCTCCGGTTTTTACGCTTTCTGTTGCAGAGCTCGAGTAAACTGGAATTGAAAGTGTTTCAAAGGAAATGTCAGATAAGCTTTCACTTCTTTGTGTTGTTGTTGTATTCGTTGCAGTTGTGCTCGTCGCACTTGATGATGATGAAGCTGCCTGTGTGTTTTCCTGGGTTTCAACTTTTTCTACAGGAGTTTTTTCTCTAAGCTGCGGAATATATCTTGCAAGAATTTCTTTTCCGTTAAAGAATCTGTACCAGATTAAAAATGCAATAAAAAGAATCATTAAAATGATTTCTAATGTATTTCGTTTGCTGCTCTTAGAAGATTTTTTCTTTGTGCCTGCTGCTTTTGATTCAGTAGTTTTTGTGCCGGCACTTTTTGTAGTGGTGCTTGCTTTGCTGCCTGTTGTTTTATTGCCCGCTGTTTTTGTGCCTGTTGATTTTGTGCTTTTTGAACTTGTACTCTTTGTGCTATTGCTTTTAGCCTTTGTTTCTGTTGTCTTTGTTTCTTTACTCATAAAAATATTATTATGGTTTTAAATTAAAAATACAAGTTGTATTCATTCTTGACCGCTTCGGGAAGATTTTCTATAGTAAAAATATATGAGTGAAATTATCTGGCAAAAAAGAATTAGAAACTGGGCAGGCTTTCTTGGAATGATACTTCCCTGGCTCTGCCTTTTCGGCGCCTATATGGTTAACCGCTTTACTCCGCTTGGAAAAAGTTTCTGGAGTGATCTTTCCATTTCGGCAACATATTATATTACGCCTGTCTTAACTGGTGTATTAACTACAGCAAGCATGGTTTTGATGTGCTACGACGGTTATGATTTGCAGGACAATATCATTACAACCCTCAGCGGTGTTTTCGGAATCTGCATTGTAATTTTTCCCTGCAACTGTTCAATAGCAACCGCGCATACAGGACTGTTTCAGCTTCCGGTAAAAGTTTCGCATGTGATTCACTGTATTTCTGCGCTTACCTTTTTCTGTCTTCTTGCATATAACGATATGTTCCTTTTTACTAAGCATGGCGAGAATATGTCTGACAAAAAGAAGCAGCGAAATATCGTTTATAAAGTTTGCGGAATTGGTATGGTTATCGCAATGATTATTATGCTCATCCCTGTTTCTTTCCCTGCTAAAATCTGGTGGGTAGAAATGATAGCAC
>JAEELR010000209.1 GCA_016282835.1 Treponema sp. | reverse complement strand
AGTGCAAGCTTTTTGGCAGAAGTAGTTTTACCACTAGAAGAAGGTCCCGCAATCAAAACTACGCGTGCAGTTTTTTTAGCAACAATCTGCGAAGCAAGCTGCGAAATGTTTTTCTGCTGGTAAGTTTCTGTAATATCAATAAAATCGTTTATCTGGCGGTTTGCAACAAGCTCGTTGAGTGATGCTGCCGAAGTAACGTTTACGCGCTTTCCCCATTCCTTGTATTTCTGGTAGATTTCGTAAAGCTTTGGCTGGTCCTTAAAGATTTCAAGATGTTCAGGATCAGAAGTGCGTGGGAAGCGGAGGAGGAAGCCGTTCTTGTACTGAAGGATATCATAAACCTTGAGAGTACCGGTAGAACGAACAAGCGGTCCAAAGTAAATGTCGCTGAAGTCGCCGATAGAATTAATCTTGATTTTTGGAGAGCACACAAAGTTGAGCTGCTTGCGTGTTTCTTTCATTCCAAGCTTTTCAAAAAGTTTTGTAGCTTCTTCGTAAGAAACAAACTCTGTTGTAATAGGAAGGTCTGCTTTTATAAGACGTTCCATTTCCTTATTGAGTTTGTTAATTACATCAATGTGAACAGTTTTTTCGTTGTCGTAGGTGTAAAAATATCCGTGTCCAAGACTGTGTCCAACAATAAGACGCTTATCAGGGAACAGGTTGTGGCTTGCAGCAGCCAGCATAAGGCAGAGGGAACGGCGGTAAACGCTGCTTCCGTCCTTTGTGTTGTTCAAAATTGGTTCAATAGTTGCTGTAAACTGAATAGGTGTATCAAGCGGGCGAACTTCGTTGTTGATCTTTACCGCATAGATATTTTCTACAGGCAAACCAAATCCATCTATAATATCATAAACCGGTGTAACAAAATCCACCGTCTTTTCGCAAACTTTTTTATTTTCGTGAACTAATGTCACTTTGATTTTCTTTTTGTCCATAATATCTGAACTCCTGTATAAAAGTAATATATTAATTATAAAGGCAAAAGGGCCAAAAGTAAAATAATAAAAACAAGTTGCACAGGATAGAAAGGTTAGTTTTTGCCGAAGGCGACGCGGCAATCCACTAGAAAAATTCCACAAAACTCACTATAATTAATAGAAATATACGGAGAAGACATCGTGAAAATCAGATCAACTAGAATAATCCTGCTCCTTTCATTAACTTTGGGATTGAGCCTTATTTCCTGCAATAATTTCTTAAAAGCCGAAGAAGTTAAAAATGATATTGAACAGCATATTGCGTATGCAAATGCTCCATCATATAAGATCTTAATAGATTATGAAGGTAAAACAGGTGCTGTAAAAGCTCCTGCAGGTGCAGAAACAAACAAAAAGGTTTCAGACTCATTTAATGTAATTTTTGAACCTTCTGCAGATTATGAATTTATTAATTGGAAAATAATCGATTCTGTTACAAAAAAGGAATACAAAAATGGTGAATATCTGGAACTTGAATCATTAACTGATCCTGAGACACAGTGTAAATTTATCAAAGAACCAGAAGCTTCGATTCAATTATGTCTTTATGCAGTAGTTGCTGAACGTCCGTATGTTCTTTCAAAAACACCGTTATATAGTGCAACACGTTCATTACGCGATGCAACTATTCAGGTTATGTTTGATAAAAAAATGGATGAAGGATCTATTTATTTTGATTCAAAAGAAATAGATGAACTTAAAATAAAGTATAAACTGAATGATGATGATTTTTCATATATTAACCCAACTAAAAAAGAAAAATGCTGGTGTTATAAATATGATGGAAATACATATTTTAAAAATATAACAATTACAAATTATAAAACAAATGCAAATATTAATGAGCGTTTTAATGCACCTGTTTTAAATAATTATATTCTTACTATTACTGCAAATACAAAAAATCCACCAGCTAGTTTTAGTCAGATTCTTGTTACAATAGAAAAAGATTTTTACTATACTGTCGGAACAAAACCAGTAGCTATGGGCCGATCAGAAAAATGGAATTACCAGGTTAATGATAAAACCGATTTACTTCCACCAAATATTAATACTTGTAATATTGGTTTAGGGCAGAAAACTAATGAGTCAGGAGATTTTATAGAACTTGAAAATCAACTTACTTCTGCTTCAACCTGTCCTGCTAACTCTGGAGTGAAGTTTATACAGAACAAGAAGATTTACCTTGATTTCGAAGTAACAGATGATGATGGAACAATTCCACCTACTTTTGATGTAATCATAAAAAAGGTAAAGGATTCGAATTACAATTCAATTCAAAATAGCAGTGTAGAGGATTTCCCACCAATAGAATATCTTTCTGCAGGTGGTAAGGAAGGTAAATTTTATGGTCCTGTCGACTTGAGTGTATTGGATGACGGTGTTTATTCAATGTATTTAAAAATCACAGATTCCAGCAATCATTCCTGCACGTATCCTGCAACTCCTCAAAACGTAGAAGAGCCGACAAGTAAGTTTTATTTTTGTCTTGATACTTCTGTTCCAAAGCCAGAAATAAGTTATTCAAATACAACTAACTCAATAACAATTACAGAGTCTTCCAGACCTTCAGATTTTAAGCAGGCAACTTTAAAATATAAAGAACAGAATGAACAAAATTATCAAATAAAAGAAAATGTGACAGACGCTTCTATTGTTATATCAAATTTAACAGCTGCATCAAATTACGAAATTGAATTGACTTATGAAGATAATGCAGGAAATAAAAATACTTCTGCAAAATTATATGCTAAAACAAAAATGGAACCTCCTCTTTTAGTTAAACCCGAAACCAAAGATTATAATACTGATAATTCAATAACTGTAACTTGGGAAACTGTTGATACAAACTGGAAAAAGATTTCGCTTTTTGCAGGAACAAAAGAAACTGATGTAACAAATGCTTCTTATGAAATTAAGGATGGTAAAAGACGCTATACTTATACCTTGAGTGATCTTGCTATTTCAACAAAATATTCCATAAAGGTTCAAATTTTGAAAGAAAGACCAGACGGAACTGTTGATGATTCTGTTTCTGATTCTAAGGGGTATTGTACAAGACCTGACAAACCAAGTCTTAAAGATGTTAAGAAAGAATGGGTCTCAAATCAATGGAAGGCAGAAATAAGCTGGGATTATTCAGATTTTAATAATGGAGAATATTATTACAAAACTTATGATGGTTCAGAAACTAAAATTAATTCAAGCAGTAAAACTATTGTAATATATGTTCCTGCAAATTTCGGTGGTTCAAAATGTGGTACACAATCTTATAAAATAATAAAAAGATTGAAAGATGACTGGAATTATTCGCATGAAAGTGAATCTTCTTCAAAAACTGCTTACTTTTATCCTGATGTTACTTTAAATTCTGTTAATCTTATTAATGATCCTGAATGTTCTTTTTCATTCAGTTATTCAGATGGACCGACACCATCTCCATCATTAAAGTTTAGCGTAGAATTAGATGGAAAAGAAGTAATTAGGGAATTAAGTTCGACAAATAGGGGAAACTTATGTAATGCATATCCTGGAGCAAAAGTAACATTAGTTTATTATACTTCTGGTGGAACATGGATTGGAAAAAGTGATTATTACCTGCCGGACAATGAAAGATATTACACTAATCCTGGGTTGGTAAAAGTTTCAATCACCAGTAGAGATCAAAGAAGACCTGTAATGTTTTTGTTTTTCTGGGATGAAGGTGATGATTCAAGTAGCGCAGAAGACATTATTATTTATATTGAAGACCCTTCGGGCAGTAATCCAAAAAAAGTTATTTTACCAGTAAATACTTCTAAGTATGAGTATTATAATCCTGGTGAAGTTCGTAGAGTAAAATTTACAGTATATACAAGAAACAGGCATTACGAAGAACGACTTGCTACGCATGTTGGTTCGGGCGGTCAAGGCAATTATGTTGAATATACTCTTCAATAACAATAATTGAAATAAAGCTGAAGTGCGGGCGAGGGGAAGGCTTTCCTTTCTTTTTAAAGTGCTTCCTGATTTTTTATTGATGAAATAAAAAAATATGTGCTATAATAATTGAGGAGGTATTCTATGTTTGTTGTGTCGTATGCTGATTTTTTCTCAAATCCTTCTTTGTATAAAGAAAAAGCAGAAAACTATGGACTTAAAATTCTTCCTCAAAAAAAAGTAAAAAAGCCTTCTCGTGGAATTCAAAAGAAATTGGATGCATTGGATGCTGCTATAGGTATTCTTCCTTCTGATATTGATGAAAACCACATTAAAACTGAGAGGCTTGCCCGTCAATGAGAATATTACTTGATACTAATATCACTATTGATATTCTAACAAATAGGCAACCTTTTTGTACTGATTCAATAGCTTGTTATAAAAAAGCCCTTTTACATGGTGATAAAATTTATATTTCTACAGTTTCTGTAGCTGATGTAATGTATATTACAAAACAAAATTTCTCAGATAAATCAAAGCAATTACAGACTGTCTTAAACTTTATTAATACATTAAAAATTGCTAAAGTGACTGAAAAAGATTTGAGATTTGGATTTTCAGGTATTATGCCTGATTTTGAAGATTCTTTACAGTCTTATTGTGCAAAGCGTCATCATATAGATTACATTATTACCCGAGACGTAAAAGATTTTAAATTGTCTAATGTTAAAGCTATAGAACCAACCGTTTTTTTATCTTTGTATTAGAGCGGGTGTTACAGGGGCGCTACGGGGGTGTCCCCCGTTAGAAGGGGTAGCCCGCAACAGCGTGCGGGCGAGGGGAAGGCTTTCCCCTCCTGCTAATTGCTAAAAGCTAACAGCTAATTGTT
>JAEELR010000208.1 GCA_016282835.1 Treponema sp. | reverse complement strand
TTCCCTCCATACTCAGTTGGTGAAACAGGTAAGCTTACAACAGGCCGCCGCGAAATTGGTCACGGAAACCTGGCTCGCCGTTCACTTGCTGCAATGGTTCCAAGCCGCGAAGAATTCCCTTACACAATCCGTGTAGTTTCAGAAATCATGGAATCAAACGGTTCATCATCACAGGCTTCTACTTGTGGCGGCTGTCTTTCTCTTTTAGCAGCTGGTGTTCCAATGAAAAAAATGGTTGCCGGTATTGCAATGGGATTAATTACAGACGGTCCTCAGTATAAAAAATATGCAATCCTTTCAGACATTCTTGGTGAAGAAGATCACTTGGGAGACATGGACTTTAAGGTAGCAGGAACCCGCGACGGTATTACAGGTTTCCAGATGGATATTAAGATTGCCGGCGTTTCAATGGACATTATGCGAAAAGCTCTGGATCAGGCAAAGCGCGGAAGAAATCATATCCTTGACATAATGGAAAAATGCATTGATAAGCCACAGCCAATCAGTCAGTATGCTCCAAAAATCGATACAATGAAAATTGATGTTGATAAAATTGGTGCATTAATTGGACCTGGTGGAAAAAACGTAAAGGCATTATGTCAGCAGTATAATGTTACAATTAATACTGATGATGACGGTACTGTTACAATTTACGGAAAAACAGGTGCTTCAACAGATGCTGCAAAGGCTGCAATCAAAGGTATCTGTGAAGATCCGGAACCTGGTACAATCTATAATGGTACTGTAAAACGCATTATGGACTTTGGTGCATTCATTGAAATTTTGCCTGGAAAAGAAGGTCTTTGTCATATCTCAAAGCTTTCTCGCCAGAGAGTTGAAAAAGTAAGTGATGTACTTACAGAAGGCCAGCAGATTCCTGTAAAACTTCTTGAAGTTGATAAAATGGGAAGATTAAATCTTTCTTATATCGATGCACTTGAAGAACAGAAAAAATAATTACAGATGATTGTTACGCAAACTCTGCGTAATAATATTTGCCTTATTACAGAACCGATTGACAATGTGAGAACTGCGTCAGTCGGTTTTTGGTTTTCTGTGGGAAGCAGATACGAAAATGAAGGTGAATATGGAATTACGCACTTTACTGAGCATTTAATTTTTAAAGGAACAAAATCCAGAACCACTCACGATATAGCCTCTTTTTTTGATTGTACTGGAGGTTACATAAATGCTTTTACCGAAAGAGAAAACGTTTGTCTTTACTGTACGATTCCCGTGCAAAAAAATAATTTTGAATCAGCCGTAGATGTTCTTTGTGATATAGCTCAAAACTGCACATTTCCTGAAGAAGAAGTTGAAAGAGAAAGGTTTGTAGTACAGACAGAAATTTCTGCCGTTGAAGATGACAGTGAAGAATCTTCATTTGACAGCCTTGCAAAAAACTTATGGAAAAACAAAAGCCTCGGGAAAAAAATAACAGGCACTCATAAAGACGTAAAAAATCTTGATAGAAATAAAATCCTTGAATGGTATAGAAAATATTTTGTTAAGGGCGAGCTTGTTGTTGTTGCTTCAGGAAACATTGATGTTAAAATCTTAAAGGAAAAACTTGAAAAGCTGAATCAGCATAAAAAAGTTCTGCGCTATCCGGATGAAACTCATTTTAAGGAAAAAGTTTTATTTTCTACAGGCGCAAAAATCTGTCATACATCTTTTAATCAAAGCCAGATATTTTCCTTGTTCCCGGTAATTGCAAATCCTACAAAAAAACAATTCTATACTCTTGTAGTGTTTAATTCACTAATTGGTGAAAATATGACAAGCAGACTCTTTGAAGTTTTGCGCGAAAAATCGGGTTTGTGCTACAGTGTATACAGCTTTTTTACAATCTATGAAAATGCAGCTTTCTGGGGAGCATTCTGCGGGTCTGAAAAAAATAAATGCATTAAGGCTGTAAAACTGCTGCAGGAAGAATTACACAAAATACAGGATTGTGAATTCAGTGACGAAGAAATTGAAAGAGCCAAAGAACATATCTGCGGCGAAGAAATAATGAATGAATATGACACGGAATATATCATAAAGCGGTTGCAAAGAAATTTCAGTTTAGGCTTTGAGCTTCAGAATACTTCACAAATACTTGAGTGTATACGCTCTATAAATAAAAATGATATAATTAATCTCGTTCAGAATGTTTTAGATTTGGCAAAGAATTATTTATTTGTTTACAGTCCAAAGCTTTCTGAAAAATGCGAAAATCAATTGTTGAAGAAAATATCAGTTTTTGGTTAAAAATAAAAATACTATGGAGAAAAATATGAACAGTGTAAAAATAAATTGTCTGGTAGAAAAAAAAGCTTCTGCTCCAGTTTATAAAACTTCAGGGGCTGCTGGTGCTGATGTCTGCGCATTTCTTGAAGAAGATGTTGTGTTAAAAAAGGGACAGCGACAATTAATTTCTACTGGCTTAAAATTTGAAATTCCTGAAGGCTATGAAATCCAGGTTAGACCTAGAAGCGGCCTTGCATTTAAGAATGGCGTTACAGTTTTAAATACACCGGGAACAATTGACAGCGACTATAGGGGAGAGTTAAAAGTCCTCCTGATAAACTTGGGCGATGAAGATTTTGTCATAAAAAACGGCGACCGCATTGCACAGATTATTGTAAGCCCGGTTACAATTGGTGATTTTTGTAAAGTTGACATGATTTCTGAAACAGCCCGCGGAGAAGGAGGTTTTGGAAGTACAGGAGTTGTTTCTAAATAAACTAATTTATGAATTTTAATACGAAAACAATTATCAGTTATTTAAAAAAAATTATCTCATTTGATTACATTCATTTTTTTCTTGTTCTGGCATTTGAATTTGCAAAAAAGATTAAGTCACTTCGTCTGCAGAAAAAAATCGCTGTAGTGAGCTATAAACGGACACAAATAAAAGAGAATGTTATTTTCAAGTATATAATTAGAGAGCTTTTAATTTATTTCTTTGTAAGCTTTGCATTCTTTTTCGTTGTATTTTTTGTAAATCAAATTCTATTAATGGCAGAAACAATTTTAAAAAAGAGAGTTCCTGTTGCAACTGTCGGAAAACTGATATGGTACAATCTTCCGGCAATCGTTGCACAATCGGCTCCATTTTCTACTTTACTTGGATTTTTGATGTGCCTGGGACGTCTTGTAACAGATAATGAAGTTTTGATTCTGCGTGCAAGCGGCCAGCGTTATTCTGTTATTTTAAAGCCTGTAATTATTCTTGGCGTTATAATTTCACTTTTCAGTTTTGTAATGAACGATTATTTTCTTCCCCTGGGAACGCTAAAATATAACCGCCTCATGAAACAGGTAATTCTTTCGAATCCCGCTATTGAACTTGAAAGCCAGTCCATTAAAAGAATCGGAGACTATACATTCATAATTGGCAATGTTGATAAAACTAAAGTTTCTGACATGGTAATTTTTGATTCATCTAATTCCGGGAAATTAAAAGTAATTATTGCAAATGAATCTAATGTAAAAAAATCAACAGAAGAAGATGTTTTGATGCAGATGAAGCTTTCTAATCCGAATGTATTAATGTTTAATGGATTAAAAAAAGGTAATTATGATATTTTAACAGGCTCTTCTTTAACGCTTAATATTTTTGATGATGTAATTGACATTGGAAAATCTTCCTTAAGTCCACGCGAGATGACTTCAAAAGATTTATGGCTTAAGATTCGCGATTACAAGAAAAAAAATATTCTAACGAAGAGACAGTTAAACAGTTATAACCTGGAATTCAATAAAAAGTTTTCAATTCCTTTCGGTTCAATATTTTTTGCACTGTTAGCTTTTCCTTTAGCTTTAGTTTTTGGAAAAAGAGACGGTTTTACTTTAGGCTTAATCTTTGGAATTATCCTTTCAGTTTTATATTGGGCAGCTTCAATTCTTGGACAGATTTTCGGACTTAGAGGCGGCTATAATGGCTTCTGGCTTATGTGGGGTCCAAATTTTTTCATAGGATTATTAGGAATTATTTTATACTTGAGGCTAAAAAGAAAATGAAAATGATTTTTTATATGCTTAAAAGATTCTTTTCAATCTTTATCGGGGCATTAGTATTTTTTGTTTTAATTCTTTCCATTACAGATTTAGTTATGAATCTCTGGACTTATATTTCCCGGGGAGTTGCAACCAAGGATGTAATGAGGGTGCTTTTATATTATGTTCCTAAAACTGTATGGTATTCACTTCCTATTGCAATGTTATTTGCTTCAGCCTATATGCTCAGTGATTTTTATGCCCGAAATGAATTGATTGCAATTTTTGCATCCGGCATTTCATTGTTTAAATTTACAGCGCCACTTTTGCTCGTTGCATTAATAATGAGTGTAGGAATGCTTTTGTTTGAAGATAATGTTGTTGTTCCTACATACGCGAAAAAAGTTGCACTTCAGAATGAATTACTGGAAAAAGAGCAGTCATTAAATAATGATAAAATTGTTATTCTTGCAGAAGAAGGAAATGTTATCTATAAAGCAGATCATTATGATGACACTCTAAAACGTCTTCATCAGGTTTATGTTTTAATTCGAAATGAAGATAAATCATTCTATACATTCTTGTACTCAGATTTAGTTTCATGGATTGATGACCGCTGGTATTTTTCTAATCCAAATCAATACAAAGTTGATAATGATGTTATAAAAAAAGTCCCGTTTGATTCCTCACTTTCTGAGCGCCTTACAGAACCGCCGGAAACTTTCAGGAATAATACAGTTTCTGTGCAGGAAGTAAATATAAAAGAAGCAAAGGCTTATATCAGGCATCTTGAAAAAGCTGGTCTTCCCTGTGCTGAGCCAAAATCTGAATACTATAAAAAGTTCTCGTTCCCGTTTGTATTATTCTTAGTTGTATTTTTAGCAATCGGTTTGAGTGGAAAAACTAGAAAGAATGTACTGGTTGTAAGCCTCGCCTTAAGTATCAGTGCCGTTGTATTATTTTATGTAACGCAGATGGTCACAATGCTTATGGCAAAGTTTGGTGTAATTCCAGCCCTGTTTGGTGCATGGTTTCCGATTTTTCTTTTTATTGCAATCAGTGTAGTGCTTTTAAAGTTTGCAAAAACTTGATTTTGGCAGGATAAAAATGAGTGAAAAAATATTAGACATAATTCATAAGGATAAAAACTCCAAGGCTCGCTGCGGTGTAATGCATTTGGCTCATGGCGATGTTCAGACTCCAGTGTTTATGCCGGTTGGAACTAAAGGCACTGTAAAGGCTGTCAGTAAAGATGATTTAGAGGAAATTGGTTTTGAGATTATTCTTGCCAACACTTATCACATGTATCTAAGGCCGGGAGACGCTATTGTTAAGGAAGCAGGCGGTTTACACGGTTTTACAAAGTGGAATAAAAACTTCCTTACTGATTCGGGCGGCTTTCAGGTATGGTCTCTTTCAAGCCTCAGAAAAATTTCAAACGAAGGCGTTACTTTCAGAAGTGATATAGTCGGCTCAAAGCATTTTTTTACTCCGGAAAATGTTGTTCAAATCCAGGCAAATTTAAACTCTGATATACAGATGCAGCTTGATGTCTGTACTGGTTCTGATGCATCCAGAAAAGAAGCAGAGAAAGCTTTGGCAATAACAAAAGACTGGGCTGTCCGCGCACTTAATGAATGGAAAAAACAAAAAGACGCCGGTTACAAAGGATATTTTTTCCCGATTGTGCAGGGAAATTTCTTTGAAGACTTACGAAAAGAAAGTGCAGAATTTGTTTCAGCTTTAGACACTGAGGGTATTGCAATTGGCGGTTTAAGTGTAGGGGAAACTCCCGAAATGTTTGCAAAAACCTTGCAGTATACAGTTCAATTTCTGCCGGAAGAAAAGCCTTTGTATGTAATGGGAATTGGAACTCCGGAATATATTCTGGAAGCAGTTTCAAATGGTGTTGATATGTTTGATTGTGTTGGCCCTACAAGAGTTGCCCGCCACGGATTATATTTCACTCATAAAGGAATGCTTTCTATAAAACAAAAAAGATTTGAAAACGATTTTTCAGGAATTGACAGTGAATGTAACTGTAAGGTTTGCAGAAATTATTCAAGGGCATATTTAAGGCATATTTTCAGGGAGCAGGAAATTCTTTCAAGTATGCTTGCAAGTTATCATAATCTTTATTTTTTACATAATATGATAAAAGAAATTCGGGAAGCCATTAAAGAAGACAGATTTAATGAATATAAGGAAAACTTTTTGAAGAATTTTCATTCAAAAGAAGTGTAATTTTTTATTTCTGGAAGGGTTTATATTAGTATGGAAAAGAAAATATTTTTGATTTTAAGTACATTATTTCTTTCTCTTTCATTCTGCTTTTCTCAAACTGAAGATGAAATTGTTAATCAGTATCTTTCAATTGAAAACGAAAATAAAAGCGAAAGCGAAGAGACTAAAAAAAGTTCCTATAAATACACAAAAGAAAAAATTTATCCATCCCCAAAGCGTCCAAAAAAAAATGAAACTGATGTTTATATCGGCAAGGATGAAAAAACTTCCAGTGATGAATATGTAACGGAATGTATTGAAACTATAAAATATGGTCTTGAAGATTCTATAATCACTTTAATTGATGAACTCACTAAAAATGAAGATTTGCGTTTTGTTGATCAAATATATGATTTGTTTTTCTCTATAAAGAATGTGAACTTAAAGAATAAAATTTTATCTTACTATGCAAAGTTAAAGGATCCCTGCCTTGAAGATTATGCCTGCGAAGTAATTAACGATCCCTATGATGAAAATAAAACTACAGTTGATGAATGCTTTAAATATGTTGTTGCCGTAAAATGCGAAGACTGTGTTCCCGGCCTTGTAGATTTAGTTGATAAAGAAGATGAATCATATTTTAACGGTGCCTTAAATGCCTTAGGAGAGCTGGGTACAACAGATGAAGCTTTATTCCTGTCAGATTTTTTTGACAGGGAAGATTTAACGACTCCTCAAAAGCAGTCTCTAATGAAAGTGTTAGGAAAAATTAAAGCCGTAGAAACATGGGAAAAGCTTTCACAGATTGCTCAGGATGAAGATGAAAATACATTTTTAAGAATGTATGCTGCTCAGGCAATTGGTGCCATGCAGGTGAGTGAATCGGAAGACATATTGATTAAGCTTTTTGAATCAACTGATCCAAACTTAAGGTGCTATGTAATAAAGGGACTGAAATATTTTGATTCAGAAAAAACAAACAATGTTATTTTACAG
>JAEELR010000207.1 GCA_016282835.1 Treponema sp. | reverse complement strand
CAAGGGCGTTCAGTTTTTTCAGTTCCTTTTCTGAAAGATAATTCTTTGCAATGCGGACATCTTCCAAAGTTACATCTGCCCCCTTGAATGAAGTAAGCCCCATAAACTCCTTTTCACTGTCTGCGCGGTCGTAGATGATTTCCGCAGCGGTCTGGCGATTTACCGCATAATGAAGCTTGTTCTGAACCATCTTAAAGAAAGCAATGGATTCAGACGATTTCGGATTATAGTCCACGCTAGTCGCATATAAGTCCAGAACCTGACGGTACATCACTTTTTCAGAAGAACGGATATCGCGGATGCGGGCTAAAAGCTCTTTCCAATAATCACCGCCGCCAGCCTGCTTGAGCCGTTCATCGTCCATGGTAAAACCTTTTCGGATGTATTCATTTAAGCGCTTTGTAGCCCATTGACGGAATTGAGTCGCAATCTTGGACTTAATGCGGTAGCCCAAGGAAATTATCATATCGAGGTTGTAATATTCAACCTCTCGCTCAACATTACGGCTACCTTCAGTTTGAACTGTTCGGAATTTCCGAACAGTTGCCTATTTTGAAAGCTCTTCTTCTTCAAAAATATGCTTTATATGTTCGCTTACATTTGCCTTGCTCGAACCATACAAGTCCACCAACTGAGCCTGTGTGAGCCATACCGTCTCGCCTTCAAAACGAACATCAATAGAAACTGTATTATCTGAAGTCTTGAAAATTACGATTTCGCTTTTGTGTTGCGTAGGCATGTTAGTTCTCTCCTTATGTCCTTAAAAATAAAATTATATTATGTATGAATATACATTAGTTATTTCATTATTAAATTATAATATTCATTTTCTTCAAAAATAGGATTTATTTTAAGATTTATCCCATTCTTCAATCTTCTAAAAATAATTTTACATTCCTGCATGCTATTATTTGGGGATGGAATTATTCTAAAAGAATCTAAAATAGAAGAAATGTCGACAGAGTCTTTTTTTGAAACTATGCGAACTTCTTTTTCATAAGACCATGCATTATCTTTTATGTAGCCTTTTAATACAGAGTCTAAACAATTTATTTTATTTACATTTTTAACTGTACCACAATAAATAGTTGCTTGATTACTATCATTTTTTAATTGGGCGTTGATATTTGTATAGGCAATACATCTTAATTCTAAACTGCCCTTACTATCTTTTATAAGTTTTTTTATTGATTCAACAGGAATTTTTATTTTAACATATGCATCTTTGATTACATCGGAACTGTCTTTTTCTATATGGGCTCCAATTCCACCATACATAGCCCACATTCCAAAACTTTCTATAGCTGAGCCCATTAAACAAGTAAAATAATCAGGACAATCGCCAGCAATATCTTTTTCCAAACGGTCATTCATGTTTTTAATTTTAGCTGCTTTAAAATTACCGTTTTCATAAATTTTAACAAGACTGGACAATTTTGTGTAATGATAATAATACTTTGGTTGTTTACGAGACAATACAGAATCCAAATACGTTTTTAATTGACTAACAGTTTTTAAGTTTTCGAATTTACTCATTTTTTTATTCTCCAAGTTTTTCACACAATGGCAGCATTTTTTCGATTGCGGCGACAATGCGTTTTTGTTCGGCGAGTGGTGGAAGAGGAATTAATAGCTCTGCAAGTTGATTAAGATAAAATCCTTTTTGAGCTGTACCTGTTGCATTTTTGACAACGAAGTTTTGAACATATCCAGAATCTAAACAATATTTCAAATAATAGTTGAAAATCTCTGTTTTTATAATTGAAACACTACGCTGAAAACTTGCGTTTATAGAACCATCAAAAATACAACTTCGTCCAAGAGTTCCGACTGATGTAAAGAAAATATCACCTTTTTCAGCTTTTGTTCTCTCATTTTCTTTTTCAAAAACTTCTTTTGACAAATAGCGAACTAAATCTAAATCAACTAATTTATCATTGTTTATATTGCGAGATGAAAGCATTAAGTATTCAGTTTTTTCTTGAAGCCCTGTAGGAGGATTGTGGTCGCCATCAACAAGTTTTGTACAAATTTCCCCCAATCTACACCAACACCAATTTTCAGGAATATCAAAAGGAATCTCATCGTCTGTGATGGGCGGAAATTCTTTTGCGCGAGTTTTGCTTGCAAAACTCGTTGAGCTGGCTTTGCCAGCGACTTTTGCTTTTTCTTTCTTTATTTCTTCTAGTAAATCTTTTGCGTTTCCTTCGGCGGCAATTTGTGGAACAAGTTTTCCTTGAACGGCTTCCTGTAAGATTGCTTTTTTTGTGAGCATGCCGATTTGTTCATTAAAGGCTTTGAGTTCTGTTTCTTTTTTGCTGTATTCTTCTATGAGCGGCATGAACTTTTCAATTGCAGCGACTATACGTTTTTGTTCGGCAAGTGGCGGGAGAGGAAATGGACAATTCTTTACAATGATTTGATTAATGTTTGGATCTTTTCTCGAACCAGAAGCATAATCCATCCAATAAGGTCTTTGCCACTGCAAGAAGTATTGCAAATATCGCATATCAGCAAAACTATTAGGTAGCATCGCACACACAGATTGATTTATTGTTGTTTCAAAATTTAATATTGCATTCTTTCCAATAGTGCCAGCTCCGCCATATAAAGCAATACAAACAGAGTTTTTAGGAATCATTTTTAGATTACAATCTGTTTTTGCTTTCTCTGTAATTTTAATCTCTGCAAATGAAAGAATTCCATTATTTAAATCTGTAGTACGAACCCATCCAATCGTTCCATTATTATAATAAATAGGATTTTTACTTTGAGGTGTAGTTCCACTTGTTGTTTCAAAGATTTCCCCCAATCTGCACCAGCACCAATTTTCCGGTATATCAAACGGAATCTCATCTTCTGTAAGCTCTGGTAGCGGCTTTTCTTTTTTGATTTTTCCTTCTTTTACAAGTTTCGCTTTTTCCTTATGTATTTCTTCCAGCAAATCTTTTGCATTCCCTTCGCTTGCAATCTGAGGAACTAATTTACCCTGAACGGCTTCCTGTAAAAGTGCATTTTTTAAATCTTTGGCAGTCATAAAATAATTCCTGTAAGCTGCTGAATTTTTTCTTTAGACCAGTCTTCATTCTGCCAGTAAAAATATTCGGTCTTTCGTTTTTTGAATATTCTGAACGGTAATGTGGAATTGTCATAAATATGGAGGACATCGCAAACTTTCACGAGTTCGGGAATAAGTTTAATTGCTTTTTCATAACGAGAACGGATTTTATCTTCTGGAACGGAATGTCCGCCGTTTGCAGCACGGGATTCTACTCGAGAAACATTAATGTCAGGATTACGGGTAAGAACATAAATACAGCGGATAAAAAAGCCTTTTTCTTTTGCTTTCTGTAAAAGTTTTAGATTACGGTCTGTTGAAAGAACTGTTTCAAAGGTAAAGCTTTTATTCT
>JAEELR010000206.1 GCA_016282835.1 Treponema sp. | reverse complement strand
GAAAAATTTGTGTGAAACCAAAAATGAAAACTTTACAGAAAAAGTGTTTAATTTTCTTTTAAAGGATTTGTACAGTGAAAAAACAAAGGTGAATCAATTTACAGTAAAAGAAAAAGCTCCCCTGTCCTATAAAAAAGCTGCGGAACAAATTGACTCCCTGCTTGCTTCATTACAGGACGGTGTAAATCTTTTGCGAACCTTTTGCAAAGAAAATAATTTATCTTTCCCGGCTGCAATGACTGTTACTGGCGGGCAGGCTTTCAGCAGGGAATACTTGAAACTAAAAGCCCTGTATTTAAATATAGAAATTGAAGTTCCTTCGTTTACGGATTGTGAACTGATGGGAAATGTTGCTTTTGCTTTATACGGAATGAAAAAAGAGCCTTCCATTAAAAGCGCCTGTGAATCACTTTACAAGGCAGAGAAAATAAAATGAAAATCTATAAAATTCCTGAAAACTTAAAATGCATTGTATTTGATATCGATGGGACCTTGTACACGAACCGCGAATTTGTAGCGGAACAAATTGACGTGCAGATAAGGTACTGGGCTGAATTGCAGGGCAAAAGTCATGATGAGGCAAGAAAAGAAATTCAGGATTATAGAAAAACTTATGCTTTAGAAAATGGCGGAAAATCAATCAGTCTTGCAAATGCTTTTTTACATTTTGGTATTGATATTGAAACCAGCATTGAGTGGCGCAATAAACTTTTGGAGCCTGAAAAATATTTGTCGCGCGATAAAAAACTTTCTGGTGTTTTGAAAGAGTTAAAACAAAAATACAAACTTATCTGCTTAACGAATAATCCTGTCTTTTCTGCAAAAAGAACATTAAAGGCTGTCGGTATAGAGGAGTACTTTGAAGATATTGTCGGGCTTGATACGTTAAAAAAGTCCAAACCTTCGAAAGAAAATTTACAAAGGGCTTGCGAAATAACTCATACTTCCTATGAAGAATGTCTTTCTGTCGGCGACCGTTTCGATATCGACTTAAGCTTACCTTTGCAGCTCGGTATGGGTGCAGTTTTAGTAAACGATTCAAACGACATACTCGAACTCGCCAAAGTCTTATAAGACTGCGGTGGTTGAGTTTCATCGAAACCACCATGAAAACATCAATGCATCGGGGTAGTTTCGACTATGCTCAACCACCCCTAAAGAAACAACCGTATCTGTTCCACACAAAAAATTAATGAAAAAAACAACGCCTTATGTTAAAATAATATTGTAGTTTTCAAGAATTCAATTTAAGGAGAATGTGTGTGAAAAAGTTTTATATAAAGTCTTTATTCGTTTTAACACTTTTTCTTTCTCTATTTATACAGTCATGTTTTTTTGCTGCAGAAAAGGATGTTAGAACATATTCTGTTTACGGTTATGTTAAAGGTGATATTTTAAAGGATGGCAGTAGCGCTTTAACAAGACTCAGTGGCATAAAATACTATGTTGAAGGAAGTAAAGTAATTCGCTATACAGATTCTGACGGTTATTATTCTATAGATTTTAAGGGAAATCCCGGAACTGTTACTTTAGTTTTTGAAGATGAAATTAATTCGTTTAAGACTGAAAAAAAATCAGTTAATTTTTCTGTCGAAGTTAATCTTAGTATTGATGTTGTACTTAAAGAATAAAAACAGGAGCTTTAGTTTATGAAGGTAAAATATTTATTTATTCTTTGCATTTTATTTTTTATAACACTGGTTTCCAGCTGCTATGTGAATCCATATTATATTTATGAATCAACTCCAGTCATTCGTTATTACGGAATTGTAAAGGCAAAAGGAGTTGATGAAGATGGCGATGGTGTTGATGATGTATTAAAAGAATGCACTTATTATTTGGATTATAAAAATTCAGCTAAACATAAAACAGATTCAACCGGTAAGTTTCTGTTGAATATTGCAGGAGCTGACGGTCAGATGAAAGTTATTTTTGAAAAAGAAGGATTCAAAACTTTAACTAAAACTTTTGATTTGTCAGATAAAATAAATAAGTTTGAAGTTATTACTTTAGAAAAAGAATAGGAATCAGATATGAAAAGATTTTGTGAGATTGCATTTATATTTTTATTATTGTTCATTATTACTTCGTGTTATGCTGCTTCAGTAAGTAGTGATCCAGTATTATATGATTTTTCAGGATATGTTTACGGCGACAAGAATGGCGATGGTAAAAGAGAAGCTTTAGAAGAAATTAAACTTCAATTTGAAGGCTCGTTAAAAATAGCTGAAACAGATGAATCGGGTTATTTCCGCTTCGACGAAACACAAGGAGCCTGTGCTGTTTTGAAAATCAAAGACCCGTCAAATACTTTTAAAAGTAAATCACTTGATATAGATTTACTGAGAGTTAATTCGATTCAAATAATTCTTGAAAGAAAGTAAATAAATCTTTTTTGAATTATAAGAGACCTATAGTTTCATCAAGTCCCATCATTATATTCATACACTGAACAGCGGCTCCAGAGGCACCTTTTCCCAGATTGTCGAATCTTGTTGTAATCATAATTCTTTCATCGTTGCCGTATACAAATACCTGCATTTTATTTGTTTCTGCTAAAGTGTTTGAAGCAATAAACGGTTCAGTTAAAACTCCCTCTCCCATAAAATTGCTTACCTTTACAAAGTTGCAGCCTTCGTAATGAGAAAGGAACATTTCCTGAACATCCTTTGCACTTACTTTTTTTGCAAGCAGTCTTGAGTGAAGTCCAACTGTTACACACATTCCCTGAAAGTAATCGCAGATATATGGATTAAAGATTGGTTCGTACTCAAGCCCTGAGATAAGCTTCATTTCCGGTAAATGCTTGTGCTCCTGTGTCAAAGCGTAAAGGCGAGGTGAATCAAGTTCCTTGTTTCTATTGGAATCTTCGTACTGTGCAATAGCTTTTTTTCCTGCGCCTGAATATCCTGACACTGCATGAACCACTACAGGATAGTCTTTTCCCATTATGCCGCTTTTTACTAAAGGATATGCAATTGCAATAAAGCCTGAAGCATAACAGCCGGGAACAGCAGTTCTTTTAGAAGAAATAATTTTTTCCCTGAAGGATTTATCAAGCTCCGGGAAACCGTAAGCCCATTCAGGATTTGTTCTGTGTGCTGTAGAAGCATCTATAATTTTTGTATTTGGATTTGTACAAAGTGAAACACTTTCTTTTGCAGCCTGATCCGGTAAGCATAAAAATGTGTAGTCAGAAGCGTTTATCATTTTTGCTCTTTCAGCGCTGTCTTTTCTTTTGTCTTCTGGAAGTGTCAGTAATTCAATGTCATTTCTTTTTTCGAATCTTTCAAAAATCTTAAGGCCAGTAGTACCTTCTTTACCATCAATAAAAACTTTGTAACTCATAAAGCGATTATAATTTTTTTTCCTTCCTGTGTAAATTCAATTTAGTGGAATTTATTATGAAAAAAACGCGGTGGTTGAACTTGCACTGCATATGGTGTTCGAACTCGCACTGCATGTGGTGGTTGAGTTTAATCGAAACCACAAACTCGCGAAAAGTGAAATGCACAATTTATACTTTATCCAAAAATGTTTCCGCTCCCAGAAAAGACAGGCGCTTTCACGCGGTTGAGCGGTACAAGGTATCTGACTCACTCGCTTACGCTCGTTCGCACCGCTCAAAGTGTTCAAGCGCCTTCTGCTTTTCTTCGCGCTACAACATTT
>JAEELR010000205.1 GCA_016282835.1 Treponema sp. | reverse complement strand
CAGCCTGAAGCGACCAGATGTTGTTCTGCTTTAACGCACAACGGATTGCAATGCAGAAATCTAAATCACCGTTTGTCTGAATATAGCCGATTGCACCCGCGTAAAATCTTCTCTTAATTTTTTCAAGTCCTGAAAGAATCTGAATCGCACTGATTTTTGGAGCACCACTGACTGTACCTGCAGGAAATGAAGCTCTTAAAACCTGAACCGGTTTAACGCCATCCTTAACTGTACCTTCAACATCACTGACAATGTGCATAACATGACTGAACTTTTCTACATCCATAAACTCAGTAACTTTAACTGAACCTGTTTTACAGACACGGCCCAAATCGTTTCGTGCAAGATCTACAAGCATTAAGTGCTCGGCCTTTTCTTTTTCATTACCCAGAAGCTCCATCTTTAAAGTTTCATCTTCTGCATCATTTTTTCCGCGCCTTCTTGTTCCGGCAATTGGATGAATCGATGCCTTACCGTTTCGAACCCGCACTAAACTTTCTGGAGAAGAACCTGTAAGCTGGAAATCACCAAAGTCTATGTAAAGCAAATACGGTGAAGGATTAACTGTCCTGAGCCTTCTGTAAATTTCCATAGCACTGGAAGCACATTCAATCTGAACTCTTCTGGAAGGAACTGCCTGAATGATATCACCAGCAATAATATGTTCCTTAAGTTTTTCTACCTTCGAAATATATTCTGCCTTTGACTGTTCAAGATCCGTAATGATTTTATAAGGCTTTACTTCTTCAGGTTCACCCATGTAAGAAAAGTCCATATCGTTTAAGCGCTTAACCAGAGAATCAACGGCACTCTTTAAATCTATCTGTCTTTCAAAATAGTTCAGACCAAAGATATGAAGCTTCTCTGTAAAATGATCGAACACAATATAAATGTGACCTGCAATAAAACAGCTTTCAGGAATCCGCAGTTCATCAGTCTGAGGCGCAAAGTGAATGGAATCGCATTTCTGTGAAAACTCATAGCTCAGGTAACCTATGCCGCTTGCAGGAAGAGGAATGTTTTCAGGAGCATCTTCGTTTTGTCCCGCTACATATAAAAGTGCATCCAGAATATCACATTCTTTTTTCTGTCCAACAGCATTTATACTTTCCACACCAGTGTCGTTAAAAGGCAGGCGTCGACCGTCTATTAAAAAAGCTATTCCTTCATCATCCTGAACAATCTTAAAAGCTTCTTCTGTCATTAAAATTGAATAGCGTTCCCGACCTTTAGAAAAACTTGCTGACTCTAAAATTACTTTTGCACCAATTTTTTTCGCAAGAGAATAGGGTGTGTATCTGTCGCAGGGAATGCAAACATATATTGAATCTTGTCTCTTTTCCATTGTAAGCTCCTTGTGTGTTTCTACCAGTAGAAACATTATACAAAAAATATACACTCAAAGCTTGTTACTGTCAATAGAAACAAGAAAGAATTTTTTGCAGATTTATTTAGTGTGGAAGGTTATTGCTCCATCCCAGTTTTCAGGCGGATTCTGAATAAACTCAATACAGCGGTCCAGCATAAGTCGGGAAGCCTTGTCCTGAGGAACCTCACTGAGAGCTTTTTCAAAATATTCTCGTGCAAGATTCCATACACCCTGTCTGTATAAATCAAAGCCCTTTGAGTAGGCATCTCGATAAGCTGCAGAAAAATCATCAGGCCCCTTATCAATCGCATAAATTGGAACAGCCTTTTCCTTGCCCTTTACTTTTACATCATCAAGATAACGGAACTCAAAGCCATCCACATTTTTGCAGGTTTTATAAATATCTTTTTTAACGGCATCTGTAACAAGAATCATTGAACCATAAGTTTTTGTAAGGCCCTCCATTCTTGAAGCAAGGTTTACGCTGTCACCGATTACAGAATAATCAGTTTTATCGTTTGAGCCTATGGAACCTACAATAACATCTCCATAATGAATACCAATTCCAATGTTAAACTTCATTCCCTCCGGCATTTCCAGATCTCCCAGCGCAACAGTTTCAAGAGCTTCCCGCATTTCATAAGCTGCAGCAACTGCACGGCGGGCATTATCCTCGTAACTTACAGGAGCACCAAAGATTGCCATAATTGCATCCCCAATAAATTTATCTACAGTTCCACCATACTTTTTTATAACCGTACACATAACGGTAAAGTAGCGGTTCAAAAAGGCAACAATAGTCTCAGGCTTGTTTCGCTCACTTATACTTGTAAAAGACCTTATGTCACTAAAGAGAATTGCAACGTCTCTCTTTTCACCAACGCTAACCTTATCAGACTGCTCTGCTTCCTTTACGAGCTCATCAATAATCTGTGCAGGAACAAAACGGCTGAATGCTTTTCGAATGTTCTGTTCAAATTTAAGCTTCTTTTTCAAATAGATTGCATTGTTAATAATCGGGCTGAATAATTCAACACAGAAAGTTAAAAGGTCAAGCTGATGAGTTGTAAATGTTCCTTCCTTTACAACATTTGCCGTTCCAATAACCTTTCCTTCCGGATTCTTTATCATTACACTCTGAAAGGCAGAAAGCGGCAGTTCGTTCGCATGATACTTTCCCAGTTCAAGCACAGGCGTAAATTTCTGCGGCACTACTTTTCTGATATTTGTGTATAGAATTTTTTCATCAAAATCAGTGACACAAACCTTAAGAAAATCAGTTTCCTCTTTTTCTGAAAAATTATCTGAACACATATAAAAGCTTTCGGCTCCATCCTCCTGATTAACAAGAAGGGAAACAGCAGGCACTTCACAAAACTCAGTAAGGAGATTCAAAAAATTTTCTGCAAGCTGAACCAGGTTTGGAAGATACTGAATAAGTGCATATATTTTTTCCGCGATTCCACTTTTTAAAATATCACTTTCCATAGGCTGGGCAAGCTGTTTTTTTTCTGCCATCTCAAAAAGTGTCGTAATTTTTTCTACAAGAGTTTCAGGATCAAAATGAATAAAAAGATCCGTTCCCGTATTTCGCATATAATGAGACTCAAACGAGAAATCTCCGGCAGTATAAACTCCTACGGGAATTGCCTTTAATTTATCGATGCTTTTTATAATTCTTACCAGTTCATTACTCTTTGGATTAAGGGACTTTGCATTTATCAAAACTGCCTGAGACGGATTATTGTACAGAGATACGAGAAGCTTTATTCCGTTTGTTTCGAATACAGGCTCACACTCACATTCCTTGAGCTTTGAGGCTATGATGGACTGGGTAGTTGATGAAGGCTCTAAAATCAAAATTTTCTTACTCATTGTCTAACATCCTCTTTATTGTTTGTATAAGATAGTCTCTTGAAAAATCAGCCTTACTTACGAATGCATCAGCTTTTGCAAGAGGGTTATCAGCAATTGCGACAACCGGTGTATTTTTATAATTATCCATACGGCGAACATTATCCAAAAAGATTTCACCATTCATTCGCGGCATTTCATCATCACATACAATCATATCAAACTGCTTTAGTTTAAGCTTTTCTATTGCGGCAATTCCGTCTTCTGCTTCTTCGATTAAAAAGCCGTTTGCAGAAAGAATTGTATGTTCAACATCACGAATCGTCTGGGAATCATCAACGATAAGAATTTTACTAATGTGTTTTTTTGTAATTGCTTCGAACTTCTTTACATCATAGCCGCGAAGGGAACGGAAGCTCTTCATTATTTCAGGAATATGAAGGATTGGAATCATATCGTATTTTTCATCAAAGGCAAGTCCTTCTACCGGCGTAAAATTTTCAAAGGCTGAAGGAAGATTCTTCTTAATTACAGAAACAAATTTCTGAACGCTGTCTACAATAATTCCTATTCGCTGAGACTGATAATCCACAATCAGAATTGTATCGAGAATGTTTAAATTCTTTGCCTTCTGCCCCGGAAACAAAGAAGAAAGATAATAAACCGGAATCTCTTCAATTTCCGTATCCTCTTCCTGACCGCTCTCGTTTTCAATTACATATTTTACAATTTTCTGATTCTGTACCGTTTCATAATTATTTGGATCTTCACAGATAATATCATGAATATAAAAAGAAGGAATAAGATATTTTGTTTTATTTGCCGTAACAAAAAATCCCTGGCACTCCTGATGATCTTTGAGAAAGGAATCGTCTTGTATCAGTCCCAAAAAATTTTCATGAGCAATAAGAAGTGAACTCTGCAGATTCTGTGTATCATTTGCAAGCAGCTTATAGGCTTCTTCAACTCCCTTCATATCTTTATCTGCAATCGCCGACTTAAGCATGGCAACCTGATTATTTATGATGTAAGTACGGGCAATCATTTCTTCCTGATAATTTATGAGTCCCGAAATTTTTTCACTTGGGATTGAAACAATTTCCTGCGTTTTTTTCTGAGCGTTTTTTCTGTTTGTGCGTGATGCCTTAAGCTTATGCTGAAGCCACTTCTCTGCTTCTGTATGACGGATAAGATGATTAGGATCAAATATTTCTCCTGCAACCGCCTTATCGCAATAAAGAAGATATGGTTTTACATCAACCTTCTCAAGTTCGGGAGCACCTGTTTCTATAAGACTGCAGCATTCTTCAAGCTTATCTGCTACAAGACTCAGTAGAAGTATAAGATTCTCGGAACAGACAATTTTGTCATCGCAAAGGGCCTTGTAAATATCTTCCACTGCCTTGTAAAGATAATAGACCTGCATATAGCCAAGGATGCTGGAGTTATCTTTTGTCATGCTCATATAACGCAGATTACCCGCATAATTCTTAGGATGCTTTTTCAAAAGTTCAACGAGAGCTCTGGTTTCTTTCAAATAATTCTGCAGTGTTATATCCGGTTCCTTCATAAGCCTGCCTTTTTAAAGAGTCTGTTTACTCTTTTTTCTAAAATAAAAAACCTTACCGTCTGCAAGTTTTTCCAGTTCTAAAGGAAGCTGTGCCGCATCTATGGACGCTACCTCATTCATTGAAACAAAGAGGTATCCTCCCGGCACAAGAGACTCATCTGTTATTTTTTTCAAAATCTGCATTTTCATTTCTGCACTGAAATAAATAAATACATTCCGTATAAACACAATATCCTGATTCTTTGGAAAGTCAGTAAGTCTTGAAAGATTAAGCTGCACACGCGTTATACCGCTGCAAATCTTATGTGGAATTTCAAAGCTGCCGTCCTCTTTACGGAAGGGCTGCAACAGATGGTGAAAAGCTGCACCGTCTACAGTACGCACTGCATTTTTTTTGTACTTCCCGTTTTCACACACTTCCAGCACCTTTGTATTTATATCGCTCGCAAGACATTCAGTTTTTATTCCCATCGATTCAGCAAGAAGAAACAGTGAATAGATTTCCTCTCCCGAAGAACAGGCAGCACTCCATATACGAAGCCTCTTTCCGGGGTTTTTAGTCCTGAGTTCAGGAAGAATCTTTGACTGAAGCAGCTGATACTGCGCCTCCTCGCGGAAAAAGTATGTTTCGTTTACAGTGACGCTGTTAATAAGATTTATCATTTCATCGCGGCTTGACTGCAAAAGCTGATAATAGTCAGAGTATGAGCCAGACAGATTTTTTTCCAAAAGCCGTTTATCAATATAATTTTTAATTCCGGTTCTGTGGCTGTCCCTCGGAATTATGCCTGTTCGAAGAGTAATTAGTTTTATGATTTGTTCAAAAACGTTCTCATCCATAAAAACTTATCCTCACATCTGCTTACACAAGCTTCAGGATTTCCCGTGCAATTTCTCCCCTCGGATATACCTTTGATGCAGCCTTAAGTTCAATTGCAGCAGCAGGCATTCCAAACACGGCACAGGTAGATTTGTCTTCGGCTATTGTAAAACCGCCCCTGTCCACAATTTCCTTGCAGCCTTCAGCACCGTCGCGGCCCATTCCCGTAAGAAGCACTGCAAGACACTGGTTTTCATAATTTGCAGCTGCACTGCGGAAAAGCTTATTTACTGCCGGCTTCAAAAATCTTTCCGGCGGTTCATCACTAAGTTTAAGAACAGGCTTACCCTCTTTGTTTACAAAATCAATTAAAAGGTGTCTGTCTGCCGGAGCCATATATACATGCCCCTTCTGTGCAATCTGTCCGTCGCGTGCAAGTTCCATTGGAGTGTCCGGGCAGGTAGCATTAAACCAGGCAACCATCTTCTGGTCAGAGCCAGGATCAATATGCTGAACATAAAGAACAGGAAGCGGAAAATTTCTTCCAAGTCCTTTCAAGATCTCCTGAACAGCAGTTGGTCCCCCCGTAGAAGCACCTATGCACAAAACTTTGAATGCATGCAACGGAAAAGTCTTTACCTTAACAGAAGTTTCTTCTTCCGCGTCTTCCTCTCCTGCATCCCCCTTTTTCTGCGTATGCTTTATACCCCCAGCCTTTGTTATTGCTTTCTTTATATTCTCAATAAACAAAAGCATATTCTGTGAACTCAAGGCCGTAAAATTCGGTTTAATCTCATAAAGAATCGCACCGGCTTCCAGAGCATCTGCTTTTGCTGACATTTTTTCACTGTAAACACAAACAGGAATCCCAAGCTCTTTTGTAATTATACGGGTCGCCTCTACACCGTTCATTTCAGGCATATCGTAATCAGTTACAACAAGATCAACCTCTTCTTCCTTACAAAAATCAATTGCCTTTCGTCCGTTTGAAACGCTCCCGACAACTTCAAAAGAATCTGTATTATTAAAGGCCTTTTCAAAAATTCCCCTTGCAATAGCTGAGTCATCTGCAATCAAAACTTTAATTTTTATACAATTGTTTTTGTCCATCTGCTCAACCACCCTTTACTCGTCTTTTCCAAGATCGCTGCAAAGCCTTTCTTCCACCCTGTCAGCATCAAAAATCGGAACAAACTTAAACTTGTATTTTACCTTGTCCGGGAAAATGTCATCTTCTTCCGGCTCAAAAAAAACTTCTATATTCGAAATATGAATGCAAAAGTTGTCATCTTCACGCTTAAAGAGAAGAAAGATTTTTTCATCAATAACACAATCCTCTTCAATATCCATTTTGAGCGTATTAACAACCGTATATGGATTTCCGCGGCAGTTAAGAACACCCTCAATATATTCAGGCGCAAAAGGAATATTATGAATTTTTGCACCATAAATAATTTCCTGAATATTCGTTGACTTAAGAGCAAAGTGTTTATGTTTTATAGAAAAAACCAGATAGGAGCTTTCATTACCTTCGTAAAGCTCATTGATTTCTTCTGCTGTTTTTGCATCAATTTCTTCCATGGCAATTATTTCTTTTCTGATTTAACGCTGTTGTTCATTGCTTCTGACATAGCCCGTATATGCTCTGAAGATGTAGAAATATTGTCTGTTGCTACCGTAAAATTTTCTACACCGGCAGAAATCTGTTTGAGGGCAATTAAAACCTGTTCGGAAGCACTTGTCTGCTGCTGAATGATTTCTGAAATGTCTCCGGCAGAAGCAGCTGTAATTTCAGCAGAGTTTTTAATGCTGGCAAAGCGGTCACCAAGATTCTTTGCGTTCTCATAGCCTTCATTGATTTTCTTTGTACCACTTTCGGAAGCAAGTATGAGCGAGTCGGAAGAATGCTGAATCTCATTGATGCGCTCTTTAATTTCTTTTGTACCGTCAATAATTCCATCAGAAAGACGACGGATTTCATTTGCAACAATTCTAAAGCTCTTTCCTGCCTCTCCTGCACTGGAAGCTTCAAGCTCGGCATTAAAAGCAATAATCTTTGCCTGGTCTGCAACACTGTTAATTAAAGTTACAATATCCCAGATACTTTCAATTCTTTCACTAAGAACCTTCATGCCTTCAATTGTCTGCTGGTTAGCATCAAAAATTGCGTGCAGCTGGGCAACATTCTGTTCAATAGAAGCAACACCGTCTGCAACATCAGAAGAAGTTTTTTCTGCAACCTTTGAAACATCATGAATCTTTGAAGAAATATTCTCTGAAAGCGCATTGGAATCTTCCATAGTGGCAACGATTTCCTTTACGGCTGCACTCTGATCCTGAGCAGTTGCTGCATTTTCCTTTGCTGCTACAACAAGAGTCTGTGTTTCTTCGAAAAGATTTGCACCAAGATCCTGTTCACTCCTGCGCATTTTTCTAATCGTAAAGATATTCAGAATTGACATAAGGACACTAAAGATAATAAGCGCGATTTCAAAAATAAGAATTACGTTCGCAAGCCTGCCCGTATAATCAACGACAGGACCTTCAATTACAATGAACCATGGAGAATCACCAACTCCGCAGATTGCATAAAAATTCTTTTTACCTATAAAGACCCGCTGCTCTCCATTCATCCATTCACCTAAATTACCAGTGTAGGTAGTCTCGTCGGTATATTTTTTCTTCATTATTTTCGAAGCATCATCGCAGGCAAGATAGTAGCCTTCATCGTTTATAAGGGCAATCTTACTGTTTTCAGAAAGCTGAATTTCTTCTATAACATCGGTGAGTTTATCCAGCAAAATATCGCAGCCTACAACACCCTTTATTTTCCCATCCGGACCAGAAACGCTTTTAGAAACTGCAACAGCAAGAGAACCCGAAAGTGCATCCATATAAGGATCTTCATAATTTACTTTTCCTCCTGCAGTAACAGCATTTTTATACCAGTCCCGGTCTGTATGTTCAAAGCTTGAAGGAGGAACCCAGCCGCTTGATTCTATAAAATTCCCGCCTCTCTTAATCGGAGTAGCAGAACCATAATAGAAGGAATTTGAGTATTCCAGATTCTGCGAAAGAATTGTTACAAGAGCCTTAAGCACTTCTTTATCATCTGACAGGCCTGCAAAGTTTGCAAAATTCTCCAGATTTACATTAATCGGCTTCATGCGTTCCATTACATCAGAATTAATTTTCTTTACAGAATAGTTGAGTTCCGATGTAAGATAGTACTGAATAATTGCAGTCGAAATATAATAGGCAAAAGTACAGGCAGCAATAGTTACTGTTAAAAGCGGTGCAAGCATTCCCCAGAATAATCTGCGCGACTTCTTCTTAGTTGACACGTTTGAATAATCTCTTTCTTTCTTACCCATAAAAAGCTCCTGCTGATGAGTTAGATTTTGTAGTTACTACAATTATAACATCAAGGTTCAATATTCACAAAAAAAAACTTCATCCAAAAATGTTTCCGCTCCCAGAAAAGACAGGCAGCTCCACACGTTGAGCGGTACATGGTATCAGACTCACTCGCTGACGCTCGTTCGCACCGCACAAAGTGTTTCGCTGCCTTCTGCTTTTCTTCGCGCTACAACATTTTTGAATCACTACCATTCGTAATGCTTATTGTGTTCGAACTCGCCTAGCATGTAGTGGTTGAGCCCACAAAAAATGTGGTGGTTGAGTCGGTACATGGTATCTGCCCGCTCCAAGTGTTTCGCTGCCTTCTGCTTTTCTTCGCGCTACAACATTTTTGAATCACTACCATTCGTAATGCATGTGGTGGCTGAACTCGCCCCGCATGTGGTGGTTGAGTTCATCGAAACCACGTGTTTCACCATAAGCAGTTCATACTTCACTCAGGGACCTCTCAAAAAAAACTTGCGAACTCAAAATTCCTAAAGTAAAATTGAAATAGATTCGACATATTGGACTGAGCTGTGTTGTAATTAGAGGTATAACAATGAAAAACACATCAATAAAATTGGCTTTATTATTTTTTATTTTAATAAACATGACACTTATTTCATGTTATGAATATTCATTTAATGAATCTGCGGATAATAAATATGTAACAGAGCTAAAATTTAATTCAAAGGAATTTTGCGAAAACAAAACAAAATGGGAAACTAATAAACCTTTAAATTATCAATTTGATTATGAAGTTGATATAGGAATATATGGATCAGATGTACATGTAACATCTACAGTGAAAAATGGAGTTTATGAATCGTCGGAATATAGTATTGGTGGAGAAAATCTTAAAGAAAGACCAGCCGATGAAGAAACATTAACAGAAGATGAACTTTTTGAAGATGATTTTGATCCAACATTTTTAAGAGATGTATATGATTTATTGGATGATAATAAACTTAAAACTATAGATGATTATATTACTTACCTTGAGGAAAGAATTGAAAAATTCAAATCTGTAGATTTTGAAGAAGAAAAGTATACTGAGTATGAATTAATAATCTTTTATGATTCTGATTATTATTTTCCATACAGATATGAAATACATTATACGACAGAAAAAGAATTTGGTCCTGTAATTGGTGATTATAGTGGAATTTCTGGAGGAATATCTAATTTTGAGATTTTAGAGGACCAGGCTCTTTGAGGTAACAACAACTACTACAGGCTAAAGATAACTTTCGAAGAATGTGGTGGTTGAACTCGCCCCGCATGTGGTGGTTGAGCCCGTCGGAGCAACGCCGAAACAAGCTTCAGCCCCTCCTCGAATTGCACACATATAACTAAAGTTAAAAGAAGACATAAATTTGCTTTTTAGAGTTTTATGGAGTAAAATTTAGAAAAAAGTTATTAAAAGGTTTTATAGGTTTATGAAAAGAATTGGATTAATTGTTCAAGATTTAAATTCAGATTATGTTACAGAGATTCTTGACGGCGCAAAGAAGTTTTGTAATGAAAATGATATAACTCTTCTTACATTTATAATTCGCACAAAACACTGGCCTTATGGAATTTATGACTATCAGCATTATGCATGCAAATCACTTATAACAAAGAATAATCTTGATGGACTTTTATTAATTTCAACAACATATTTATATTACCTGGAAAACGAAGAAGAAAAAAAATTAGAACTTGAAAGTTTATGCAATGTTCCAATCGTCAGTATAGGAGAAAACTTAGACGGAATTCCAAGCGTTACAACAAACTGTAAAACCGGTATAAAAACGATTTTAAATTACCTTGCAGATGTAAAGCATTGTAAAAATATTGCATTTATGACCCCGCATCCAGATTGTGAAGATATTGCAGTCAGGAAAGACGGCTATATGGAATTTTTAGCCGAAAGAAATATCCCGTTTGATGAATCAAAATTCTTTTACGCAGATTTTACTATGGAAGAAGCAGTTGATGCGTTAAAAGCAAAGAATATAACAAAAGAAAATTTAAACTTCGATGCCTTAGTTGTCTGCGGTGACGATGAAGCATTTGGCTGTATAGAATACTTAAATTCACAGGGAATAAAAGTCCCGGAAGATGTTTTAGTTTCTGGTTTTGACAATCAAAAAAAGTGCGAGTTTTCAAATCCTTCTTTAACAAGTATTGACCAGAAGCTCAGCTCTCAGGGCTATGAAGCTGCAAAGCTCTTATATCAGAAAATATGTCATCCAAAGTCAAAAACTAAAAATATTTCTATTGACTCTATGCCGGTTTTAAGAAAATCAACTGGAGATGAAGATGATGTAAGAAACCGCAACAGATCAAATATGAGCTGGTATCAGGATGCAGAAGAATTAACTTCCTTCAGCTTTTATCTTCAGTCACTGCAAACCTGTATAACAGAAGAACAATTGAAAAATCACATTATTGACCGTTTAACAAAGATTGGTATTGAAGATGCAGTTTTATGTACTTACGACAAGCCTTTAACCTTAGCTGCAGATGAAGATTTTAATATACCTAAAAAAGTAAATGTATTTTTTACTTTCTCACATTATAAAAGAGTTACTGATTTTGATAATCTGGAGCTCTCTCCAACTAAACAGTTATATCCGGAAGGCTGGAAATACAATAAGTCAAAACCAGTTATTGCAATTGCGATTTTTAATACTTCATTTCAATACGGATACATTTTAATTACACCGGGTGAAAGCTGTAACTATAGACTTTATGAACTTGCAATGTATGCGACAGCTATTGCGCTTGAATCTAACAGAACATTCACAACCATACAAAAAGAGTCTGAGCTTCTGGAATATACAAATATAAACCTGAAGAACCTTTCCATTACAGACGAAATGACGAAGGTTTTAAACTCAAGAGGCTTCTACGAATACGGTCAGAAAGCTATAGAAATCGCCATTGGTACAGAACGCGAAGGTGCTGTAATTTTTGGTGATATGAACGGTCTTAAGAAGATTAATGACACTTATGGCCACGATGCCGGAGACAGGGCAATTCAGGCGGAAGTTCAAATCTTAAAATCTGTATTCAGAGACTCAGACATTTTAGGTCGATTAGGCGGTGACGAATTTGCAATTGTAGCAATAGGCTTAAAAGAAAAAGGCTTTGACAGAATCAGGACTGCACTGGCACAGGCTACAGAGGAATACAACAAAACAAGCAATGAGCCGTTTACAGTTTCAATCAGTTTAGGCTTTGCAACAATTACTAAAGAAAAAAATGACTTAAAGGTACTGCTGAAAGAAGCTGACAAAAAACAGTACGAAGAGAAAAAGATCTACCACAAAGAACATAAATAATTTATACATCACCCAAAAATGTTTCCGCTCCCAGAAAAGACAGGCGCTTTCACGCGGTTGAGCGGTACAAGGTATCTGACTCACTCGCTTACGCTCGTTCGCACCGCTCAAAGTGTTCAAGCGCCTTCTGCTTTTCTTCGCGCTACAACATTT
>JAEELR010000204.1 GCA_016282835.1 Treponema sp. | reverse complement strand
CCATACTGCCAAATAATTCAGGTACATTTGTCATATTTCACCAATCTCCTATTGTGTTATAAAGAACATTATATATGATTTTTTTTAGTAATAAAAGTACAGTTTGTTATGTATGATGTTTGATTGGGAACGCGGTGGCTTCTACACGATTGTTATTTCTGCTAAGAAAACACGCCTGCATCAACCGCCCTTACGCCCTTCCCTTTCGGTCATACCTCACTTCGTTCGGTACTTCGGGGCTCCACGGCGTGCTCAGTTGTAGTTCAGCAGCTGTAGAATAAAAAAGGCACTTCCTATGGAAACAGGAAATGCCTTCTTAAACAAAAAGTATCTATAGAATTATTTCAAAATTGAGAAGCCTAAATCTTTAATGTCCTTAGCAAAAGTCAATACAGTATCTTTTGAACCCTGCATTGGAGTTTTTCCCATTCCAGGAATTTTTGCTAAAACACTGTTTGGTACTGTAATAATATCACAGCCAATTCTGTCTGCTTCAACAAGGTTAAATAATTCACGGGTAGAAGCCCACAAGCTTAATGTTCCAGGCTTTGATTTACAAATCTTACATGTCTTTTTCATTACAGGAATTGGATCTGTTCCGGCATCGGCAAGGCGTCCTGCGAAAACAGAAACAATATTTTTTGTTCCTTTCTTGAATGCATGAACGGCAGCTTTAACCTGAGCTACAGTAAAGATTGCAGTAACATTTAACTGGATTCCTGCGTCAGAAAGTTTTTTAATTAAAGGAGCTGTAGAAGTTCCGTCTGTAAGCATAATAGGAATTTTTACGAATACATTTTTTCCAAGAGCAGCAATTACTTTTGCTTCCTTTTCCATTGTATCAAAATCATCACCAAATACTTCAAAGCTTAAAGGAAGATCTGGAATTGCTTCACAAACTTCTTTAGCGAATGAAACATAATCTGTAACACCAGCTTTTTTCATAAGGCTTGGATTTGTTGTAAAGCCAGAAACATAGCCTTTCTTGTATTCAGAGATCATCTCATTTTTGTCTGCACCGTCAGCGTAAACGGCAACCTTTAACTGCTTAAATGTCATACTATACCCTTCTATATAAAAAATCTTACCGTAGTGTAATTTATTTTATGCTTCTTTTCAACACGGACTAAAATTACACATTGAACTTGAAGAACAAAACATCGCCATCCTGAACAACATAATCTTTTCCTTCCTGACGATATTTTCCGGCACTCTTGATTCCTGCTTCACTACCATACTGACGCAAATCATCAACTGTATATGCTTCTGCCTTTATAAAGCCTTTTTCGAAATCAGTGTGAATTACACCGGCTGCCTGAGGAGCTTTGTCACCTGCAGAAATTGTCCAGGCACGGCATTCATCTTCTCCGCCCGTAAAGAAAGTTCTCAAGCCCATCAGTCTGTAAACTGTTCTTGCCAAAACTGTAAGGCCGCTTTCTTTTAAACCTACGCTGTCCATAAATTCCTTGCGGTCATTTTCATCTGTGATGTCGCTCAAATCAGCTTCAAACTTTCCGCAGATAACAATCACTTCTGACTTCTGTTCAGCTGCAATTTTCTTTACCTGTTCAACATAAGCATTTGTGCCGCTTTCAATTGTATCTTCATCAATGTTGCAGACAAACACCTGAGGCTTAATCGTAAGCAGATGCAAATCATATACAGCAGCTTTTTCTTCATCAGTTAAATCTGCCATACGCGCACACTTACCATCTAAAAGCAAAGGCTTAATTTTTTCTACAGCGCTTAAATAATGAGCAAGTTTCTTTTCTTCCTCTTTACCCATCTGTCGGATCTGCTTAGTAACTTTTTCTGCCCTCTTTTCAATTGTATCAAGATCGGCCTGAGCAAGTTCGAAATCAATCGTAAGGATGTCGCTCAAAGGATCGATTGGGGCATCTGTTTTTGCATCATCCCGCACATGCTGAATATCCGGGTTGTCAAAGCAGCGTACAACATGAGCTATAACAGTAGTTTCCCTGATGTTTGCAAGGAATTTATTTCCAAGGCCTTCACCATTTGAAGCACCTTTTATTAAACCGGCAATGTCAACAAAATCTACAGTACAGGGAATTTTTTTCTTAGGATTAAAAACACTTGCCATAAAATCCAGGCGTTCATCAGGAAGTTCTACAACACCAACATTTGGATCTATTGTACAAAACGGATAATTTTCTGCGCTGGCAGGAGCCTTTGTTAAAGCACTAAAAATTGTTGATTTACCTACATTTGGAAGACCAACTATACCACAAGTTAATTTCATTCTTTTCCTCTAAAAAATATTTGAAATCCATTTTAGCTTTTTGCTTGATTTTTTACAATGAACTTTTTTTTATTCAGGGTGACAGTTGTTTACAAATTCAAGATGACGGTTATTTACAAATTCTGCATTGCATATTTACCGGGTAAAATTTTTCTGTTTTTATTTGTGCAATTCTAAATAATCTATGGTAAAATATATGCTATATACGGAGGAAATATATATGGAAGAAAAAAACACTGCAACAAGTATTATTGCTAAATTTCCAGTCAAAACATTTATTTACTACTTATTATCATTCACTTTGCCATTAGTTTATGTTTTTATACTTATGACAGTATTCAAAATGAATTTAAGTTTACTATTTGCAAGCGGAGTATATTCCGTAATTGGAATTGCACTTATAATTGCGAATCTATTCTTTCAAATTTTATTTTATCTGTTTGCAAAAAAGAACATAGAAAAATATGATGGATCTGAGATTTCTAAAAATAAAGCTTATAAATCTATAAACTTAATAATCAAGATTGTTATTGTAAATCTTGTTCTTTCAGGAATTGTAAATAGTATCGGATTAAAACTTGCCCTTACCAGTGCAAAAGAATATAACTATGTTATTATTAATTTCTTAACATTAGGACCAACTTTTATTATATCCCTTTTCTTCTATATTCCATTCTTACAAAGCTTTGAAAGACACATTTATAAATTGCCTTATGAAAAAAAGTTTAAGGTAATGCCAATGACATTCAGAGGTTCTGCAACAGTATTTTTTGGAGTAGCAGGAACCTTAATTTTATCAATTCTTCCATACATAATTCCAGTAATCAGGGACATACCTAAAGAAATTATTCTTGCAAAATATGTATTACCAATTTCAGCTGTCAATATAGTTCTCTGTGTAGCCAGTGTTTACCTGTTCATACTGGAAATGTTCAACACAATCAAAAAATTAAATGCATTCTCAGAAAAAATTTCTGAAAACGATTATACAGGTGACAATATGCTCATTACCTGTAGAGATGAATTAGGCTTGCTCGTAAATGATATGAACATTTTCAAAGAAAACACACGAAGCTTAATTTCACAGATTATTGGTAACACTAACTCTACAACAGAAATCGCAAAAATAACTGATGAAAACATAAAGGAATCTTCTGAAAGCATTCACCAGATTGTAAACAACATAGGTTCTATTAAAGAAAGCATTCTTAATCAGTCTGCCAGCGTTCAGGAATCAAATGCAACAATCAAAAACATGATTTCAAAGATTGATGAATTAAATAAGAACGTCGAGATACAGACAGAAGGTGTAGAAACATCTTCAAGCGCAATTGAGGAAATGGTTCAAAACATTAATTCTGTTACACGCATTCTTGACGGAAACCAGAAGACAGTTGATGCACTTGGAACTGAATCAGAAAAAGGCCGTGAGAAAATTAATAATTCCGTTGTTCTCGCACAGGATGTAATGGATAACTCAAACGGACTTCTGGAAGCTTCTTCTATCATACAGAATATTGCATCTCAGACAAACCTTCTTGCTATGAACGCCGCAATCGAAGCAGCTCACGCAGGTGAAGCAGGAAAAGGATTCTCTGTAGTTGCCGATGAAATTAGAAAACTTGCTGAACAGTCAAATACTCAGGGAAAAAGAATCAGTGAACAGCTTCAGGACTTTCAGGCTTCTATCAGCAAAGTTGCATCTGAAATTAAAGATGTACAAAATCAGTTCGAAATCATTTTCAATTTGACTGAAAAAGTTAAGAACCAGGAAACTGTAATTAAAAATGCAATGGAAGAACAGAGTGCCGGAAGTAATCAGGTTCTCGAATCAATCGGCTCAATTAAAGATTCTACACATGTTGTAACCAACAGAACAAAAGTATTGATCGACGGTGGACAGCAGATTGGTGTAGAAATGGATTTACTTGCAAAGCTTACTGTTGAAATAACTGAGAACATGAACGAAATGGCAAATGACTCTCAGCTTATTACACAAGCAATTGAAAAGATTAAGGATTCATCTGTAAACAACAAAGAAGTTGCGGATTCTTTGCTGGATGAAGTTAATAGATTTAGAATTTAAAGATTCTCATAAATCACCTCCTAAAAAGTTTGCGTTGCAAGCTTTGAAAGATAAAAACCGACTGTATCCTGAAAAGTTTTTATCTTAAACCTCCTTCATTTTTGCCTGTAGTACCCAAAAGGTATTGCAGGCGTTTTTTTATTATTGGTACAATCATATATATCATGCTGAATTTATTTCACAACGCATGTGGTGGTTGAGCATGTCGGGGCAACGCCTGCCACCACGTGTTTCACCATAACCATTTATACTGTTACGAGGTGGTTTCGATACGGAGTTGCCTACTCAACCACCGTGAATGCATAAGGAGACTAATATGATTCCAGAATGGGACTTACAGACACTTTATAAAAACTTAGAGTGTGAAGAATATAAAAATGATATAGAAGAATATAAAAGCTTAATCGAACAGTTAAACAATGAATTAACAGCAGCAGCATCATTTGACAATAACTCATTTAATACGTTCCTTAAAACCACTCTTTCTAAAATAGAAAAACTGGAGTACCTTTCAAAAACACTGGAAGCCTTTGCATATATTATCTACTCAACAGACACAACAAATACAAAATACTTAAACAACATTTCTTTTATTGATGAACTTTCAAACAGGAAGAATCAAATAGAAATAAAGTTTTCAAAAATTTTATACACGGCAAATAACCAGAATCTTTTTGAAGCCTTCTACAAGGAAAATCCTGAATACACAGAATACAAATTTATTCTCGAAGAAAAAATAAAAAGCTATTCGCATCAAATGTCAGAAAGCGAAGAACTGCTCGCAGGAGACTTACAGAAAACCGGAGGCTCTTCCTGGGACAGACTGCACGAACAGTTAATATCAAATCTTAAAGATGAAAACGGAAAGACCTTCAATGAATTAAGAAACGATGCCTTTAGTGCTGATCCTCTTCTCAGAAAAAAATCCTATGAAAAAGAGATTGAGCTTTTAAAGCAAAACGAAATTTCTTTTGCTGCCTGCTTAAATAACCTGAAGGGCGAGACAATAACATTAAACAAAAGACGCAGCTGGGACACTGCATTAGAAAGGGCTTTATTTTCAAACCGATTAAGCAAAGAAACTTTAGATGCATTAATTTCTGCAATCGAGGATTCACTTCCTTCGTTCAGGGAATACTTAAAGCTTAAAGCAAAAATTTTACACTATACAAAATCTACAGCAAGCACGGATTTATACAAAGAAAATCAGGGACTCGCCTTTTACGATTTATTTGCACCGCTAAAAAATCCGGCTGAAACAAATGAAAACGAAAGCAGCTTAAAGAAAGAAAAATCTCTGCTTACAAAAGAATGGACCTTTGAAGAAGCAAAAGAATACATCCTTAAAGAATACAATTCCTTCTCTACGCAGATGGGAGACTTTGCGAAAAAAGCTTTCGAGAATAATTGGATTGATGCGAAAGTTCATGAAGGAAAAGTTGGCGGCGCTTACGATGAAGATTTCCCTAAGAATCACGAGTCGCGCATTTTAACAAATTTCACAGGAACCTTTAGTGACATAATTACACTTGCACATGAACTGGGACACGCCTTTCACTTTAGCTGCATGAAAAACAAAAGCCCCTTATTCTTTAACTACCCAATGACTCTAGCAGAAACGGCAAGTACCTTTGCAGAAACTATAGTTAAACAGGATGCTATTAAAACCTGCGAAGGCTTTGATAAAATCACATTGATTGAATTGGATTTACAGGATACCTGCCAGGTTTTAGTTGATATTTTGTGCCGCTTCTATTTTGAACAGTCAGTTTTTGAACAGAGAGAAAATGGCGAACTGAATGCTAAAGACTTTTGCAGTTTAATGAAAGCTGCTCAGGAAAAAACTTATGGAGATGGCTTAAGCTCAGAAAAGCACGAATATATGTGGGCAGTAAAAAGTCATTACTACAGTACGGACTTAGATTTTTATAATTTTCCTTATGCATTCGGCCAGTTATTTGCAGTGTCTCTTTACCAGAAATTTAAGGCAGAAGGAAAAGCATTTACTGAAAAGTATTCAGCCCTTCTTTCTGAAACAGGAAATTTAAGCTGCGAGGAACTTTGTAAAAGAGCAGGCTTTGACATTACCACAAAAGATTTCTGGCAGAACGGAATTGAACTTTATAAAGAAGAAATTCAAATCCTAAAAAAATGGACTGAAGAAAATCTAAAATAAATTACAGAACTGCTCTCAAAAATTGCTGCAGGCGTTCACTCTTTGGCTTTGTGAAAATTTCATCAGGAGTTCCTTCTTCTGCAATAACTCCCTCGTACATGAAAATTACACGGTCTGCAACTTCGCGGGCAAATCCCATTTCGTGAGTTACAACAACCATTGTCATGCCTTCGTTTGCTAAATCCTTCATTACATTTAAAACTTCACCGACCATTTCAGGATCCAGTGCAGAAGTTGGTTCATCAAAAAGTAAAACCTCAGGATTCATTGCAAGTGCCCTGACAATAGCAATGCGCTGTTTCTGTCCGCCACTTAAGGTAGAAGGATAAACATCAGCCTTTTCTAAAAGACCAATTCGCTCCAGAAGTTTTTTTGCGTTTTCATAAGCTTCTTCTTTTGTCTGCAGTTTTAATGTAACAGGAGCAAGCGTAATATTTTCCATTACAGTTAAATGAGGAAATAAATTAAAGTGCTGGAAAACCATTCCCATTTTCTGACGGTGTAAATTTATATTTGCTTTTTTAGAAGTGATATCATTTCCTTCAAAAAAGATTGTTCCCTTGTCAGGCACTTCCAGAAGATTCAGGCATCTTAAAAATGTACTTTTTCCGGAACCAGAAGGACCAATTAAAACTACTTTTTCACCTTTAGAAATTTTTGTACTGATTCCTCTTAATACATGAAGGCTCTTAAAACTTTTTTCCAAATCTTTAACTTCTATCACTTTTTGCCATCCTTTTTTCTATAAGCGAAAATAATTTTGTAAGTCCTAAAGTTAAGCACAAATAAATTACAGCACAGGTTAGCAAAGGAATCCATGCGTTGTAAGTTGCATTTCGAATTTTATCTCCTGCTTTAGTTAAATCCATTACGGCTATAAAACTTGCAACAGAAGTTTCTTTTATAAGAACGATAAACTCGCTTGTGTAAGTTGGAAGAACAGCCTTAACTGCCTGAGGTAAAACGATTTTATAAAGTGTCTGCCATTTACTTAAACCCAAAGAGCGTCCGGCTTCTGTCTGGCCGATATCAACGCCCTGAATGCCTGCCCTGAAAATTTCTGTACAGTATGCGCCTGAGTTTATACCGTAAGAAATAATTGCAACTAAAAGTCTGTCCATACCGGTTGGAGCAAAAATGACAAAATAAAAAATCATCAGCTGAGTTGCTAAAGGAATGCCCCGGATAACAGTTGTGTACACTTCTGCAACGGCGCGTAAAAATTTATTCTCCGAGATTTTCATCAGGGCAAAAACACACCCCAATACAGTTCCAATTAGAATGGCACAGATTGCAATTAAAACAGTTGTCCCCAAGCCCTGAAGCATTAGGATCCAGCGCTGACTTGAAATCATTGTATCGTAAAATGACTGAAACACTTTTTTCACCTTGTAGTTTTTTTAATTTTTTTTTGTCATTCTGAATTTGCAGCTCGATATTTCGAGCTTGCTTCAGTATCTGCACAGACAGATTCCGAAACAAGCGATGTACTGAGCCTGTCGAAGTATTCGGAATGACATGTGGTTTCGACAAGCGGTTCCTGAGCCTGTCGAAGGGCAACCACCAAGCCTGTCGAAGTACTCAGAATGACATGTTGCTCGTCGGAATGACAGAATTATTTTCTTACGATTACAACCTGTTTAGAAGAATAGTAATCATCAGAGAAATCAACATTCTTTTTTCTTTCTTCTGTTACAGACATACCTGCTGCAATAAAATCAATTACTCCAGACTGAAGGGCAGCAATCAATGAATCAAATTCCATATCAATTACTTCGAGCTTTGCACCATAATCGCGTGCAATTTTCTGGCCCATTGTAATATCAAAACCAACAATATCTTTTCCTTCTACATATTCAAATGGAGGGAAAGCAGCATTTGTACCGAGCTTTAATACTTTTGTTCCTGTTAAAGTTTCATTTGCAGGGATTGTAATTTTTCCGTCAGCAGGCATAAATGCATTTACAAGTTTTTCATAATCGCCGTTTTCTTTCATTGTAGCGATTGTCTTATTGATTGAATCTCTAAGTTCTGTATTGCCCTTTTTGATTGCGATTGCATAAGCTTCTGTTGCAAGGTCTAAATCCAAAATTGTAAGCTTAGGATTTTTTGCAACGATTGCTTTTGCAGGAAGTTCGTCTAATACTACAGCATCAATTGCTTTATTCTTTAAGTCCAAAGCAGCATCCATACCTGTTTTAAATGAAACAACTTTTGCACTTGTATATGTATCCTGAACAAAAGCTTCTCCAGTAGTTCCTGCCTGAACACCAATTTTTTTACCTTCAAGATCACTTGCTGAATTAATTACTACAGACTTTTTTGCAGCAACTGTAAAAAGAGAAATTAATGCAACAGCACCAACTAAAACTAATGACTTTTTCATATGTCCTCCAATAAGATTGAGTTTTTAAAAAATAGAATTAACACGTACAACTTAAGTCGTGTCTTATACATATTATCTTAGTGGAATGATTTTGACTATAAGTTTTATACAGATTTGACATGTATAACCGAGCCATATCGTGTTCACAAATGCTAATCAAACATCCCTTTATACATAGCACTTAAAAGTTCTTTCTTAGTATTATTCTGAGTATACTCCCAGGCCATAACGCCACCAAGTTCCTTTTTCTTAGCATAGGCAGTAATTAAATTAATTTCTTTTACATCTGTATACGAAATAAAACTTTTTTCTGCAGGATTATACATATACGGGCACTGAGCCTCATCATCCCAATATTGTTCCCAGGCAGCCAAATTAAGCTTTTGACCAATCTCCTTATACGAAATCATACTAACTGTTCTCGATTCGCGAGGAACACTTACGCCAAGTCCATTTGTAGTATTTTCTTCAATGCAGCCTTTCCAATAGTAACCGTAAAAAGCCATGCCTAAAATCAATTTTTCAGCAGGAACACCACTGTCTAAATATGACTGAACACCGCTTTTAATAGAGGGCTTACCGGCAAAAGGTGAATTGTGTCCCGTTTCGCTGCTCCAGCCGCCAGCAAAATCGTAAAGCATTATATTTATTGCATCTAAAGGCTCTGCAATTTCTGTCATGCGTTTCATCAAATCGTCCCGGTCAGGTGGAAGTGCAGTAGTTAATCTGTAAGCTCTTTTTGTCTGCTTTTCAAACCCGGCAAGCATAGCCCTTAAGTCTTTCAAAAGATTTATATAATTACTAATTTCTGTATCTTTTTTTGGATATTCCCAGTCAATATCAATTCCAGTTATATATAAATGGTCAGAGAGAAATTGTTTTACATTACTTACAAACTTTGAACGGAGCGAACTATCTGCGGACATTGCCTTAAAGTCTTCAGTTCTTTCGCTGCTGCCTCCAATTGAAAGTGAAATTCGAAGATCAGGATAACGGTTGCTCAAAGCTTCTACATAAGAAACTTTAGGTTCAAAATCAGTCAAAACTAAGGAAACATGATCGCTGTCATCTATTTCTGCAAAAGACAAAAGTAAATCTGTCATCAGATCTCCGCGAATATTGTTCATATTGAAATTTTCCCACAAAGGATAATATACGGCACAAACAGTTCCCCAGTCTCTGTTAACAGGTACATCATCTATACAAGAGGTAAAACTTGAAACAGTTAAAACACAAACAAGGAATAAACCTAAAAAATTCTTCGCTTTCATTCAGGACCTCCAGAAAAAGGTAATACATAAATTTTAACATGAGATTCTAGAATTTGACACTTAATTTTTTGATTCACAGAAAAAGTCAAGAACCCTTAGCAGCTGCTGTACAAATACTCTAATAATTCACCGCTCATATCCTGACCGTATTCCCAGAACATAAAGCCGGTAATATTTTTTTCTCTGGCAAGATTAACTGCTTCTTTTATAAACTGTTCACTTGGGTAGGAAACAAAAATATTTTCTTTTTCATTATATAAATAGGAAGCGCCATTTGTTTTGTCCCAGAATTTTTTATAATCCGGGGAAGAAAGAAAGTGCTTTACTGCAGGATATGCAATTCCATAGTCTTCGCCATTCGCAAAAGGTATGACTTGGGCTGTAAATAAATTACTGAGGTTTATGCTGGAAGGCAGTTCCCATTTCTGTGCGTAAAAAGGAAGTCCCATTGTAATCTTTGAAGGAGAGATTCCTGTAGAAAGAATTTTTTCCAGACAGGTTTTTATAGAAACTTCTCCATATAAAGAAGAATTGTGGCCGGCATAGTTTGAAGCTGCGGAATGAAAATCGTAGAACATAAAATTTATAGAATCTACATAAGCTTCAATTTTGGGTAAGACTGAATACAGATGTGCGATGTTCAAGGGAAGTGCTGTTGTAAGTTTATATTTAATATTTGTGGCAGCCGAAAGTGAATCTAAACAGTTTCGTAAATCGCTTAAGAATTCAATATAATTATGTTCCTCGCTGACTTCAGGAAATTCCCAGTCAATATCAATTCCGCTGAAAGTTCTATTTTCACTCAAAAATGCTTTTATATTTTGCAGGAAGTTTTTCTTTAAGTTTTCATTTTTCGTCATTTCAGAAAATGCTTTTGGACCTGCTGCCCCACCACCAATGGCTAAGCACACATCAAGACTTTTATAATCTGCTTTTAATTTTTGTACTTCATCAAAATAATCAGGAACTTCATTTAGATCTAATGTACAAAAATCTTTTTCGCTGATTGTTGCAAACGAAAGGATTAAGTCTGACAGAAGGTCTGCTTTTATGTCTTCACTTCTCCACTTTGTTTCGTTTCCATTTACATCAATTACACCCCAGGTTGAAATGTAGGCTTTTATAGTTTTGGTTTTCATAGGCATATATGATTATAGTGATAAAGTTTAAGTTTCATCAATTCAAAAATATGGGTACTAACAAAGGTGGTTTCGACTGAGCTCAACCACCGCATTTCTTTTCTCAACCACCGCATTTCTTTTCTCAACCACCGCATTTCTTTTCTCAATTACCGCAGTTTTTCTCAAGCACCGCAGTTTTTTCTCAAGCACCGCAGATTCTTTACACTACCACCACATAAAAAAAAGCACCACAGAACTTTTGTCCCATGGTGCTTATAAATTAAACCAATTTAGAATTACTGCCGAGCAGCAGCAACTGCAGCATCAATAGCAGCTTTTCCTTCTGCTAACTGACTTGCAGCATTGTATGCAGTACAATTTGTAATTGTTGGTGTAACGCGGTTTTTATTAGTAATAAGAGCACTATCACTGTCACTTGAATAATTTCTGGCAAGTACAACACAGTTACTGATAGTAACAACAATAGTTCCATTCTTTATACCAACTTCACCCATAATTCCTGCACCATATTCATATGATGGTGGATAGCTAGACATTGTATGTCCTTCTGGCGGCTCTACATCTCCACGAGCACGAGCTGCCGCAGAACCAATAACACCTTCAACAATACAATTTTCTACAGATATTGTTCCTGATGAATAAGATGAACAGCCAACAAGTAAACCGAAACGGTCATCATCTTCACCATCTTCACCTAATGATGCATTGCTTTCTATAACGCAGGCATCGCGAAGAATTACATTTTTAATAACAGCTCCATCTCCAGCTTCTCCAATGAATGCAAGCCCCTGATGACTTTGGTACATGTAAAGACCCTGAATAATCTTATTATTTCCATCATAAGTTCCACAGAATGGCTTACCTTTTTTACCAATTGAATCAAGGTTTACCAAGCCTGGAGCAGGTGTACAATTATCTCCTTCATCCGGCTCCTTGAAATCTGCAGTGAGTACAGAAGCGTTAATTGTAATATCTGCTTTCTGAACGATTGTTTTTCCTGCAAGTGTATTTCCGGCATTTACATATGCAGAAAGTGCCTGAAGATCAGCTACATCATATACTGCAAGTTTACCATCAACTTCTTCACCAGTTCCTGCAGCCCATTTAGCGAATGAATCAATATTTGCAGCAGGTCCTTCACTTCCACTGCCACCGTTTTCACCGCCATTTTCGCCGCCTTGATTACCCTGCTGATTGCTGTCTTTCAAGGTAATATCCTTATACATAGCATCCAGAAGCTCGCAGGTCATATCCTGGCCGTATTCCCAGGTCATTACACCGCCAAGCTGTTTTGCCAATGAATAATCGCACAAAAGCTTTATCTGTTCTGGATCTGTGTAAGAAATGAATGTCTGTTCATTTTTATTGTAAAGGTAAGGACAATCTTGGTCTTTATCCCAGTAGCGTGTCCATGAATTATCTTTTAAGAAGTTCTTAATCTTAGAATACTCAATTCCGCAATCCTTATAACTTTTTGTCAATCCAACATTTAAGCCGTGAGAAGAGCCTTCTTCTATTTCGTCCCACATCTGGCCGTAGAAAGCAATTCCCATAATCAATTTTTCAGCAGGACAGCCGGCGTCAATATACTTCTGCATATCAGCTTTAATTCTGTTTGTAGGAGCGTTATGACCTGTTTCAGAACTCCATGCACCTGCATAGTCGTACATCATTACGTTAATAGCATCCAGAGGTTTTACAATCTCAACAATATTAGATGTAATATTTTCTCTGTCTGCAGGGAGTGCTGTTGTCAGCCTGTAAGTAATGCCTGTTTTCTTTGTTAAAGCAGTAAGCATTGTTCTTAATTCATTCAAAAGCGTAATATAGTTTTCAATATCCTGCTGTCTTTCCGCTTTAGAACCTTTGTATCCCGGATATTCCCAGTCAATATCAATTCCAGAAAATGCCCGGTTTGAATCAAGCATGTCTTTTACATTATTAACAAAAGTTGCTCTCAAAGCTGAATCTTTAGCCATTGCAACAAAATCATCAATTCCTTCTGAAGCACCACCGATTGCAACGTTAATTCTGAGGTTAGGATATTTTGCGTGCACGTCATTTATAGCTTCTTCATAATCATCAATTTCTCTAGTGTCTAAAGTTGTATGGTCTTCATCATCAATTTCTGCAAATGAAAGAATTAAATCTGTAAGCTCTTCGCCCTTTATATCATCCAGTTTCCAGGCTCTGCTCTTTCCCTTTTTAGGATCATAACAACCCCACATTGAAATATAAGCAGCAACAACAACATCTTCCGGAGATGTTAAAACAGGATCTGTGCCAGTATTAGTACCTGGGTTTGTACCAGGATTTGTACCAGGATTTGTACCAGGTTTGACAGTAGTTGTACCGCTTTCAGCTGTAGAACCGCTGTCTGTTTGTTGAGGACAACCTGTCAGGAATGAAAAACATAAACATAAAACTAAAAATGAATTAAATAGTCTTTTCAAAGTGTTACCTCCATAAATATAATTCCACATATATTATTTTTATTATAAAGCAAAATAACAAAACTTCAAATTCATTTTGGGGCATTTGGATGATTTTATGGGATGATTATAATGCGGTGGTTGAGCACCATATGGCTGGCGAGTACACGAGGTGATTGAGTAGGCGAATCAGGAATAATGCGGTGATTGAGTAGGCGGAGCCGTATCGAAATTACCGGAAATGGTATAAATGTTTATGGTGAAACACGTGGTGGAGGGCTTTGCCCCGATAAACTCAACCACCACAGACCCTGCGAGTTCAGCACCACATTGCTGGCGAGGGCGACCGCCATAGGCTTTACGAATTACAAATGAATATTGCTTATCTGTACAATTACTTCGTCGGTATTTTCCTGAAGTTCTTTTGCGGCGGTCATAACGGAATCAACGCCTTTTTTCATAAGCTCAAGGCCCTGCAATACTTTTTTACCGCCGTCATTTTGTTCCTGCATAGAAGATTTAATCTCTGTTTCACGATTCTTTACATCATCAGTTAAAGAAACAACATTCGAGAATTCATTTTGTGCCTGGGCAGTTTTATCGAAGGCGTTGTCAATCAATTCCTTTATGTGTTCAAGCGTTTCATCAATCTTAACGGACTGCTTGCTTGAATCTTCGGCGAGCTTTCTGATTTCAGAAGCAACAACAGCGAATCCGGAACCAACTTTTCCGGCATGGGCAGCTTCAATAGCGGCATTCATTGCAAGTAAATTTGTCTGGTTTGCAATCTGGCCTACCATGTGTCCCATATCAATTAGGGAGCGCGATTCTTCTTCGATTACAGAAACAAGCTTTGTAACTTCACCAAGATTTGCTCTACCGGTGCGTGTAGCGTTTTCCAAAGCCTTTACTGTTTCGAAATTATTTTCAATTACTTCGGCAATAGAGCGAACGTTACCAATCATCTGTTCTACAGCCGTTGAAGATTCTTCTACATACTTTACCATTCCATCTGTGTTTGAAAGCAAAACAGACATATCTTTTTCTGTAGTTCTTAAAATTTCAACGCTTTCATTTGTAACTTTAGAAACGGAACCGGAAAGCTCCACTTTAAATTCTTCTTTTAGGGAAACTGCACGGTCGTGAACATAGAAATGGCAGTTTTCTTCCCTGTTCAAATTATTATAAATCGCAACAGCCATCTGGTGACACGAATCGTAACCACAGGCGCGGCAATTTATCATTCTTTTCTGCTCAGTGTCTTTTCCCATTTTATGAAAGATTCTGTCTAAATCTTCCTGAGAAGGCTCCTTTATATACTGCTTAAAAATTTCATCCCTGTTAGTGTATTTTCGATTATACAGATTTTCTTCCCAGTATTTATTTATGAGCCGGTTATATTTTTTTATTGCAAGCTTTTTCTGAAGTCCATTTGCTGTATTTAATTTCTGCCTTCTTGCCTTTGCTCTTTTTTCAACAAAGGTTTCTTTATCATCCAGCGCTATTGAATGAGCAGTTGTTCCACCACCCTGATTACAGCCCTTTCCGCAGTACAGGCAGTCAACAAGGATATACTCGGGTTTCTGGCCACTCTGTAAGCACTCGTCTAAATGCGCAAGATATTCTATTACTTCCGGATTTCCTTCAATTTTGTGCGTTTTGGTAGAAATGCCCGGCACAAAGCGTTCTGCAGTTCTCATAAGGCCGCCTGGAGTAGAATATAAAACAGCTCTTTCTGCCGGAGGATTGTCGTAGTCTATTTTTTTAAATGATGATAAATCGATATTATTCTCTTCAAAATATTTGTCCAAATTCTTCATTGTGACATTGTATTCACAGGTTCCATTTTCATCGAATTCGCGGCGCTTAGCAAAACATGGCGAAATGGCTGCAATTTTATAATCATCATATTCGTGATAAAAGTTTCTGATCATAATTGCTGTGTGAGCCATAGGACTGTCACTTTTTGCAAGGTATGGAATTAATGTCGGGTGATAGGTTTCTATGTAGGTGATTAACGCCGGGCAAGGCTGACTTATCATAAGGGGCACTTTATTTCGCTTAAAATCTTCTACATAGGATTGAGTCGTAAGCTCAGCACCAAAGCTGACATCAAAAATTGCTTTTACACCAATTGATTTTAAGAAGCCGTTTAACTCCAGATCTTTTCCGTGGAAGTTTGCAGCAACTGCAGGAGCAACAATTGCAACAATTTTTTCACCGTTTTTTAAGTCCTCAAAAAATCTTTCGCTGTCATCAATTCCTTTTCTTGCACCATGAATGCACGCTTCAATACAGGCTCCGCAGCCTATACACAACTGGGAATTTATTTTTACAGTTCCAGAAGAGCCGTCGTTACAGAATTTTACAGGGCAGACAGAAATACACCTGTGACAGTTTACGCATTTTTCTTCATCAACAGAAATAACAGATTTTATAGACAAAACTTGACTCATATAAAATATTTTAACTTGAACTAACCGAAAAGTAAATTTATTTTTTTTAATATACGGTGGTTGAGCTAGTCGAATCAAAAATAGTGCGGTGGTTGAGTAGGCACAGCCGTATCGGGGCAAAGCCCACAACCACCTGTGACAGTATAAATGCTTATAGTGAAACACGTGGTTTCGATTAACTCAACCACCACATTGCTTGCGAGAATAACGCGGTGATTGAGTAGGCGGAGCCGTATCGAAACCACCTGAAAGGGTTTAAACACGGTCGTGGTTTCGATGAACTCAACCACCACACTTCTCATGCTTTAAAAACAAAAAAACTCAGAGTACGAATACCCTGAGTTTATTTTTGTCACCCTGAACTTGTTTCAGGGTCTGTACACATACAGATTCCGAAACGAGTTCGGAATGACAGGTTTTTACCGACTGATTAAGTCAGATTAGAATCCAATGTAAACGTGGAGTGGAATTCTCCAGCCAAGATCAACACCTTCTTTGTAGTCAACTTCAACACCAAAGTCACCAGCTACACCGTTACCAAGGTTAAATCCTAACATTGCTTCTACAACAAGACCCATACCTTCAGCATATCCTACAGTACCCCAGTTGTAGCCGAAGCCCCAAGAAGCTGAGTAGTTGTAGAGGAAGTTAGCTCTGAACCATGGAGTAAGAACATCGTTGATTGCATAAGATGCTTTAACACCGAAACGATCACCAATTTTTCCAAATTCATCTGAACCAGGAAGAGTGAATGCATTGTATGCTTCAACTGCGAATGCATCAGCAGTAAATGATGCGAACAAGTCAAATCTTAACTGTACAAACTTGAAGTCTTCTCCTTCTCTAAATCCGAATACAGGAGCAACACCAAAGATTAAGTCAAGATTATCTGTTCCGTTATATTCAAACTGGTAACCAACTCTCATTGCTTCACCAAGACCGAAATCCTGAATAACACCATAATCATCACTCATTTCAACTTCGAATGCCATGCGTCCAACCATTGGAATGCTGTACTGAGCATAAGCTGTAGCTGATTTATAGAAATCAGGACCTGCACCGAGGAAACCTAAACCTAATGTTAATTCACCTGTAGGATAGAATTCTGAATAGATTTTTGGTGAAGCAGATTCAAACATACCTGCACCACAAATTGGTTCCCATTTAACTGATTCACAGAAAAGTTCAATAGGATAATTTCCCATACCAACTTTTACCCAGTCAGCAGGTTTAAAATGAACATCCCAGCGGTCCATTCTAAACCAATCTTTATAACTCAGTCTGTAATCTCTAATTCTGAATGATGCTCCTCCAGAAGCAGATTCATAAGAACCACCCATTTCGAGGAGGAAACCGTCATCGTTAATACCAACTCTCAAGCCTTCAGCATCATCATCAACAAATGAACAGTTACCATTACTATACTGTGCCATAGCATCAACAGTTAAAGACAAGCTTCCAGCAAATACACAAGCACCCATTGCTAAAACAGCAAGACCAGCAATAATTTTTTTCATAATAACTCCTTAATTATTTGAAAATATTTTTAGTTCGTTCTGAACTAATAAGAAAATTCTATCATTGAATTTTTACGCCGTCAAGAAAAATTTTATTTTATTTTAAGAAAAATTTTTAACCCTGGGGCAATGCCGAGTTTCAACAAATAACTGTCAAAAATGTGTCCTTTCTCAAACAAATTAAAACAAGCTCCCAACAAGAACGCCCTTCGAAACCACCTGTCATATAGCTATGATTTAATCAAAGAAAATAAAGTGGTACTCTAAGTCTGACGGGACTTGGAGGCAGGCGAAGGTTGTGCTCAGAATTAAGGAAACTGAAAAAGTTTACCTCGATCGTCAGATTAAATT
>JAEELR010000203.1 GCA_016282835.1 Treponema sp. | reverse complement strand
AGAAAGCGGATTAAAATCAGCACGCATGCAAAAATCATCAGAAAAAAAAGAATATCAAAAACAATAAAAACAGTTATGTAATTCTGAATGATGTGCTCGAGTTCTTCTATTGTTTGTGTATGATTCATTTTTGCCTTCTGTTTATGAGCCGTTCTGCCAGCCGGTAAATTCCATAGCCTGCGAAAGTCGCAATACAGCGGTCGGCAAAAGAAATTGGAATCTGAGCCAGAATACATGAAAGAAGCAGACTAAAGCGATGATTCACAAAAGACTCGGTAAAGGTCTTAATAGGATTCATCATATCGGGAACGTCATAATAAATGTAATGGAAGTAATCGATTATTCCGCTTGAAATAATTGTACACAAAGAAGAGAGCAGGGCAATGAGAACCAGATATAAAATTGTGATTGCCGGAGAAATTCTAAACTCTTCTTTTCTGCGGGCAAAGAGCCAGGTAGAAAGCACAATCAAAATGCCACAGATTGTGTAAAAGAAAATGAATGGATCAGAAACTCCTTCTCCGCAAATCCACATAAGTGAGTTTATAAGATTATATCCGATGGCAACGCAAAGAGCTGGAAGGAGCCCGCAATAAAATACAACTGCCACAGTCCAGATGGTGTCAAAAAACAGCGGAATATTAAGTACATGATAAAAAAGATCACAGGTAAGGAAATTCAAAATTTCTGCGATAATACAGATTATAAGAGTTCGAAGAGGCTTAGGCATATTATAAAGTATAGCGCTAAAATGTAAGTTTGTGGAGTTTTTCATAAATAAACTCTTTGTTCTATTCTTTTAAAATTGAAGCTTCAACAATTTCTTTAGATGATGGAATAATGCGTCCACAAGAATTAAAGTGTTTTTTCCAATATGGCTCATCTAAAGCACTTATTACAACACCTGTTCGAGGTCCTTCACTAGCCGCGTTAATAAAAATTTTTCTTCCTTTTAAGATGCCTTCTCCATCATAGACTCCAAGATATATACCGACATGGTCAATTCTTCCATACGCTCGAAAAAATAAAAGATCTCCAGGTTCTATGTCTGAGAAAGTAATCTTTTCAGCAGAGATATATTGTTGGCGTGCGGTGCGTGGAAGTACTATATTACATCCGTTTCTTGCTGAATACTGAACAAACGAAGAACAATCTAAACCTCTTTCTGGAATATCACTACCTAGAACATATGGAATTCCTCTTAAGCTGAGACTATAATCTATAAAACTCTGCCGCAAGGATGAGATCTCTTCTATGCTCATATTCTGAAAATCAAAGAGATAATAGGGACTTTCGTTGTGTTCTGTTTTACCTCTTTTTATATATTTAAATCTATTTTTGAAAAGAAAAAAAACATTATCTAAATTTATACCATACTTCAAAGTTAATTTTTTTGTCTTAAGCCAGGTGCCTTTTAAACGGGAAGATGCAATTTTTTTTGCTTCTTGAGTTTTTAAAATAATTTCATGAGCAGTACTGTTTTTTACAATCTCACTGTTTATTTGTGTGTTAATATTTTCAAACTGTCCTCTTATATCGGGAAAAAGAGAACTTAAATTATCTACACAAACAGTTCGGATGGTAGAAAATAATTCGCGCGGATTAATATCGAAATAATAAACTACAGCGCCTAGAATAACTAAGAGTAAAATACAATTGCGAGTTTTTTTCTTCATAATCCTCTTGAATTAAGATACAAAACTTAAAACTAAAGGCACGATAAAGGCTGCTGCACAAAGGGCGTAGCCTAAGATCATTATAATTTTAGTTCTTATTTTTAATAAGAATTTTAGTAAAAATGCAACCATTACCATAACTGCGACAATTATAAAATAACAAATTAGTGCATCAAACATTCGAGCGATAGCAAGGATGGCAGTATACGGAATAAGAGCATCTGCAATAATGTCTATTTTATCAGGCAAAAACCTAAAAATTAACGGCCTACGGCTAGTACACAGTTTGAATACACAAAATCCGCACCATAATAAATCAATTATCAAAAACATTGAAAAACCAGTAAAAAATCCAAACCAAAGAGGTACGCTGAACAGAATTATAAAAGGCAATAAATGTACTTTTCCATCAAATTCTGAATTTTTTCTCCGTTTCTCTTCCTTTTTCTCATTTTCTGCTCGAAGTTCTGCTTGTCTGGCTTTGTTTTTTCTTTCTTCTTTTGCCTTGTTTACACTTAGGAAATCATAATGGTTTAATCTTACCCATTTTTTATTTCCGCTTAGTTCGTACACTGAAATACGTAATGAAGTATCGTCATTATATTCAGCTGGTATTGAACAATCAATTGTTTCGTTAATATTGGAATAATATAGTCCGCCTTCCAGGTGATTTTTGTAGAACTTTCCGCCGATATGAATCTTATCATCTGGCAATATAAACTCTAATCTAATTCGTAAAGAGCCTGTCGGTTCGCTTCCAGCGTTTCTTAATTTTCCTATTTTTACTGTTGCTTTGTTTCCTTCAAGGCTGTAGCTGGCATTTTCTATCTCAATATTGTTTTCTTTTCCGTTGTTACCGATTTTTCGCAATCCTTTGAACTCATTGCTGATATCCTCACCATTAAGCACAACAATATCATAGCCATAGTTCTTTTTGCTAAAATAAGTAGCTGTTGCTTCTCCGACGTTACTTCCTTTTCCGTTTGCAGCTTTTAATTCATAAAGTTTAATTTTCGCATCATACACTCCTTCAGGTATATCATCATCAAATGTAAAAGGAATCTTTAGTTTTTCATCAGTATCGATATAAGGTGCATATATTCCGTCTGCACCCAAGGTAAAGTTTTTTGTAGCCTTTGATTTATATTCCGAACCTGATTCTACATCTGTAAGATATAGACGCATCCACAATTCTGCCGGTGCGTTTTTGCCTTTCAGGGAAAATTTTCTATCAAGAGTTATATCTATCTGCTGCTGGCCATTAGCCCTTATACCATTTTTTTCAATTTTGCAGGCAGGTGAACCGAATTGTGTTATATCATCTATTTTTGCAATTTTGCCGCTTTTAGATTCAATCTCTTGTAAATGTTCGTCTTGTGTAATATGAGAACCAGCATTGCACCATGCTACGCGAGGCTTATTTCCATTTTCGATTTCTTCATGCAGCACTACGTATATGTCGTATTCTCCAGGTGGAAGAGAGGTGTCAGTGCGGTGAAGCTTAAAATCACGATCTTCTTCTATGTCTTCATTTGCTTTAAGTGTAAAGCACTCTGATTCATATATTCGTTTCAGTCTAAGAAAATGTGCAATATAAGGAATACTTATGTCTGTGTAACCCCAAAAATCAAGACCGGTCTTCTCTGCTGTTGCAATTTTAAAAGGTGTCTTTGTCCCCTTTGGTAAGAATATCAATCCGAAGAAAAGACAACCGGCTCCTTTGGGCGTTTTATTTATTAAAGAACCGACCGTTAGTTTGCAGGTAGCTTTACTATCTTTACAGGTTTCACTTCCTCCTGCAAAATCAGAAACTGCACATCCACCAAGCTTGAACTCATAAAATCCATTTTCTGCCAGGCGGTGTCGGAATCCATTCTTTTTTGTACCAAACAAGGAACAGTTAGTTTTTTCAATCTCTGCTTCACGCATCTGAGTCTTTTTTAATTCTTCAGCTACAATGCGCTTAGCCTCCATCTCATGCTGCATTATCATCATCTCTCGATAGGCTTCAACTGTCTCTGCATTAGATTGTTCTATGCGTCTTGCATTCTCTGCATTGCGTCTGGCTTGCTCTTCTGCTAATTCCTGGTTGTGTCTAGCTTGTTCCTCTGCAAGTTCCCTGTTGTGTTTTGCCTGCTCTTCTGCATATTGTTTTTCTGCGTATTTACGCTGACAAGCTTTACTACAAAAATCTCCATATCCCTCATAGTATCTACCACAATAAGAACAATATCCTGACATTATTCACCTCCAGCCTAGATCTTTTATTGTATGAATTTATTCATCAGTTTTGATAATATATTCTTTGTTTGTTTAGATATTTTTGATAAATCAAAAATATCGTCTTCTTCCTCAGCAGTTCCGTCTTCATCGACTTCGTCGTCAGTTTCATCCTCATCTACTTCTTCGGCAGTTTCATCGTCATCAACTTCCTCATCAGTTTCGTCCTCATCTACTTCTTCAGCAGTTTCATCATTGTCTTCTTCTTCGAACTCTTCATCGTCATCAACTTCGTCTGCAAACTTTTTATCAAGACTATCTTCATCAATTTCATAATTAAACATGGCTATACCTCTCATTCAATAATTTAATTTATATTTGAAAACATTATCTCATGACTTAGAAATGATTATTTACGTAAAATTCTGTGAAAAATTCACAAGCCGAATATTAGGAGAGTTTATCTGTTATAATCCTTATTATGTCTAATAAGGAAAAAGAACTCGAAGAATACAAATCAAAAGCCCTGGAAAATTTTACAGCACGCTTTGATGAAGTAAATGAAAAATCTCTTGCTATACTTGAGGATTTTCTGGCAGACGGATATAAGAAGATGCTTGAAAATCTTCGTCTGTATATTAATGATGAAGACCAGCGTACGAATCCGGAGGT
>JAEELR010000202.1 GCA_016282835.1 Treponema sp. | reverse complement strand
CGCACCGGGAATTATGCCGTCAGAAACTTGCGAAAACTTTTCTGGCTTGCGATGGACTAATACAAAAAATATTTCGCTTTATGAAAATTTCTGGAATAAATATACACATGAATGTATAGAAGAAAATGCAGCTTCAATTCACGAAATTGATGAAAAATTATCTTCAGTCATTGAAAAAGAAATTCTATCTGATTCGGATTTGGAACTTGAATACTTAATGATGGGCTTTCGTTCCCTGAAAGGCGTTTGTGCTGAAACTTATGAAAAAAGATTTGCTTCATTAGAGTGGGAAGGAAATATTTCCCGAAGGCTTGGTGAAGAAAAAGGCGTGTGGAAGGATTTCAGTAAAAATAATCTTGCATACAAATACAATGATAACGGCAAAACATTTTATGCCTTGAATGAAGAAGGGTTGTTATTCTTAAATAAATTTCTTTTGGATTTATAGTGAAAGTTTTGTGTTTTATTTGAGAAAGACTTCAAAAAGGTTGTAACGCGAAGAAAAGCTTTTTGGGGGAACGACAACCACTACTTGCGAAGCGCGGTTTTCTTTCCCCCAAACCCCTAATCTTTCTCGCACGCTTTAAATGTCGATTCCATAAGCTAGTGTTGATATCTGCGGAAGTCATTGAATTCACAAGAGATGTGTTGGTGAAAAAAAAACTTTTAGTGAAAGTTTTGAAATTTGTTTGAGAGCTGCTTCGAAAAGGTTGTAGCGCGAAGAAAAGCAGACTGTCTTTTCTGGGAGCGGAAACCTTTTTGGAACCGATATAAACACAAAACTTTTTTTTCAACAGTATTGACCAAAAATCCAAAAAAAAAGATAATATTCTTTGTAATTACAAATAAGGAGTTCTATCGTGCCTTGTGGAAAGAAAAGAAAGCGCGCAAAGATAGCGACACATAAGCGAAAGAAGAAGCTTAGAAGAAACAGACATAAGTCAAAGTAGGCTTGTGATTTAGTTTATTGTGGGACCGTGGTTAATTTACTGCGGTCTTTTTTTATATCTGTTTATAATGAAGAAAAAATGCTAATATTAATCCTAAGGAAGTAAAATTGATTCTACAGACAATTGATTCTCCAGAAGACTTGAAGAAGCTTAATGAAAAACAATTACCTCAGTTAGCAAAAGAAATACGCACAAAAATTATAGAAGTAATTGGAAAAAATGGCGGACATCTTGCAAGTAATCTGGGCGTTGTAGAATTAACGATTGCATTGCACAGAGTTTTTAACAGTCCTCAGGATGCTATTGTCTGGGACGTAAGCCATCAGTGCTATGTTCACAAGCTTTTAACAGGCAGATATAAAAAATTTCCTTCGCTTCGATTAAAAGACGGCATTTCAGGATTTACTCGCATTACAGAAAGTTCCCATGATTATTTTGATGCAGGTCATGCTTCTTCTTCCATTTCATCAGCTTTGGGACTTTTAGCTTCGTGGAATCTACAGGGACGAAACGATAAAGTTGTTGCAGTTATTGGAGACGGAGCTTTAACCGGGGGACTTGCTTTTGAAGGTTTGTGTCATGCAGGAAATCTGGATAAAAATTTAATTGTTGTCCTGAATGATAACCAGATGTCCATAAGTAAAAACACGGGTTCCATTTCGCGATATCTTTCTAAACTTACAATGACTCCTTCTTATCAGAGCTTTAAGCATAAGTTTGATAAGGCTGTAGATATGATTCCGTATGTAAACCGAAATCTTGGAAAATTCATTTTTAGGTTCAAGAGAGGTTTAAAAGGACTTTTTCTTACTAACAATTTGTTTATAGATCTTGGCTTTGAATATGTAGGGCCTTTAGACGGTCATAATATCAGGCAGCTGGAATATGTATTTGAGCGCGTAAAAAAAATCCCGAAGCCAGTTGTAGTTCATGTTGTAACAAAAAAGGGGCGCGGTTATAGTCCGGCAGAAAATAATCCTGAATCGTTTCATGGGGTTGGGCCGTTTAATATCAGTGACGGTCTTGTAGAAAAATTTGACACTTTAAGTTTTACAGAATCATTCAGTAATAAAATGCTTGAGCTTGGTGAAAAAAATCCAAAGGTTTGTGCAATAACTGCTGCTATGTCAAAAGGCACAGGTCTGGCATCATTTTCAAGAAAATTTAAAAACCGTTTTTATGATGTAGGAATTGCAGAAGAACACGCTGTAACTTTTGCAGGTGGTCTTGCTTGCGGCGGCTGTATTCCTGTAGTTGCAATTTATTCAACCTTTATTCAGCGTTCAATCGACCAGATTATAGAAGATGTTGCTTTGCAGAACAGGCATGTTGTAATCGCTTTAGACAGGGCAGGTGCAGTTCCAAGTGACGGTGAAACTCATCAGGGAATATTTGATATTTCATTATTAAAGGGCGTTCCAAATTTAGTAATGATGTCAGTTTCAAGTAAAGAAGATTTGAATCTCTGCCTGGACTGGGCTGTTGAAAATACAAATAAACCAGTAGTAATCCGCTGGCCAAAAAGTTCCTGTCCTTCAGAGCACGAAGCATTTCAAAGTGCAGTTGTAGAAGGAAGAGGCTGCTTTTTGAGTCACAGTGATTTCGCCACAAGCCTTATCTCAGAAAATGATGAAAATAAAGTCAAAAAAGTTTTATTTGTCTGTACAGGAAGCCTGTTTTCAGAAGTAATTACTGCTGCCCGTTCGGTTTTAATAAAAGGCGTTGTAGCAGATATTTATACCCTGCGTTTTATAAAGCCGTTTGATTCAGAATATTTCCTTTCGCTTGCACAGAAGTACGATGCAATTATTTTTGCAGAAGATGGAGTTGCACTTGGAGGCATTTCAAGAGATTTGGAAAGACTTGTTAAGACGAATAAAAATACAGAGAAAACAAAAGTTCTTGTTAAGGCCTTCCCTGATTCCTTTGTTGCAAACGGAAGCCGCGAGCAGATTCTGGAATCGGTAGGGTTAAGTTCTAATCAGCTTTCAATGAGTGCATTATCACTTCTGGAGAAATAATATTTATGGTTTGCAAAAAAGAATTGTACTTAAAAGACAGAGTTTTATGTGTTGAAAATCCTGCAATAATTATGGGAATCGTAAATTGCACTCCCGACAGCTTTTACAATCAGAAGTTAAATCCAGTTGATTTAGCAAAAAAGCAGATTGATGAAGGCGCTGACCTTTTAGATTTGGGTGCCGAATCCACAAGGCCCGGAAGCGAGTATGTCAGTGAAGAAGAAGAATTAAACCGCTTGATGCCCGTAATAAAAGAAATCAGGAAAAATTCAAATATTCCAGTCAGCATAGACACAAGAAAAACTAATGTAATGAAAGTAATGTACGAAGAAGGCGCTGATATTTTAAATGATGTAAGTGCCCTGGAAGACAGTGATATAGATGGAAAAAATCCGCTGGCAGAATTTGCTGCAGAAACAAAAATCCCCGTAATTCTAATGCACAAAAGGGGAGTTCCTTCGACTATGCAAAAAAATACTTCCTATAATGATGTTGTCAGTGAAGTAAGCTTATATCTTTCAGAAAGAATTTTGTATGCAAAAAAGTTTGGCATAGAAGATAAAAAAATCTGGCTGGATCCTGGAATTGGTTTTGCAAAAGACCTGGAAGAAAATAAAAAGCTTATTGCTTCTCCTTATAAACTGTGCGGGGGAAAATATCCTGTATTGATGGCCCTCTCAAGGAAGACCTGCATTGGACAGATGACGGGAAAAAATGTTGAAGAGCGGGAAAGCGGTACTTTAGCGGCTAATCTTCTCAGCGTATTAAAGGGAGCCAGTATGCTTAGGGTTCACGATGTTGCTTCTTGTCGTGACACAATGTCCGTGTTAAAATCATTTATAGAAAGTTCGTTGATTAGTTTTTAGCGGGGTTCGTTTTGAGAAATGTTGAAAACCTTTTGAAAATATATGATTTTGCCGGTCCATTTCTGGATATAATTATTCTTGCGTTTTTACTTTATAAAGCCTATGAACTTATAACTAAAACAAACGGCATGCAGTTAATTCGTGCTGCAATAATTATTTTAATAGCCTATGCCGTTGTTGTCATTTTGAATTTAAAGACACTCCTATGGATTTTCAATTTAGTTGCTCCGGTAATCTTTATTGTTTTTGCGATTGTCTTTCAGCCGGAAATGCGAAAAGTTTTCTTAAAGCTGGGACAGGCGAACTGGTTTGCATTCAGTAAAAGAACAAAGCATACTTATGTCGATTCAGTTTTAATTGCCGCAGAAGTTCTTTCCAGACAAAAGAGGGGAATGCTTGCAGTTTTCTTACGCCATACAAAGCTGGATGATATTATTGAAACCGGCACAAAAATAAATGCAGAGCTTTCATCAAGTCTTTTAGTAACAATATTCGGACACGACACACCTTTGCATGATGGAGCCTGTTTTATACAGGGCGGAAAATTACTTGCTGCCGGCTGCTTTTTGCCCTTGAGCGAGCAATACGATATCAGAAAAACCTTCGGAACCCGCCACAGAGCCGCTTTGGGTTTAAGTGAAGTAAGTGACAGCGTAGTCCTGGTAGTCAGTGAAGAAACTGGTGCTTACAGTCTGGCTTACGATTCAATGCTTCATTATGATTTATCGCTTGAAGAAGTAACTCATATTCTTGAGACTCAATTGGAAATTACTCCAGATGCACAAAAAATAGAGGACACTATAGATGAACATAAATAAATTTTTTCAAAAAATAATGAACAACTGGAAAGTGAAAATAATCTGTATTGTTATTGCACTTTTAATTTATGTTTTTCATGTGATTGCTTCTCTGGATCATAAAAATTATATTGTTCCGCTTGAGATAAAACAGAACGGCAATTTGATAGTCTGCAGCGATTTAACGCCATATAAATTTATTAAAGTTTCTGTAAGGGGAAAGGCAGAACATCTTGCTTCGATTTCAGAAAATGACTTTAAGGTTTATGTTGATATTTCTTCTATAGTTGATGAAGGCGAAGTTGAATTGAGTGTAATGGTAGAATGTGCTGAGCGTTTGCTTGAAATGGATCCTTTAGAAATCTCCTGCAAGCCTGATAATATAAAGCTTAAACTCGAGCAGAAGATTATTTCATATGTTCCCGTTAAACCTTCCATTACCGGTTCTCCTGCATATGGCTATGAAATGGTTGTAAATAAAATCAATCCGGATTCTGTGGGTGTTATAGGGCCAAAGTCGCAGGTAGAAAAAATTGAAAGCGTTACAACAAGTCCTGTCAGTATAAATGCTGCAGTAAAAGACGTAACTCAAAAAGTGTCTCTTGTAAATTTGAATTCCTTTATAAAGTACGAAGAAACTTCTCCTTACGAAGTTTATGTTGAAATAAAAAGCTTAAACCAGATAAAGAGATTTACTTCTGTTCCTGTTGTAGTTGAAAACTTAAGGAGTAATCTGGAAGTTATTTCTGAGCCTTATTTTATCGATTTAACTTTAGAGGGCAGTGTAGTTGATATAGAAAAACTAAATCTTTCACAAATAAAAGTTTTTGTTGACTGCGCTGAAATTGAAAGCGAGGGAGAAATTACTTTACCGGTTATTGTTAATTATCCTTTTTCAACTAAACTTGTTACGCAGAGCATATCCAGTGCGACTATAAAACTTTCTTTAATCGAAGAAGAGCATGAAGATACAGAACCTCTTGCAGAAACAGATGAAATTAATTTGAAGGATGCTGAATGATTTTTGGAATTGGTTGTGACATCGTAAAAATAGACAGGTTTATTTCCAGCTGTGAAAATCAGGATTTTATAAACAGGTATTTTTCTATAGAAGAAATTAATGCGCAGGAAAAAAAATGTAAATCGGTTTTGAAAAAGGCAGAGTTTTTTGCAGGAAGATTCGCCTGTAAAGAAGCTTTTTCTAAAGCACTTGGAACTGGGGTAAGGAATTTTGATTTAGCTGATATTTCTGTTTTAAATGATGAATTGGGAAAACCTGAGTTTCATTTTTCTGCAGAATTAGATTCTTATATAGAAAAGCGTTGCGGTAAATGTAAAGTTCATTTATCATTAAGTCATGAAAAAGAATATGCAATTGCCTATGTTGTCATAGAAAGTTTGGGAGAGGAATTATAAATGGCTTTTAGTTATTATCGTGATCCATCTGCTGATGGCGAACAGAAAAAAGGTTCTATTTCATATTGGGCAAAGGAAAAATTCCGCTGCCCGTTTTGCGGTAAAGAATTTGATCAGGAAGTTATGCACAAGGGTGGCGGTAGAATGATTGCAGGTAATTTAACTGATGAACTTCACCGTATTTTTGAGCCTTCTAAAAAATTTGGCCGCATTTATCCATTGATTTATGATATCGGCTGCTGTCCAAAGTGTCACGGCGCGCTTCTCTGGAAGGATTTGTCTGACATACACGATGCTCCTTCGATTCAGCGAATAAACAGCGATGAAGAAAGCCGTAAGCAAAAGGTTGAAAATATTTTTCCATATTACAATTTAAAACATCAGCGTACTTTATATGATGGAGCTGCAATGTATTATCTTGCTTTACTTTGCTATGAGCAGGTTGACACCGGTTATGCTCCAACCTTTAAGCGTGGAATGATTTGTCTGCGTCTTGCCTGGCTGTGTAAGGATTTAGATAAAGTTTGTCCCGATCACAACTTTAGTGAAGTCGCAGAAATTTTTTACAGAAAAGCCTTGTTCTTTTATCAGCAGACTTTAATCAATGAAACCGGAAGAATTGAATCAATTGAAGTTGTAAATAACTTTGGTCCCGATACAGATAAAAACTACGGCTATGACGGTGTAATTTATTTGTGCAGTTTACTTGAGTATAAATACGGCCAGAAACAGAATGAAGAATTGCGCCTGAAAAAACTTGATGAATATAAAAAAGCAATCGCAAGAATTTTCGGACTCGGTAAATCAAGTAAAAATAAGCCGGGACCTTTACTGGAAGTTGCCCGTTCTTTATACGATAAGCTTTCGGCAGAACTTTCTTCTAACAATATTTTTAGCGACGACTAGAAAATGAAAAATATTCTACTTACTGTTTCATACGATGGAACTGATTTTTGCGGCTGGCAGCGTCAGGATAAGTCAGACAAGGGAAATGCCGTAAGAACTGTTCAGGGTGAAATAGAAACTGTACTAAAAAAAATGCTTAAATCCGATATCGCTTTAACAGGCTCAGGAAGGACAGACAGTGGGGTACATGCCTTTGGTCAGGCAGCAAACTTTATATCTCCCTACGATTCAATTCCGGCCCCTTCTTATGTTAAGGCTTTAAATGGTTACCTCCCGAAAGATATAAGGATTATGGATGCAGAAGAAGTTCCCATGGAATTCAGCTCCAGATTCAATGCAACAAGCCGGGTTTACAGATATTTTATGCAGGTAGAAACTCCGCCCTTTGCTAAAGACAGCCGCTTTGTGTGGTATATAAAACACAGGCCGAATCTGCAAAACCTAAAGGAAATGGCACATGTATTGCACGGTGAAATGAATTTTAAAACTTTTGCTGCTGCCGGAGATGTATCGCTTTCGTTTAACCGCTACATAGATAATTGTGATTTTTATTATGATGAGAATAATCCTTCGCTTTTAGTTTTTGAAATTGAAGCCAATGCTTTTTTGTGGAAAATGGTCCGCTCTTTAACAGGCACTTTTATTGATTTGGATAAAAAGGGTTTTGGCAAGGATGATTTTGCAAGGATACTAAATGCGCAGGAAAGAAGTCTTGCAGGACCTACAGCACCGCCTGAAGGACTGTTTCTGTATAAAATAAAATTTGATGGAATCCGCCGTCACGTTTAGTTTTAGAATTTACAAAAGGCTTACAGGATCTACATCAACTTCAATGTAAACATTATTCGGACACTTGTATCCCCAGATTAATTTTTTAGCGCTTTCAATCATGCTTTTAACGCTTAAGCTTCTCATGAGAATCTGGTGGCGGTAGGAATTATTTACTTTTGAAACAGGACATTCTGCCGGGCCCAGAAGTTCAACATCATTCAACGCATTTTTTTCAAGAATGTGCATGGCGTTTTCAGCAGCTAAATAAGCACTTTGTGGAACCTGGGAGCGGAATACTAAACGCAAAAGCCTCGTGTATGGAGGAAAGCCTAAGGCCTGCCTTTGTTTTAATTCGTTTTCATAGAACTCTTCGATTTTATTATTTACTGCCTTAGCAATTGGTTCCCTGTCAGGACTGTAGCTTTGTACTAGGACTTTGCCGTCGGGGAAAAATCTTCCTGCTCTGCCTGCAACCTGTGTGATTAGTGCAAAGGTTTTTTCATTTGCCCTGAAATCAGGCATATGAAGGGAAGTGTCTGCAAGAATTACACCAACAAGCTTTAGGTTCGGAAAGTTCAAGCCCTTTGCAACCATTTGTGTTCCTAGCATAATGTCGTATTCGCCGTTCTTAAATTTTTCCAGCTTTTCTTTAAGCTCTTTACTGTTTGCGATATTGTCCGTATCAATTCGAATTGTTCTTGCCTGCGGAAATTTCGCTTTTACTTCGCTTTCAATAAATTCTGTTCCGAAGCCTGAATAGCCTACATCAAGGGATGAACACTCAGGACACTGCTGTGGTGGCTGGATATTGTATCCGCAGTAATGACACTTTAATCTGTTCTGGCTTTTGTGGTATGTCATGCTGACAGAACAGTTCTTGCATTTTAATTCATAGCCGCAGCTGAAGCATCTGAAAAAGTGAGTGAAGCCCCTTCGATTTAAAAAAAGTATAGTCTGTTTTTTTTCGGCCAGTGTTTTATTTATTTCTTCTTCTAATTCTCTGGATATGCTTGAATCATTGTTTTTCTCAAGGCTTAAGTTTATGGCTTTAATTTGAGGAACGGCCCCTCCTGCAAGGCGTTTCGTTAAGACATGTTTTTTTATAGAACCGTTATTCATTGAATGCCAGGCTTCTACAGAAGGTGTTGCTGAGCCCATTAAAAGTGGAATCTTATGTGAGCTGCATCTTTTCATTGCAATCTGTCTTGCGTGGTATCGCGGTGATGAACCTGACTTATAGCTTGAGTCGTGCTCTTCATCAATTATAATCAAACCCAGTGAATGAGTTGGTGCAAAGCAGGCACTTCTTGCACCTACAATAATTTTTGCTTCTCCCTTAAGGATTCGCTTCCATTCACTAAGCTTCTGGCTGGGAGTAAGTCCTGAATGCAAAACTGCTGCTGTATTTCCAAAGCGTTCAACAACTGCTTCTATAACCTGTGGCGTTAAACCGATTTCCGGTACTAAATATATTACGCTTTTTCCTTTCTCTATAACCTTTTCTGCGCAGGTTAAAAATACTTCTGTTTTGCCTGAGCCTGTAGAGCCGTACAAATAATGAAAGAGTTTTCCGTCCTCAGCATTCATAATTCCTTCTACAGCGTTTTTCTGTTCTTCACTTAAGTCTTTTTTCTTAAAGCTTTTTTCATCCTCCTGGAACGAAAATGAACCTGCAGACACTTCTCTTTTTCCCGAAGGAATCATTGTAGAAACACACTCGCCGATTGGTGCTATGTAATAATCAGACATAAACTTTGCTATATCGTAAAGTTCTTTTGTAAAAATTGCTTCTTTATCAATATACTTTGTAGCAAACCGGATTTTATCTTCTGTAACGGCACAGTTATTTTTTAAGCCCTCGTAAGTATCAATAACAATCCCTGTAAGAACTCTGCCGCCAAAACGCACCTGAACTCTCCGGCCAAAGTTTTTTTCAGGCGTTAAATATTCTTCCTGGTTTTGAACGTCTTTGTAGGTGAAGGCCTGATTCAGAGGAACATTTAAAACGACATCAATATAGCGGATCAAAATTATATTCCTTTAAGCTGTTCATCTTTAAATGACTTATCATATTCAGAATTGATTTCAAGTAACTTGTTCCTGAAAACCTTTAAGTCTTCCCAGACAGGTCTTTTCAGGGTTTCATTTTTTAGTACATCATTCGGATGATAGGTTACCATGAGAGGAATTGAATTGTATTCAAACCATTTGCCTCGTAAAGTGTTCATGCCTTCTGAAGTCTCTAAAATATTTTGAGCAGCAGAACGGCCTAAAACTAAAATTGCACTTGGCTTAAGCGTGTGAATCTGCGCTTCTAAAAATCCTGAGCAGGCACTGGCTTCATCGGGCATTGGCTCTCTGTTCATTGGCGGCATGCATTTTACAATGTTTGTAAGGTAAGTATTTATTTTTTTACTTAAGTGAATTGCAGAAAGCATTTTGTCTAAAAGCTCACCGGATTTTCCTGTGAAGACTTGACCTGTTGTATTGTCAGTTTCATTTGGGGCGTTTCCAATTACTAAAACGAAAGGAGAAGTAACTCCAGTTCCAGGGCAGGTGAGTGAACGCTTCTGGTGTAAGATGCAGTTTGTGCAGGTTTCTATTTTTTGTGCGAGGACTGCAAGTTTCTGTTCCTTTTTTTCTTCTGCTTTTTCCTGATTTAATTCATTTTCCTGGGGCTCATTATTGATTTGTACTGCAGCTGAGTTTTGAGAAGGCGCTTCAGTTTTTACAATAGTTTCAAAATCATCTTCAAAAGTTACTTCATCTAAAAGCTTAACTTTGTATCCTTTCAGCCACGAAGCAGATTTTTCAAGAAATGTGTAAATTGTCTCTTTTTCACTTGCAGTCATTTACTTCAACCTAACCTATATTTTATACGATTATAATCAATACTTGAATGACAAACAAGAATAAAGTAAACTTGAATGCAATTCTTTAATTGAAGTAAAATTTATGATGAGAAAAAAGTTTTTTACCGTAATTCTTTCTCTCTTGCTGGGGACTTTTCTTTTTGCCCAGGTGAGTGTAGACCCTTCTGATAATTTTTATTCTCTTGTGGAAAGCTGGGAAATGAGAGGTGTTATTACAAATGTGCCTCCTTTAAGACCTTATCCGGTTAACTGCATAATCGACATTCTGGAAACTGTAATAAAAAATGGAACTGCAGGCGATAAAACTGTTGCCCAGGTTTTTTTAGATGATATAAAAGCAAAGAACTGGTATGTAAATTTAGATTCAGAGTTTATATTTAAAACAATAGACAGCGAAAACAATAATCCTACAGTATCTTTTATGACTTCTTTTTATCCTTCTGTTACAGGTGATGCTGTTGCCGCAAACGATAAGCTTTCTATAGGATACAAATTAGGTCTTGCAATCAGGAATACAGAAAACGAAATAAATTTTTTGCCTTCTTTTTCTAACTCTGAGCACGATGCAATTCAATATCCTTTGACCCTGGATTTATTAAGCGCTTATGTTGATGTAAACGGAGTTTTTTCTTACGGCACAAAAAACTTATACATGCAGTCAGGAATTTATAGAAACGGCTACGGACCATTCTTAAATGAAGGACTCTGCTTAAACGACCAGTCTTATCATTCAGGAAATATTTCTTTTACGGCACTTTCTGACAAAGTCTCATTTTCACAATTGATTTCAGTAATTGGTGCTACAACAAATGTTAATCTTGATTCATCAAAT
>JAEELR010000201.1 GCA_016282835.1 Treponema sp. | reverse complement strand
GCTGAATCACAGGAATTGTTCTGTCTACTGTGTATTCGGCGGAAGTTTCTTCTGCTATGTTTTCTTTTCCGCTTTCCGTTACATCATCAATTGCAATTATCTTGTATACAAACTTATCACCGTCTGCATAAGAACTTGTGTCTAAAAGTTTATTTACATTTGATGAAGTTCCGCAGTCTTCTTCTGGTACAGGAATTGCTTCCATTCCACCATTTGTAACTTTATATACTTCATACTTAACGTTCTTTATGCCAGTAGAGAAGTCAGAAATATCAGCCTCTATCTGCAATTCATCCTTTACATACTTTAAGCTGTTTTCCCTTAATTTAATCTCAGGCTTTTTATTGTCTAAGAACAATACAAGCTTGTCCTTTGCTTTCTTGTTGTTATCATCTACTACGCTTACTTCAAAGTCATAGCGGTATACACTTTCTCCTGAAATGAAGTCTGTGAGTTTGTTGTCTGGTTTGTTGAAAGTTGCAACAAGATTATATTCACTTTCTCCGTCATCGTTTGTGCCGTTAAAGGTTACGCTTATGTTTGAATCGATTTCATCGCCTTCGTATAGTTTGTCACCTGTCTTTTTATCAACGAGCTTTAACTTAACCTTTGTTTCGCTTTCATTTAGTCTTACACCGTCGGTTGTTACTTTAGCTTCAATCTTAAAGTCATCAATATTATGTTCGCTGTAGGTCTGTTCAGAGGCAGTTTCAATTTCAATCTTTGGAGGGTTTTCCATTGAAATGAATTTAACGCCGTAGCCAGTAGGAATGTTTGAAACTATTTTATTTTTGTTGTAGTCCTCGCCTTCAACCTTCAGCACATAGTAGTGTCCTTTCTGGAGCATCTGAATTTGTTCAGTGTTCAATGTAATTGTTGTGTTTACTGAAACATCATCGTTTGAACCGCTCCACTCTCCTTCGCCTACAACTACTACACTCGGTGCATTTTGCGGAATGTTATTGTAAGAACCGCTTTGTCCCTCTAAATCGTACACTGTGATTTTGATTGACTTAGTGTTGATTTTTGAAGAGTCACTTCCGGCATCTACTACTACACGAAGGCTTGTGTTCGGGTATACCTGCATATAGCCCGTATCTCTTTCAAATGACGAAAGCTCTTTCTGTGTGTTGTAGTTTTCCCCGATTTCATAACCGGTTACACTGAAGCGCGGGTTGTTGTCAGGATTAATTGAAATGTATGAAGAGTTGTTGAAGTCCTCATACTTGTGTGAAAGTCTTTGTAAAACAGATCTGATTCCGTTTTCACCTTCAACTTCATCCGGATTTAATTCTGATTCAGTTAAATATGTCCTGTCCTTTATCTGTAAGATTTTATCTACTGAGAAATTTTCTTTTGTCTTTCCGCTTGCTCCAAACTCGTCATTATAGTTTGTATCGTTTATAAAATATTCTGTCGAAGCGTTTCCTTCACCGGTTCCGTTTTCTTTGCTTTCATCTTTATATTCTTTTGCTTCGTCGTATAACCTAATATCGCATTTGTAAAAATATTTCTGGTAGCTTTCGTTCTTTAACCCCGCTTCGTCTTTATATAATTGCAGGTAGTTTTTTATTAAATCTCTTTCTTTGTCAGTTAATTGATCTTCTGTCTTGTTTATGTATTCTGCAATAACGACTGCATTGCTCTCAGACATTTGAATAGGACCGGCTATTTCGATTGTCTTTTCTTCACTATCTTCTATTATATTTCCGTTTTCATCTGTCTCTTTAAACACTGCGCTTAACTTGCTGATAGAGTTGCGGTCTTTGGTTGCACCTTTTATATTGATTACGCGTCCAAACTTTGAATCTACAGGAATTACTGAAGAAGGTTTTTCAAGAACTAGAATTGGTCCTGTGTTATCAATTACATAGCTTCTTGAAATTGCACCTGATTCGTGGTCGGCTTTATCTCTTGCCTTTACGCTTATGAAATAATTTCCGTCCCTGAACTGCCAGCCGTTTGTGTAACTTGGGTTATCTTTGTCGTAATTATTTAAATATACCTGCCAGCTCTTTTTGTCTTCGGAAAGTTCTGCCTTTGTTTCGTATACGGTTGTACTTCCTTCCTGCACCGTTACGAGTACTTCTGTGACACCAATATCGTCATCACAATTTCCTGCCAGTAAAAATGTATCCCGGATTACTGCACCAATCTTTGGATATGTTATGCTTATGCCTGGCTCTTTTGTATCTACTGCATCGCCTAAACCGATTTGCAAATCGCATGAATTTATTACTACGCCTAAAAGCACAACCCCTAAAGCTGTTATTAATTTTTTCATCAGATCTTTCATATTTACCTCTATGTTTTCAGCGCTTCTTTTAATCCCGCCTTAGAAAGCGAGATACACCTATTCTTTTATTCTTTAAGCAAGCCCAAATTCAAATTTTAACACTGATTTATGAATTATCAATCTTAATAAGCCTTAGAAATTTTAGAAATATAAAAAAAGTATTATAAATAAGTATAATATTTAAATTCTTTAAATATCTCTAAAATCTCTAATTATAAATTATATGAATTTATCTAATCTTTGCAATGAACTGTAATGAGAGGTGGACGAGGAACTGGTCATGCTGAATTTGCATCTCGTTAATCCGTGCTTGCTTCAGCATCTGTCAGTCTTTGCATTTACAGATCCTGAAACACACATTTGTAGCAAGTGTGTCCAAATGTGGCGTAGCGTTCAGGATGACAGGATGTTATTTTCTTTCCATATAAAGTATGCAAATTCACTGAAAGCCTAGCCCTGGGTGGAGAGGCTGCGGAAGCAGTAGGAGGGGCAGTTCGGGAAAGTCTCTGCCATAGCAGGTGGTTTCGACACGCTCAACCACCGCGCTTATTCGAGCAACCACCGCGCTTATTCGAGCAACCACCGCGCTTCTTTGAGCAACCACCGCAGTGATTGCCCCTTCTATGAAACCTCGGAACACAGGTTAGCAGAATAAAGTGTGCTCCGAAAAATTATAAAAAAATTCCTACTCTAAGATTGCACCACGATCTGCACTTGAAACAAGTTTTGCATAGCGGGCAAGGTATCCGTCTTTTACTTTTGGTTCTGGAGCAACCCACTTTGCTTTTCTTGCAGCAAGTTCTTCGTCGCTTACTTCGAGATGGATTTTGTAATTGTTGATGTCGAGTGTAATTTTGTCGCCTTCTTCAACGAGCGCAATAGGACCACCAACAGCTGCTTCCGGTGAACAGTGACCCAATGAAGCACCACGAGTTGCACCGCTGAAACGACCGTCTGTAATGAGTGCTACCTGCTTGTCGAGCCCCTGACCTGCGAGTGCGGCTGTTACTGCTAACATTTCGCGCATTCCAGGACCGCCTTTAGGACCTTCGTAACGGATTACAACTACATCGCCCGGTTTAATCTGTGCTTTCTGTACAGCTTACATTGCTTCTGATTCGTCGTTGAATACTCTGGCAGGACCTGTGTGAAGCATAAGTTCTTTTGCACATGCAGAACGTTTTACTACAGTTCCATTAGGTGCAAGGTTTCCGAACAGGATTGCAATTCCACCATTGTCTGAGAATGGGTTTTCGATTGGGCGCAAAATCTTCGGATTTCTATTTACAACCCCCTTAATGTTTTCAGCGATTGTTTTTCCTGTTGCTGTGATTAATGAAGTATTGATTAAGTTCTTTTTTGCAAGTTCGGCAAGAACAGCCTGTACTCCGCCTGCGTCATTTAATTCACACATAAATGTATGACCAGCTGGTGCTAAGTGACAGAGGTTTGGTGTGCGTTCTGAAATTTCATTTACTTCGTGCAGGTCGATTGTAATTCCAGCTTCGTGTGCAATAGCCGGAAGGTGAAGCATTGTGTTACTAGAACAGCCAAGTGCCATGTCGGCAGCAAGTCCGTTTCTGAAGTTTTCTGCTGTCATCATCTGGCGGGCAGTGATTCCTTTTCTATAGAGGTTCATTACTGCCATTCCTGCGTGTTTTGCAAGTGCGATTCGCTCTCCGGTTACAGCAGGGATTGTTCCGTTTCCTGGAAGTCCAAGTCCTAAAACTTCTGTTAAACAGTTCATTGAGTTTGCAGTAAACATTCCTGAACAGGCACCGCAGCCAGGACAGGCACAGTGTTCCATTTCTTTGAGCTGAGCTTCTGTAATTTTTCCTACAGCAAGACCGCCTACAGCTTCAAACATATCGGTAAGGGAAAGATTTTTTCCTGAGTATGGATTAGAGGCATCGTTTCCTGGTAAATGGCCCGGCATCATAGGTCCGCCTGAAACAAATACTGTAGGAAGGTTTAATCTTGCGGCTGCCATTAACATTCCCGGTACAATTTTGTCGCAGTTAGGAATCATTACGAGTGCGTCAAACTGATGAGCTTTTGCAACACATTCAACGCTGTCTGCAATAAGTTCGCGGGTAACCAGAGAATACTTCATTCCCTCATGGCCCATTGCGATTCCGTCACAAACACCGATTGCAGGAAATTCGATTGGTGTACCGCCAGCCATTCTGACTCCGGCTTTTACTGCTTCTGAAATTCTGTCTAATTCTATATGCCCCGGAATAAGTTCATTCTTTGCACAGATTATTCCTACTAAAGGCTGTTCCAGTTCTTCATCAGTGTATCCTGATGCATAAAATAAAGATCTATGTGGAGCTCTTGCAACTCCTTTTGTAGCATTGTCAGATTTTTTAGCCATTTCTTTCCCCTATTACTAAAAGTCTTTTCTATATATTGGTTGTCTCAAAAGGATTGTAGTGTCAAACCAATTTACAAAAACTGCTTAGAAAGAAAACTTTTCCCGAAAGATGCTCCTTCCCAAAAAAATTTCTTCTAAGCAGATTGCGTATTCAAGTACTGAAATTGAAATTAGAGTACAGGTTTCATGCTTGTCATGTATTCGCGGAGTTTTCTTCCAACTACTTCAATTGGATGGTTTCTGATTTCTGCGTTTACTTCTACAAGCTGTGTGTTATTTACAGAAGTGTCTTTGTTAGAAAGTCCTTTACCAATTACTTCTGTTGTAACATTTGGCATTAAATCTTTTGCCATCATTGGTGCTGCAACACGGCTAAAGAGGTAGCAGCCATATTCAGCAGTGTCAGAAATAACTCTGTTCATTTCATACAGGCGCTTTCTGTCGATGAGGTTTGCAATGAGAGGAACTTCGTGCAATGATTCATAATATGCGCTTTCAGGTTTAATTCCAGCGTCAACCATTGTTTCGAATGCAAGTTCACAGCCGGCTTTTACCATAGCAACCATTAAGATACCTTTGTCAAAGTATTCCTGTTCTGTAATTTCTTCATCGCTTTCTTTTGTTGATTCAAATGCGAGCTTACCAGTTTCTTCACGCCAGGTTAATAAGTCGTGATCTTTGTTTGCCCAGTCTTCCATCATAGTCTTTGAGAATTTACCGCTGATGATGTCATCCATATGCTTCTGATATAATGGAGCCAAAAGCTTTTTGATTTCTTTTGAAAGTTCGTTTGCCTTGATTTTTGCAGGATTTGAAAGGCGGTCCATCATGTTTGTAATACCACCCCATTTAAGAGCTTCACTGATTACGTTCCATCCGTGCATCAAGAGTTTTGTAGCGTATTCTGGAGCAATTCCTTCTGCAACCATCTTGTCGTAACATACGATTGTTCCTGCCTGAAGCATACCGCAGAGAATTGTCTGTTCGCCCATAAGGTCAGATTTTACTTCTGCAACGAATGAGCTTTCGAGAACGCCGGCCTTAAAGCCACCCATACCAACAGCCAGAGCTTTTGCATAAGCCCAGCCCTTTCCTTCAGGGTCATTTACAGGGTGAACGGCGATTAAATCTGGTACACCGAAGCCTCTCTGGAATTCGTGCCAAACTTCTGTTCCTGGTCCTTTTGGAGCACACATTACTACTGTGATATCAGGACGAATCTGCATTCCTTCTTCTATCATGTTAAAGCCGTGTGAATACCACAAAGCTGAACCTTTCTTCATTCTCTTCATTACTTCTGTAATAACTGCTGTATGCTGCTTATCTGGAGTAAGGTTTCCAACTAAATCTGCTGTAGGAATAAGTTCATCATAAGTTCCTACCTTGAAGCCATTTTCTGTAGCGTTTTTCCAAGACTGTCTTTTTTCTGCAATAGCTGCTTCGCGAAGTGCGTAACTAACATCAAGTCCTGAGTCGCGTAAACAAAGTCCCTGATTTAAACCCTGTGCACCACAACCAACAATAACAATTTTTTTACCCTTAAGTGCATTTACTCCGTCTGCAAATTCTTCTTTTGCCATAGAACGGCAGTGACCTAACTGAAGTCTGGCTTCACGCCATGGAATTGAATTAAAATAGTTAACACCCATTTTTATTTCTCCTATACAAATATGAATACAATTTATACACAGATTTTACAGGAGAATTATTATTGCGTAAAGTGAAATAATTACAATTTTATGTTGAATTTTATACAAGATTAATAGATATGGTAGTTGAGCCAAGTCGGGGCAACGCCCTCCACCACGTGTTTCACCATAAACATTTGTACCAATACAGGTGGTTTCACCAGAAGCTCAAAAATGTGGTAGCGCGAAGAAAAGCAGAAGTCTGCGAAACACTTTGAAAGGGCGAACGAGCGTGAGCGAGTGAGTCAAATACCTTATACCTTTCAACGTGTGGAGCAGACTGTCTTTTCTGGGAGCGGACACATTTT
>JAEELR010000200.1 GCA_016282835.1 Treponema sp. | reverse complement strand
TTTGAAATCCAGTTTTTTTCGATTATAGAATAGTCCATCCCCTTTTTGTTTCCGATCCAAATAATTTCAAGAGGAATAGACGATTGATTTGCAAGCTCCTTTAATTCATCGGCAACAGCAATACCCGGAAAAATATGTCCCCCGGTTCCGCCGCCTGCAAAAACGATTTTTAATTTTGATTTTTCACCCATAGCACTTAAGATTATACATCAAATACAAAATTTGTTATACACAGCAGTTGCTTCTACTTATTAGATTCAATAATTTGTACCAAATCATCACGCTTAAAAAGGACAGCATAATCGTGTGCAGACATATCCATAGAATCTTTAATATTAGAATCCGCTCCGGATTTAACTAAAAGCTGCACAATTTTTTCATCACCATTTCCTACTGCCAAAACTAAAATCGGCTGACCGTCCGTACTGATTACATCTAATGAAGCACCTTTAGAGATTAAATATTCTGTCATCTTGTAATTCTTTTTCCATACAGAATCCATAACTGCTGTATAACCGCGGTCCTTTGAAACTGCATTTAAGTCGGCACCCAAAGAAAGTAACCATTCCAGGAGGTCGAAATTTTCACAGCGGGCTGCAATACATAAAAGAGGAACACCAGTTTCAGTACAGGAATTAACATTCATTCCGGCATCAATAAATTTCTGGCAGGTTATTTTATCGTCTTTTTCAATGAAGTGAGCAAAGGAATCTGCAGTGAAAGGAATTCCATTATCGAAAAGCTCTGTAAAACTGTTCTGCTGTTTAATCTGTTCACTATAAGCTGAATATTTTTTCTTTAAATGATTTACGATTTCATCAGTATTTGCAAAAAATTTAATTGATGATTTTTTATCGATGATTTTTTTAAATGATTCACTGGCAGTAGAACTTACAAAAGATAAAATTCCATTACCTTCTATAAATCCCATTATAAAATAAAGATTTTCTTGATTCAGCTTTGTATTTACTAAATCCATAATGCATAAATCTGTCTTGTTTAATTCCTGCAGAATAGATTTTAATTCATTTATATCAAGTTCCTTTTTTAGAACGATTTTTTTTGGCTTGCATTCTGACTGAGTAAAAATTTCATTTAAAGCTTCAACATTCTTTTCATTGCTAGTAATAATTAAACTGTTCATATTTAAATTATAAAATAGAGAAACTCATTTAACAAGTTTTTATTTTAATTAAATAATTCAATATTAGTCCCCTTTCTGCTGCACCGGTGTCATAAGCATAGTGCCGTCGGCAAAGTGAACTATAGTTGTGTAGTAGTAGCCTGAAGGGACACTGCTGGTGTTTTCGTATGAATATGTAAAGGACTTTTTCTTCATTACAAGACCTGTTTCAAAACCATTATCAATCCAGACTTGGGATGTATTTCCAAGGTCATACACGAAATACAATGTATGAGCAAAGCAAGGCTGATCTGCCAGAATATTTATTCCGGAATTTCCAAGATAAAAATCTTTAAGGTCGCATTCAATAGGAGAAGATGTATTTTTTGCAATTTCATAAGCTGGGTAATAGTAAATTACGGAATCTGTATATGTTATCAATCCATAACTTGAATTATAATATGGGTATTTTGGAATAACCCTTATAAATGATTCTTTTTCATCATCAGTTAAATCAATTTCTGAAGAATAAATATGTAATGTAGAATCATATGATTCAGCTGACAATTGTATACTTCCATAATCATTTTCTACACTTGTTATTGATTTCCATTTATTAGAAATTATAACGTCATTAAAAAGTGTACACTGCGCTGGTGAAGTTTCTATGATTTTGTTGTTTTCACTGTTAATTGTTAATGATAAATCTGCTTTTTGAATACTCAATGGAGCATAAAAAGTGGTATAATTTTCATTGTTATCTTTTGCATATAGATAAATGTAATTTGGAGTATATTCATTATACTCAAAAACATAAGTATAATTATTATTAGACATACTCAAAAGCTCTGGTACTTTTAGTCGTTCATCATTTTCCCAGTCAATAGAATCTTTGTCTATAAGCTTATTTGAAAAAAAGTATTTAAGCTCTTTTATACCAGAGTTTCCACAATCCATGCCCCAGGGTTGATAAAATCCATCTGTCATTGTAATACTTGCAATACAACATCCATGTACTATCTTATTTAGAACAAAACTAGTTACAATTGGAGCAATATTATCAAAACTGCAATCAATTTCGTAAGGTTCAGATTCTATATAATTACCATTTCCATCATAAACCCTTATCTTTAAAATTGCAGGTGTAATGCTATATGAAAGCTCGAATGTTGTTTCTGATATGATATTATTACCACAACAAATCAAATAATAATATGAAGGATTAAAATTAAATGTAGAATCATAATTAACCTGAACAAATTTTTTATTTCCGTTAATAGGATTGTCTACATTGACTGAAAAAGGTGGAATATCATTAGTCGTAAGGGAACTGTTCTGACTTGTTTCTGTTAAAATTTTCCATGTTTTTTTATCACCGTTCAGAAACTTTTGTAATTTTAATGATTTACCGTAATAAGTCTTAGAAGAATGATAGGAAATACTTATTGTTTCCGGCAGCCTGTCGTATTTATTTGACATCAAATTATAACTAGTATCAATTTCTTCCTGATAATCAGAATCACAACCTCTTATAATGCCATGATTTGCTGGCCTATTTGTAATAAAATTTAAAGTTTCCCCATAACTCTTTTCGGTAATTTCAACTCCAATAGTATCCGGGACTGGTGGAATTTCATCAGAAACAGTATATGTGTTTCCTATAGAGTCTTCTAAAACCGCTTCTAAATATAATTTTTTATAAGGGTTTACTAAAACATTTACAAAGAACTGTTTTTTCTTTCCATAATAATTGTTTGTTAAATATATAGCATCTTCAATATCGTATTCTGCATCCTTTAGGTCTATAACTGTCATATTATTTTTATCATAACCATATGCAAAACTTACAATTTGTCCTGGAACTGCAAGGTTATTTTCATCCTGCAGGACAAAGGTGTCGTTATAAATTTTTCCATTTAAATCTGTTGCAAAAGTATTATAAGAATATTCATTAGAGCCTATCACTAAATCAAGTTTTATATTATAGGGAACACAATGAGGATCTTCGAAGTCTTCTATAAATTTTAGTTCTGAATTTACAAATTTTACATTTAGCCTGCATGAAGTATCTTTTACAAAATCATTGGTACAGGTTGTTGTCTGGCCTGCAAAATCATTTAAAACAAAATCAAGTCTGACTATACCGTCTGAACTGAAGAAATCATATTCAATACAGCTGGAAAAGACTTTATCTTCTGTTGAATTTATTATGCAGTTTGTGTTTAAACAATTTGATTTATCATATGTGGGTGCACCGATTATTTCTTCACAATTATTGTCATATATTAATTGTTCCTTAATTTCAAGAAAAGCTACACCACTGTCCGCATCTTCTGCTTCAAAATATATCCAGATTTTATTTACATGATGATTCTGAATATTCTGGGCTACAATGCTGCTGTCTCCACCGTAATTTTCGTTGTCTGCATAATGAGTAAACTTATCCATTGTGATAAGGTTTGTTCCATTTTCTGCATCTTCTTTTGTACAGGCTATTCGCAGAGTATTGAATACTGGAGCAGTAGAATCTTTTCTTGAATCTAAGCTATATTGAAACTTATATTCTGATTGATTAAAAGGAATTTTTTCTCCTTCTACTTCATCAGTCAACCCGCTCAACATAAGGATTACTTGAATATCTTCTGTAACACTAGAATTATCGGTAATAATGTAGTTTCCTTTGACAATTGGAATCACAAGAGTTTTGCCATCATTTTCAAGATAAGGTGATTTATAATAAGGTTTATTTCCATTACTCAAATCCAAAAGATTTCTGTTTCCATTTTTTATGGTGATATTTTTGAGATTTCCGTTTTCATCAGCAAAATCAGAAAGCTTGATGACCTTGTTGAAGTTAACTTTGATTGAAGAATCCTGCGGATAACTTGTGTTATCGTTTGGTGGCCAGGCAGAAGTAACTTTAGGAATAAGAACACACACCGGGCGAATCATTATATCATCGGACTGTTTTAAGAGCTTAACCTGAACCTTGTAGGTGCCGTTTTGTTTTTCTGTTTCTGTAGAAAGGTCTGTAAACTGAACATAGTCGGTGCGGCTTATTGCAGGGTTTGATTTACTTACAGCTTCCATTCCGCCGTAAACATAATCTTTTGAATTGACGGTAAACTGAACTTCTATTGTGTAGCCGACCTTGCAGTTTTTTTCGCTGCCGGAAAGAAACGAACCTGTGCCTTCCGGTGCATTCAATACAAGTCTGCTTGATGGAGCGTTGCTGTAGGCAATTACTTCATTTAATTCCTGAGCAACATCTTTCCCTGTTAAAAAGTTTTCGCAGGAAATAAATAAAAGGACTAAACAAAGGAATCCCCACCTGTACAAACGACTATAATCAGTTTTCATCTTACACCCCCAGACTTAAGCGTGAATGGATACAATAATTATACTAAAGAAAGCTGTATCGTGCATAGTAAATATGTATGGTGGGATGTCATGCTGAATTTAGTTCAGCATCTCAACACAGACAGATCCTGAAACAAGCGATGTACTGAGCTTGTCGAAGTATTCAGGATGACAGATTGATGGTGGGTCAGGATGACAGATTGATGTTGTACAGATTCAGGATGACATAGTAGCTGTCCGGAGAAAAAAAAACTGGAAGATAAAAACTACCTTCCAGTCAGTTGGGTATGTTATGATTTATCTAATTCGTAAGGATTATGTATAATTCGTTTGAATTATCCCCACACTAATTAGCGTTTTAAGTTGATAACAGTTTCAAGCATACTGTCACCGGTTTGAATAGTCTTAGCGTTAGATTCAAATCCTCTCTGGGTAACAATCATATCAGTGAACTGTTCTGTTAAATCAACGTTACTCATTTCAAGAGTTCCTGCAATAAGACTGCCCTTTCCCTGAGTTCCACTTTCACCGATATTTGCCATACCAGAGTTTATACTTTCTGCATAAGTTGAATCACCTTTCTTTTCAAGTCCGCCCTGGTTTGTAAAGCTTGCCATTGCAACCTGACCGATTGTTCTTACTGAACCATTGGAATAAACACCAGTAATAATTCCACTCTGATCTATTTTGAAATTATCAAGATAACCTAATTTATATCCGTCCTGATAATTTGCTTTTGTTGTACTCTTTGATGCTGACTGAGTTACAGTATTTTCCATAGAGCCAATTGTTCCAAGACTAAGATTAAAGGTCTGGCGATATGGGTTTCCGTTTTCGTCAGGATTTGAATCTGCTACAGTGAATGAAGTCTGCAATACAATTTCGCCTTCAGGATTTGAAACGTTTCCTGCACTATCTATTACAGAAGTAAGCTTTCCTGTATTGTCAAAGTTCAATGTATAGGTATTTGTCATTCCGTCTGTGTTTCCAAAACCAATTCGAGTCTGAGTAAAATCAGCATTGTCAGGATCTACATTTACAGTAACAGTCCACTGGTTTGGATTTCCTCTAACTCTTGTAAAGTCCATCTGTACCTGATGAGGACTTCCATAACTGTCATAGATATTTACTTCAGTCTGCCAGGTTCCAGCAATCACCTGATCAGGAGTTGGGTTTTCAGGAATTTCAGGAGTATTCTTATTCAAGTTACAGAAATACTTTACATTTTCTGTAGCATGTGGAGGATCCTTCTGTCCTACCGGTATAACGAGATCTGTAGGTGTAGAAGATGTTCGTACAATCTGTGTGCCGTTTACATTTTCTGCCATCCAACCCTGTACACGAAGTCCGTTTGCAGGATTTACTAAAGTTCCGTTTGAATCTACTCCAAACACACCTGCTCTTGTGTAGAATGTTTCATCACCATTTTTCAATACAAAGAATCCGTTTCCCTGAATTGCAAGGTCAGTTGAAACTCCGGTTGTCTGTAAGTTTCCCTGAGTGAAAATTGTGTCAATTGAAGCAACACTCATTCCAAGACCAATCTCTTTCGGGTTAACGCCACCAACTTCTTCTGAAGGTCTTGAAGCTCCTCCAATCTGCTGGCTTATCATATCCTGGAAATCAACACGGCCCTTTTTAAAACCGTAAGTGTTAACGTTAGCAATGTTGTTTCCAATAACATCCATTCTTGTCTGGTGATTCTGCAAGCCTGAAACACCTGCATAAAGTGATCTCATCATATCAGTACCCTCTAAAATTATTCGCCATATACGGCAGTTATTTTTTTCATATCGTAAAACATTCCGTTTACTTCAATCTGCGGATTGTTTCCAAAAGTTACAGCATTTACTTTTCCGGTAGTAACTGCTCCACCTAAATCAATATCAACAGTTTTTCCAATTGTGTTTACACCCTGGGAAGATGTAAGCATGGAATTCAATTTACCAAATTCCTGGTTCATATTTGTCATTTGTTCCAGCGAACTGAACTGAGCCATCTGCGCAATAAATTCAGTATTTTCCATAGGAGATAATGGATCCTGATTTGAAAGCTGAGTGATTAAAAGTTTAAGAAAATCATCTTTACCCAACTCCTGTTGTGCAACACGGCCATTTGTGTTTAAGGACTTATTGTAAGAGTCAACCTGCATGTTTAACTTAATAAGCTCTTCAGCACTCATTTGTGTATTAAGCTGTACACCATCCATATTTTTCTCTCCTAACAAATAATTTATATTTTAAGCAACAACGCTAATGTTATAATTTTTAGCATCAGAATAATTTTCATTTACCGAATCTTCTGCTTCACTTGAATCTGAAACATAATTTCTGTAAGTTTTATTCGACATATATTCATTTGACTGATTCTGGCTTTCACTGTTTGCAAAACCACTGTTTGCTGCATTCTGCTGCATTGCAAGCGTTAAGTTTGCCTGATCAAAACCATTTTCCTGAAACGCCTGCTTAAACGAATCCAGATTCTGCTTAAACGCTTCAAAGGCTTCTTTACTAGACACAGTAATCTGGCCAGTAATTACTTTATCGGAAACTTGAAGTGTAAGTTTAACATTTCCTAACGCTTCAGGCTTTAAATTCATATTAATTGTTCCGGAATCATTATCGCGCAAAATGATTGAACCTGCTTTTACAAAATCAGGGACAGAAGTTTCAACGGCCTGGGTGAGCATTTGCTGGAAAGCAGAGCCATTGCTTGCAGCAGTCTGATTATCAAGTGATAAAATATTCTGTTTTGCACTGTCGCTTAAGGAAACCGTTAAATCTAAACTTTCAGGTGCTTTTTCGTTTTTAGATGCAGCTTTAATTTTTTCTTCAAAGCTTCTTAAGTCAGTTACTTCGAACACACCATTTTCTTTTACCTTGTCAGATTCTACTGTAATTGAAAAGAATTTATTTTTATTTTCTGCCTTGTCATTTTCTAAGCTGAATGAAGCAGAATCATTTTTACCGTTTTTATTTAATGCCAATGGATTATTTGCATTCTGCACCGGAGCTTCATTTTCAGCCACTAAGGAAAGCTGATTTAAAAACTCTTCCGGTTCAGAAACAGAAAAATTTTGTGCAGAGTCCAGAAGTGATTCTTCGGTTAAGGAGTAATCCTGAATTTCTTCTAAAAGAGAATCAAATTCATCTTTTCCATTTTCGTTCATTTTTAAGTAGTTAAGCTGTTCTGTTGTTAAATCAATATTTTCCATAACACCTTCACTAATGTTTTTCTGTAAATCATAAAAAGTATTTTGATAAACAGATGAGTCGACTGCTGGATTTACAAGGCTTAATTCATTTAAGCTTTCATTATTAAGAGAAGCCTGAAAACTATTTTCCATTGATGAAGAAGAATTTATTTGTGGATAAAACAGAGTGTTATTGTTTTCACCAGATTCATTCACACTTAATTCCTGGTTAGAATCGATTACTTTTTTGGAATCAATTTTTTTTGCTGCAAAAGAATTTTCTGTTTTTTTAAGGGAGTTGTTTGATTTTGAATCTACTCGATTAGATTTAAAATCAACTTTTTTATCAGCTGAAGACTTTCTGTCATTTTCATTCTGAGCCTTTTCAAGCATATCCTTAAACGAATAACCTGACTTATGAACAGAATCTGAAACTGAAGTATTTAATTCGTTGAGCTTTACTTTTTTAGTTACATCTTGTGGTAGAAACGAAATGTTTCCAGACTGCATAAATAACCTCCGTATTTAAATAATCGGTATAAAAGTTACGGAGGTTAAGGATTTTTTTTAATCTAATGAAGCGGGTTTATTTGCCATTTTACGCTGGATTTCTGCGGCACGCTCTGGTTTCATTAAGGAAAGCCAGTATGCACCCATTGAAGAAGTTCCGTTTTCTAAAGCCATTTCTTTTTCTTTTCGCAAAACATCAATAACATCCTGGTCATTCATATTTTCAAGAATAGAAACAGAATTAGCTGGAGGCATACCGTTTAAGTTTTCTACAATTGCTACTATATTTAAATTTCTTTCATCGTATTTTTTTACAAGATTGTCAAATGTTTTTTCTCTTTCGAGCTGCTCATTTTCTTTTTCCTGTAATTCCAATGCGATTTGTGCATTTGTATCTTCCTGTAATTTTATGTCATTCTCGCGCTTATCGAGTTCTTCTGTTCTGTAATCTAACGCTTCAAGCCTCTTTGCGAATCTGTCGTCATCTAAATCAGAATACTTCAAATCCTTAAGGCTTGAAACTGCTGTTGTAGTCTGAGGTGTTAAGCCAATAAGTTTAAATATTGGAGAAACAAATTTCTTTGCCTGAATAACACCCAAATAATCAAACCAGATAATTCCGAATACAACAAGAATAATTATTAGAATGAGAAGCGTAATACATTTTACAAGATTCTTTCCCCGTGCCATATTTATACTATTCTATAGTTTTTTTTGCTATAAAACAAGTTATTTTTTATTACTCGCTTTTAGCAGTAAAATAGCCCGGCTTACCATTAAGCCCGTCAACACAGGCACGAGTTTTGTCTTTATATGATGAATCGTATGATGTACCGTTACCACCTGTTAAATTTCCGCACGAAACAAACATATCTTCAGAATACAAATTATTCAATACAGACCAGTCTGCATCTGGAGCTGCATAGATTGTAGTTAATGAGCTACAATTTTTGAACATGCTACTTATATAAGTCAGATCCATTATCGATGTACCATTTCTAATATCAAAACTTGAGAGATCTAATTTAGTCAATGCATAACAATTTTGAAACATAGAACTTATATCTGTAACATTATTTGCCTCAAAGCTAGAGAGATTCAATTCAGTCAATTCTTCACAATAATAAAACATACAACTCATATCTGTAACATTACTTGTATCAAAGCTAGAGAGATTCAATTCAGTCAATTTATTACAAAAATAAAACATATCACTCATATCTGTAACATTACTTGTATCAAAGCTAGAGAGATCCAATTCAGTCAAATTACAATAATAAAACATAAAACTCATATCTGTAACATTTCTAGTACCAAAGCTAGAGAGATTCAATTCAGTCAAATTTAAACATTTATAAAACATTCTCTTCATATTTGTTACATTAGAAGTATCAAAACCCGAGACGTCCAATAATAATAATTTTTCACAACCATAAAACATGTAACTCATATCTGTAACATTAGAAGTATCAAAATCTAACACATTCAATAACTCTAATGATTCACAATTTGAGAACATAGAATTCATATAAATAACATTACTTGTGTCAAAACCAGAGACATCCAATATTGTTAATTTGTCACAACCCCAAAACATAGAACTCATATTTGTTACATTAGAAGTGTCAAAACCTGACATATCTATTAAAATAAAATTAAGGTAATTGAACATATTGCAGCAATCTGTAAGTGGAATCAATTTTCCTGGAGTGTCTGTAATTCCTTCTGCATAATAATAAATTATGTCACCATCAAGCCATGCAACAACGCTTACGCCTGAAGAATCCTGTGAAAGCTCATATGTTGTAAAGCTTTCTGAAGGAGGGTTTTGAGAAGGTTTAAAATACTTTGCAGAAGATTTAGCTCCAAGATTGTTGTGAAGTATACTATTTATATCAGAACCAGATTTCATAACAACATCCTGAGCAACTTCTTTCAGCGCCCATAAAGCGGTTAAGATTACATCAGAATCAGTAAGCTCAAAATTTAATGTTTCTAAAGGATTATATATAACTTCTCCATTACTCCAACCTATGAAAACATATCCGCTTCTTCTTAATCCATAAGATAAATTAACTGATGCTCCATAGCGGTACTCGTGAGGAGCAGGAACAGTAATGTTTTCATCAGCAACACCGTCTGCATAAGTTACAGTATGAACATTTCTGTTGTATCTTATTTCAACTACAGTAGAGCCGTCTGCAGCTATTGTTTTCTGGCTGAAGGAAAGTGCAATAAAGCCTGTTACATTTTTTGATAAAGCATTTGTTAAAGTTGCTGTAGTACCAGTTTTAGTTTCTTCAGGATAGTCATTATTTGATTCGTATTCATTACCACTTACCTTCTGGAAAACATGTCTTACTTTATAATTTACATTTGCTGCATTCCACTGAGCAGTAAGTGTTATATTGCTGTCAGCCATTGTAAATGAATTAGGATTTCCCATTGATGTATAAACTGAAGAACCGTCTGACCAGCCTGCAAAGCTGTAGCCAGTTCTGCTGATGTTTGCTGCTACATTAACTGTTGCTCCATAGCGGTAACTCTGTATAGGAGGTACAGAAATTGTTTCATCAGCTACACCGTCGGCATAGGTTACAGAATGTACATTTCTGTCGTATTTAATTTCTACAACTGTAGAACCGTTTGCTGCAATGGTTTTCTGATTGAATGAAAGAGCTGTAAAGCCTGTTACATTTTTAGCAACTGCATTTGTTGTTGAGCCTGTGGTTCCTGATTTTATTTCTTCAGCATAATCAGCATTTGATTCATATTCATTTCCACTTAGTTTCTGGAAAAGGTGCCTTACCTTATAGTTTACATTTGCCGCAGTCCATTGAGCTGTAAGTGTTACATTATGAGATGGCATTGTAAATGAGTTATTAGTTCCCATTGAAGTATAAACTGTAGAGCCATCTGACCAGCCTGCAAAACTGTAGCCTGTTCTACTGATATTTGCTGCTACGGTAACAGTTGCTCCATAGCGGTAATCTTGAGAAGAAGGAACAGAAATTGATTCGTCATCAACACCAGCTGAGTAAGTTACTGTACGTACAATTCTGTCATATTTAATTTCGATTACAGTTGAGCCGTCTGCTGCAATTGGTTCCTGATTAAATGGAATGTATGAAAAACCTGGTACATATGTTGATAAAGCATATGTTGTATCCCCATATAAACCTGTTTTTGTTTCTTCAGGGTAGTTCGGGTTTGTTTCATATTCATCACCGCTTACTTTCTGGAAAAGATGCCTTACCTTATACTCTACACTTGCTCTACTCCACTCTGCCGTAAGTGTCAAATCTTCATCCGACATAACAAAACTGTTTTCAGTTCCGTAAGAACCACCGTAATATTTATTACCTGTATACCAACCTTTAAAGTTATACCCTGGTCTGGTGATATTTGCTGCTACAGTTACTGTTTCTCCACAGCGGTATTCTTTAGCAGCAGGAACGGAAATTGTTTCATCATCTACACCATCTGCATAGGTTACTGTGTGTACATTTCTGTCAAGTTTCATTTCAACTACAGTAGATCCATCTCCTGCAATTATTTTCTCTTCCATTGGCTGAGCAGTAAAGCCATACCTATACCAAATATATTCATATGATAATACATCTGTATAGGAATCAGTCTCACCGTAAAAAGTAATGTCAGGGTGAGATTCATCTGATTCATATCCGTCACCGTTTAATTTCTGGTATAAACGTCTGAAGGTATACACAGTCTGAGTGTCAGGTCTCCACTGAGCCGTAAAGGTTACATCTTCATCAGGCATATCAAATTCAATTGAAGAATATCCATACACCTGTGAACCATATAAATACACCTCTGAACCATACTTCCAGTTTTCAAACAAGTATCCTGCCCTTCTAGCAGAAGTAAACTGAACGCTAGCTCCATAGCGGTATTCTACAGTATAAGGAACTGAACCTTCATATCCGTAATCAAAGGTTACTGTGTGTACATTCCTGTAATACTTTATTTCGACTACAGAAGAACCGTCTGCAGCAACTGTTTGCTGAACTACAGGCTGTGCAGTAAAACCCTCTCTATTTCTAGGAACTGCATTTGTTAAAGACCCTGCCTTACCTGAAATGACATCGCGGTTAGAAGAATAGATCTCGCTAGGAAAAGTTCCGTCAAGCTCTTCAAAATAATGTTCTGCGGTATACTTTGCACCATATTTCCACTGGGCTGTAAGGGTTACATCGTGATTTGGCATGACAAAAGTGTTTGTATCACTTGAAGGAACATAAAGAGATGTACCGTCTGACCAGCCTAAAAATTCATCGCCTTCTATGCTGATTGTGGATAATACATTTATAGTTTGTCCATAGCGGTATTTTTGAGAAGAAGGAACTGTGTATGATTCACTGTCAATACCGTCATCATAAGATAAGGTATAATAATTAGTGTTATATTTAATTTCTACTACGGTTGAACAGTCCGCTTCTATTCTTTTCTGATTGATATTATAAGGTGTATATCCGGGTACATCTTTAGCAGCTGCTTCTGTATAGGAACCTGTAACGCCTGTTTTCTGTTCATCCGGATAGTCTGCGAGTGATTCGAATTTATTTGTACTCACATTAATAAATAAATGCTTTACGGTATAAGATGCCTCGCCTTCGGCCCATACTGCCTTAAAGGTAACATTTGAATTTCCCATTACATAAACTTTTCCGTTTGAGGAACTGTATGTTTCTTTTCCGTAGTTCCATCCTTGGAAAACATAGCCTTCAGCGGTAAGTTCAGGAAACTCAGTAACTGTCTCGCCGTAGCGGTACTTTACAGAAGAAGGAATATTTGCAGCAAGATTATAAACATCTGAAAATGTAAGTGTATATTGATTTCTTTTGTACTTGATTTCAACTACAGTTGAGCCGTCTGCCTGTATTTCTTTCTGCGAAATTGTGTCAGCAGTAAAGCCTTTTACGGTTTTTGCAGAAGCTTCGGTCTTTTCGCCTATAGTGCCAGAAAGCTTTATGTCCGGGTATTTGGAATCCTGTTCATAACCTGAGCCGTCTGTCTTTTCAAAATAATACTTAACAGTGTACTCTGCAGAATTTTCTGACTGATTAAAAATTTCTACAGGGCATGAAATAAAGCCTGCTGTAAACAACATAACTAAAAATAGCGGAATAAAATTTTTTCTTGTCATAAAAGTTTTCCTGTATTTATTTTTTCTGATTAACCAAAAGTTTATGTAAATTTATTAAGGTTGATTTTAGTATAAAGTAGTTTTTTTTTTTTCAAGACAGCAGAAGTTACAAATTGGCAGGGAAAGTGTACTGGCGAAAGAAGTGGCATAAATGTTTATAGTGAAACACATAACTTGCGAGTTCAACAGCTACATTGCTTACAAGTTTTAATAAAAACACCAGACGCGGTGATTGAGTAGGCGAAGCCGTATCGGGGCAAAGCCCGCAATTACCTAATAACACCATAAACATATCGATTCACCATTTAAAGCGTGCGGGAAACATTAAGGGTTTGGGAAAAGAAAACCTCACTTTTTTTTCACAAATTTAAACAAAAATGCAATCTCCATGTATATATAAATATATAAGAGGAGCATAAAATGAAAAAAGAAGAAATTATAGAAAACAAAAAATACCGTGATTCAGTTTTTGTAGATTTATTTATGAAGGACATTCATGCAAAAGAAAATTTCTTATCACTTTACAACGCACTACATGATTCAGATTTAAAACTTAGTGAAGTTTCAATAGAAAGCGAAATAATCGACCAGACGTTATACCACAGCTATTATAACGATGTAAGCATGATGATTAACGGAAAACTGATTGTCCTTGTTGAGCATCAGTCAACGATTAACGAGAATATGCCCTTACGCTTTCTTGATTATGTTGTTCGTCTTTACGAAAGAATTGTACCACAGGAACACCGCTATAAAATGAATCTGATTCACATCCCGACTCCAGAGTTCTATGTATTTTACAACGGAACTGATCCATATCCAGACATAAAAACTCTTCGTCTTTCAGATGCATACATCAAAGAACAAGAAAAACCCCAGCTGGAACTTACAGTTGATGTTTATAATATTGCAGATCCACATCCTGAAAAACCTTTGACGGTATTAAATAAGTGTGATATTTTAAAACAGTATTGTGAATTTGTAGAACAAGTAAGAATAAATAAGAATAAAAAATCTGCAAATCCCATTACAGATGCAATTTCATACTGCAAAAAAAATAATATTTTAACTGAGTACCTTAATCGAAAAGACACGGAGGTAAATAATTTGTTAGTAGCCAATTATGATCCTGAAATAGAAAAAAAAGTTTACGCTGAAGAAGCCGCCGAAAAAGCCTATGCTGAAGGAAAACTTGAAGGAAAACTCGAAGAAAATAAAGAAATTGCACTTAAAATGTTAGAAGACGGCATTCCAATTGAAAAAGTTGCAAGTTATTGTACAATTTCTGTTGAACAGATAAAGGCATTACAGCGAGGTAAATAATTTGTTAGTAGCTAATTATGATCCTGAAATGGAAAAAAAAGTGTACGCCGAAGAAGCCGCCGAAAAAGCCGCTAAAAAAGCAATAGAAAAAAATGCAAGAGAAACTGCACTTAGAATGCTGAAACGTGGCAGGCTTTCAGTTGAAGAAATTGCTGAATATTCTGAACTTACAATAGAAGAAGTTACAGAACTCCAGAAAGACTTGCAATCATAAGAGGAAGCCATGTTTTTATCCGATGAATTACAACATCAAAGATACATGGGCCGCAAAGAAGGCATAATGTCTGATAAAAGAGAAAATGCACTTCGCATGATAAAAGACAACGAGCTTTCTGATGAAAAAATTTCATTCTACACAGCCCTGCCACTGGAAGAAATTCAAAATTTGAGGAAATCCATTTAACCAAAAACCTACGCGGGATAGGAGCTGCGGCGGAAGCCGTTCGTAATGAGCGGAGCGAATGAAGAATGGAGCGAAAAGCGGAACAGCGGATAGCCCGGCACGGGAGCAATGTATTCTTTGCAATTGTCAGCTATACGATTATATAGAAAGCTTTCGTCCAAAAAAAACAAAAAAAAGAAAACTATACAAAAAACTGCTTTAACTGTAAAATATCTGACCTATGCTTGAAGACGAACTTAAGGGACAATTGAATCCTCAACAATATAAGGCGGTTACAACGCTTGAAGGCCCCATTCTAATTATTGCGGGTGCGGGAAGCGGCAAGACCCGTGTTATTACTTACAGAATTGCCAATATGCTTGAAAAAGGCATTCCTCAGAGTCAGATTCTGGCGCTTACCTTTACGAATAAGGCTGCAAAGGAAATGTCTGACCGCATAAAAGCTCTTACCGGGAAGAAACTTCATAATCTTACGGTTAGTACTTTTCACGCTTTTGGGGTTCAGGTTCTGCGTCAGGATATTGATAAGCTCGGCTGGAGACCAAATTTCAGCATTTACGATGAGACTGACAGAAAATCTTTAATTAAAGAAACCGGTGCTGAATTAAAATATACAACTGATGCCATGGATTTATATTCGATTGGAGTTCTTTTCAGCGATATTAAGACCGGGCGAAAAAACTTTAACGGGCAAACTGATATGTACAGGCAGCTTTACGAAGGCTATCAGGAAGGGCTCAAGCTTTATAATGCCGTAGATTTTGACGATTTGATTACGCTTCCGATAAAACTGTTTAAAGAGCATCCTGAAGTTTTGCAAAGATACCGGGACAGATACAAATATATTATGGTAGATGAGTTTCAGGACACAAGCCATCAGCAGTATGAGTTTATGCATTTACTGGCTGATAAAAATGTTGCGGTTGTTGGTGATGATGATCAGAGCATTTACAGCTGGCGTGGTGCGGACTATCAGAATATCGTAAACTTTGAGACTGAC
>JAEELR010000199.1 GCA_016282835.1 Treponema sp. | reverse complement strand
TCTACAATGCCTGCGGAATTAAGTGCGACGTTGTAAACAAGATTGGCGGCGGCCGTCCTGATGTTGTTGACCTGATTATGAACAAGGATGTTTGTCTGGTAATCAATACTCCTAAAGCTCAGAGAAACTATGCTGAAGACAGGAAGACTATCCGTAAGGCCTGCTTGAAGTACAAGGTTCCTTATATTACGACACTTGCTGGTGCGCTGGCTGCGGTAAAGGGAATCCAGTCGGTTAAAAACGGCAATGGTGGTGAAGGTGGAGTTAAGAGCTTGCAGGAATACCACAGTATGATTAGATAATAGAAGTTGTCATTGTTGGGCTTGACCCGACAATCTGTAAGAACGCCAGTTCCAATTTGGGCTGGCGTTTTTTATACTTTAAATCTTTCACCTATTTCAAGAATTTTTTTAGAAACTTCATCTGAAATTGTTTTTATAATAAAATCTGTATTTGAATTATCAGATTTCTCATCCTCTGTAGAAAAGAAGGTTGAAACAGGAACATCAAAGAATGTTGCGAATTTTGCTATTGTTTCTGGAGATACCCATTTTTTGCAATTTTCAATATCGTTTATGAATGTGAAAGCCATCTGTAATTCATTAGAAAGTCTGAGTTGTGAGAGACCTTTTTGTTTTCTCAATTGTTTAAGATTCTTTGCAAATATCTGTCTTACTTCAATTTCTTCCATAACGATTACTCTATTGGAATATACTGTTATTACACCAATAGATTGATTAATTAACAAAAGTTTAATAGAGTAAGATAAGTATCGCTATTAGAGTGTATAAGGAGTTTTATATGAAAAATCTAAAAAGAAGTATTATTCTTGCAATTGTTGTGTTTTCTGTATATGCAATTTTAGCTTTGTCATGTGCAACAACAGAATATTTGGAAAAAGGCAATATTTCATTTGGAAAAGAAATTGATCAGAAAACTACAATGGACACTATAGTTTATGTTCTTTCAGAACATGGATTTGGTATTCAAATGATTAATGAATCTTTTGGTTTGATAGAAAGTGATTGGAAACAGACTTCGGATATAGCAGATAATATAGGAACAACAATTCTTTTAGGAACATTAACAGGAAGTAATACTTATTATAATAGATACCTGAAATTAAATTTTAGAGTGACAGAAACTGGATTTACAGTAAGTCCTTTATCTAATACAGAATCTCAAAAATCCAATAACCTTTTGACTTCAAGTACAACATCCGGAGCTAAAGCTCCTACAAAAACAAGTGATGAGGGTAAATTTACAATAGCTATTGTTGATGAAATTAATTCTATGCTAAAAGTTAGTGGTTCTATTATTTGGCAGTAAATAATAAAGTAGTTGAAAATATCTTTATTAATGATTTATTAGAGATATTTTCAGCTAATAAGTTGGGTGTAAAAATTCATAAAAATCAAATTATACTATCTATTATTCTATTTTTTCTTTCGATTTTTTTGTATCTATTTTTTCATGGTACTGAGAATCTTATAATTATTGATACAGTAAATAAGATTTTTCCTTTGATACCTGTCGTCCCAGGAATAAAAATTACAACTTCAATAATAAATGGATATCTTGTTGATATTCTGTGGTTTACCTCATTGATTTCGCTTTCTTCACTGTTTTTACCATTTTCTCGTTTAATAAATTCTATCGTTGCTTTTGTATTTGGTTCTACATTAGAAATACTACAATTATTATTTTCAGTTTTAGGAACGTTCGATTATTATGATATTCTTTGTTATTTTGGAATTTTTATTTTGTATAATTTATTTGTATTCATAAGAAAAAAAAGAAGAAATAATTGATTATATTATTGTAATCAAAACTTGACTTCTCCCAGCAACTATATTATATTCTAATTAGTGGTGAGTCCTACCCTAAGTGGAATCTTTAAAAGCAGTGTACCCTACTGTGAGTGGGAACTTTAAAAGCGGTGAGTCCTACCGTTAAGTGGAATTGATAAGGCCGTGCAGTTCGCTGACACGGCTTTTTTTATATAGGATGGATATGAAACAAGAACGATTAAATCTTTATTTTATGGATATGAAATATGTTCGAGATTTGCATAAAGCAGATGATCGTGTGCAGTCTGTATCTCCGCAAATTCATAAAAGTAATCGTCCTTTTGTAGGAATTGTAATTGTTTGCAATGATCACAAATATTGTATTCCCTTAGACTCTGCAAAAGAAAAACATAAATCTCAAAAAAATGATGTTGATTTCACCCGAATTTTTGATGGTGATAAACTTATAAGTGTTTTGAATTTTAACAATATGATTCCTGTAGATGAAAGGTTCATTACAAAAGTTGATTTGAAAATAATGACAAAAGATAATCCTGCACAAGCAAATTATAAAAGACTTTGTATAAAAGAAATTGAGTGGTGTAGGAAGAATCAAGAAGCAATCGTTAGAAAGGCAAATAAGCTTTATTATTTAGTACAAAAACCTAATTGTAGTAGTATGTTGAAGAAACGATGTAATGATTTTAAGAAACTCGAAAAAATCCTAGAGAAAAAGATGCGAGATAATTAATTGTTGTCATTGTTGAAATTACATCTGCCAAATAGTGGAGACTATTATATTAAATTTCCGCCAGAACTTCACCTACAATCTTTGGATTCTCCAGTCTCATAATGCAATCATCCTCTTCAATAAATCCAAGAAGATTTATGCTTCCATACCAGAGAATTCTGTCATCTATAATTGCGATTCTTTGAGAAAGATTTTCTGTTTGAGTAACTGTAATACCTGCTTGTTCAAGAAGCTTTATTAACGCTGCCTGTTTTTCAATTTTATCTTTCTGCACAGGCTTTTCCAAACGGGTTGCTACGAAGACTTTAATCCCCTTTTGAATAAGTGGTTGAAGAAAAAGCATAGCATTTTGAACTGCTGATTTTATAAGATATGGACTAGAGATATATATTTGCTTTTGTGCAGAAAGACAGTCAGTTTTGAAAGTTTCATAATAATCGGATGCAGAAAACAAAGTTCCTTTTTTTGTGTCGTCTTCATTTTCAGATTCCTGAGACTTTATTGAATAGCCAAGCTGCTTATATCCTTTCAATCTTTTATGATACATTCTTTCCAGAACTGGGACACGAAAATCGATGTAGTCATAAATCTGAACTTCAGTTTTTCCTTCGTAATTACGATGAAGCCGTCCACAGTATTGAGAAAGAGTTCCTTTCCATGAAAAAGGCATTGCCAAAAACAGTGTATCTAGACGAGGTAAGTCAAATCCTTCACCTGCGTATTTTCCAGTAGCAAGTACAATCAGAGTTTCATCATCAGGAACAGAAGAAAGATTTTCAAGCATCTCGCGTTTCTGTTTTTGTGTTCCTTTTCCTGTTATGATTATCACATTTTGAGCGGTATCCTGTAGTTTTTCTGCAAGCATAGAAATATGAGATATTCGTTCTGAAAGAACCAGAGCAGTACGCCCAGTTAAAACAGCTTCTTTTATATCCTCAATTATCTGCTCGTTTCGAGATGAGCTTTCACAAAGTTCAGAATAGATTTCAGTAATATTCATTTCTTCAACAGGCTTTTCATTTGAAAGTGGCTTGAAGCTTGTAAAGCGTGGTATCAGATAATGAGAAAAATCCTGCTGCTTATTCATCTGCCTGGTATCAACAGAGTATCTTATCGGACCGCACTGCATAAAAATAATCGGCTGGTGTCCATCGCGCCGGATAGGAGTTGCCGTCAGCCCATAAACATATTTTGCAGGAATTGATTTAAGCACGCTTTCAAAAGTGAATGCAGAAATATGATGGCATTCATCTACGATAACCATTCCATATTCATGAGTAAGATGTTTGATTTCTGATGTTTTTGTAGCCTTATCAGAATTTATAAGTGACTGAATCAGTGCGATGTCGATTATACCCTGTGATTTATCTTTTCCAGCTGCGATTATTCCCGGTGTAATGTCAAGAAAGTGTTTGATAGCTTTTTTCCATTGCTCTAAAAGTGCCTGTGTATGAACAATTATTAAAGTGCTTGTATTCCGTTTTGCAATAAGAGAGGTTGAAGTTATAGTTTTTCCAAAGCCTGTTCCCGCAGAAAGCACTCCCAAGTCATGTGCAAGAAGACTTTCCAAAGCTTCCAGCTGATTATCTTTAAGTATGCCATTAAAACTGAAGTTTTGAATTGTCCCTATTGTGCGGTTATCAGAGATTACATATTCGACTTTCAGATTTTCAAGGCAACATTTTATTTCTTCCAGGCATCCACGAGATATAATTAATTCATCTGAAGTCTCCTTTGAACAGTCAATATAACGGGGTTTATTCCAGACAGGTAGGCGCATACGCTCTGCTTTATAAAAATCTGGATTTGAAAAAACTGCAAGCCTTCGGAATGCACTAAGAGCTCCTTCAGTAATTCCATGTTTTTGTATATGAATCTGGCTGTCAAAAGAGATTCTAACTTTTTTAGTAAAGTCAGCTTCTGTAAGATTTTCCAGTGAAACCTTTCTGTTTAATTTTGCAGGCTTTATTTCTTCCTGAGTAATCAGTGTATCTGTTTTTTCATTATTCTGTTCAGCAGTTTCAAAATGATATTTTCTATGAAGTTTTGTGATAAAAGAACAAATTTCATCTTTTGTAAGTTTTTTACATGATGATAAAAAACTCCACTGATCCTGATATGGTAAAAATCTTTCATCAACAAAAACTGAGTGTCCGAGTTTTACCGCCTGCCCCTGCAAAGGAAGCGCAATAAGATTTCCATAGCCGCCCTTCGGCATTGTATTCTGATTCGGAAACATTCTGTCGAAAGAGGAAAACGATATTGTATGATTTTCGCATATTGCAGACTGGAGAATTGCTGTTCCGAAGTTTCTTGCAAGAGTTGCACTTACTGGCTCTCCAAAGAAAAACCAGAGATGAGCTCCATTTCCTGAACGGGAAATCTCTACGGCAACAGGAATGCCGTTTTCATTGCAAAGTTTTCGTAAAGATTGAATATCTGATTTCCATGTTTCTTCATCAAAATCGAGCGCAAGAAAACAGCAGGTATCATCACTTCGCAGAACATACATACCGATTACATCGCGGCAGAGAGAATCTTTTCCAACAAGATGTTTAAATATATATTCATCAGAAAGCTCAAGTGAAGAACGGAAGGCACATTTAGCACATGGAATCTTTGTTATATTGCATTTTCCCTGAACCCATTTATTTGCACAGACCGGAGAATATCCGCTGGCTCCTGTTTTATCATTTGCCCAGCGAAGTGCGAATACATCTGTTCGCGAACAGAAAAATAAACGAAAAAGAGAGATTTTTTCTTGAGCTGAGCTTTGCTTTGAAACTGAGGGTGTAAAGTCCAGCTCCTGAAGTACAGATTCAATTTGAGGCTGTGGCGTTAGAAAAGTGTACAAGTGCTGAAGCAAAGCCGGATTCTGTTCAACTTCAATTTCAAGAAATGAAACAAGTTGATCTTTTGTGAGTGTGTTAAGAAAAGTTTGAATGTCTGTTTCAATCATCGTTTTTAGTATATGACTTAGCGTGCAATTTTCCAATAAAATTATTAAGTTTTGATAGTTTTGATTTATTTGTAGAGAGTATTTTTTGATTCGGCTGATAGCAGTGTTATACGAGGTATCATTTTTTTTCAAAAGATAAAACTTCCCCTCTTTTTGCAAAACTACTTGACGATGATTCTATGGCTTTGTACGGACAGAGTGCGTTGTATTTATATGGACTTATAGTATAATATTTTTATGGAATTAAATAGAAAAAATACATGGTACATTCCATGTTTATATGGATTAGTAGTTTTTATTGCAAATTTTATCGGGTCGCAAATTCCGGTTTCTTCATCAATAAATCTAGAGACTCAAAATTTTGACAGCTATCAGAATCTGATTTCTCAGCACAAGACTGTCGTTTTTATTCTTACCTCTTTTTGTTATATAATCCCGATTTTTTTGTGCTGTCTGTATGCATTTACAATGAATGAAAAAAATGT
>JAEELR010000198.1 GCA_016282835.1 Treponema sp. | reverse complement strand
TTTCCTGGAGCTATGGAAGATTAAAAGCTACCGATTTATACTATGATGAGGGATATAGATGTTATGTAGATGACTTTTCACTTGAACCAGATACAGAATATACATATTGCGTTCGGGTTAATGGACACTCAGATCTTGAGCCGTCTGTAATATTGTCAGATGGAATAACTGTCCATACTACAAAACCTGCTGAAGGTTTGCTTGATTATCCAAAAAATCTTGTTGTTTCGCCTGCAAAAGACAAAAGAAATGCTCTTACTGTAACCTGGAATCCTGTTGAGGGAGCAACTTATTATGAAGTTTATTTTTCTGATGGAAAGTCTAGGAATGGCGAAATAGTATTTGAAGAGGTTGTAGATGTAACAGAGACTTCTTATACAAAAGAAAATCTTCAGAATGAAAAAAATTACCTTTTCAAAGTAAAAGCAATAAATGACGAAAAGTACAGTGTTTTTTCAGCTCAGGCCGAAGGAAGGGTTGCAGAATCGGAAAATACTTCAAGAGACAAGGCTGCTTTTTTAGAAAATGGCGTGTGGGAAGAGTTTTATTCTGATTCTGATAACCTTTGGTTTAAGTGTATTCCACAAAAAGGAATATTAAGTTTCAAATCTGATTATGATCATTACAGCGGAAACAGATGCACTTTATCGATTTTTGCTGAAAATGGAGAAATCATATATTCTGGAATACCCCTGTATCCAAGCAGTGATTCTAGAGGAGATTCTGTTCTGAACGATTCTCCAACTGTTGAAGACAAAACAGTCATTCAGCATCTTGATAAATACATAAACGGTTTTAACTCAGAAGGAAACACGACAGCATATTATTTACGAATCACAAAAGATAAATACAGTGATTTTTCAATTTGCGTAGAATAAAAAGAGAGGAAAGAAAAATGAGTATAAAGAAATCTGTTTTACATACAATTATCAATGGTTTATTTGCAACAACTCTGTTCTTATTTGCCGGTTGCGATAATGGGGATATTTCAGATAATAAACTTCCTGCACCTGAAAATCTGACAGTTTCATCTATAACTTCGGATTCAGCGGTGGTTTCCTGGAAAGCCGTAGATAACGCCCGTCTTTATTATATCAGCTGGCGTGCGGAAGGATATGACTGGGATTCTGAAATTGTATATCCGGTTGAGCCGTCTCAGGTTATCAGTTCGAATAAAACGACTCCTGATGCTGCAAGATTTATTATTTCGGTGAAAAATCCTGATGAAACCTATGCAGTAACATTTAATAATCTTTATTGTGATCACAATTATAAAGTTGAAGTTTCTGCCATGCCGCGTGAAGACGACGACCGAGAGGAGAGCAATCCTTCTAAAAAGTCTTTTAAAACCTTGCCTGAAGTAATTCCCGCAGGTGAGTTAAAACGTCCTGAAAATGTACAGATTAAAATTGATTCACAAAAAGCTTCTGCCAGAGTTTCATGGGATGCAGTCGAAGGTGCAGCCTATTATGATATTAATTTGAAGTACATAACCGACTATTATTATGACATTCCAGAAACCGTAATTGAAATAAACCGCACGGTTCCAGCTTCGCAGTTGTTTGTGGAAGATTCAAGTATGACCAGCTTTAAGGATGTGGATGTAATCTGGTACAAGGTTGCAGCCCGCAATTCTGATTTTTCAGATCCATGCCGTTGGTCAAAAGACGAATACATCAGACTCCCGCGAAAATAATTCAGCAGAAAAGAAAAAATATCCGCTTAAGCACGAAAGCTCCCTCAATGCATGCGACTGCATGATTTATGGGGGAGCCGCTTTGTTTATGTTTTTATAAATACTCAATATTTAAGCTTATAAAATTTACATGTTGACATCAGTATGACAAAATGACATAATTTGTCAAAATAACAATTACGGGGTTTAATATGTCAAAGAAGTATGCTTTTTTGTTTCCGGGTCAGGGTGCACAGGCTCCCGGCATGGTAAAAGACGTTGCTGAATCTTCAGCTTCAGCAAAAAAAGTAATAGATGACGTTTCTGCTGTTGCGGGCGTTGACGTTGCAAAACTTATGTGGGAATCAGATGCAGAAACTTTGAGCCGTTCAGATAACAGCCAGCTTGCAATTACAACGGCTTCTCTTGCCGTTATGGCAGCCCTTAAGGATAAGGGAATTGAACCTTCTGCTGCAATGGGATTTTCTCTGGGAGAATTTCCGGCTTTGTATGCAGCCGGCGTTCTTTCTTTTGAAAACGTAATTAAGGTTGTGCGCCAGCGCGGTCTTATAATGCAGAAGGTATGTGAAGAAATTGCTGCTGAAAACGAAGGTCATGCTCCAGGTATGACTGCAATACTCGGACTTCCGCCTGCAAAGGTTGTTGAAATTGCAGGCGGAATTAAAGACGCTTATGCTGCAAACATGAACAGTGAAAAGCAGACCGTTGTTTCAGGAACTTCAGATGCTCTTGATGCAGTAGAAAAAGCAGCCGTTGAAGCTGGAGCACGCCGTGCAGTTCGCCTTAAGGTTGCAGGTCCTTTCCATTCACCGCTCATGCAGAGGGCAGCTGATGAATTTCAGAATGTTCTGGAATCTGTTGAATTTGCAGATCCAAAGATTCATCTTTTTTCTAATGTAACCGGAAAAGAAATAAAAAAAG
>JAEELR010000197.1 GCA_016282835.1 Treponema sp. | reverse complement strand
GATGAAGCACCTGCAGAAGCTGTAGAAGAAGTTACTGATGAACCTGAAGTAGAAGAAGTTGCTGATGAACCTGAAGTAGAAGAAGTTGTACCGGAAGCTGAAGCAACAGAACCAGCTGAAGAAAAGAGCAACGACATTCCTTCTGATATGAGGGAAGAAATTAAATCTGTTTTGACTTATATGGATCAGTTACTTGAGAATTTACCTGAAGACAAAATAGAAGAATTTGCCCGCTCAGAACAATTTGAAACATATAAAAAGCTCTTCTCAGAACTGGGAATTGTTTGATAAATAAATAAAATCAATGTAAAGCCATAAGTCGTAGTAACAATACGGTCTTGTGGCTTATTTTTTTTATAATTAATTATGATGAATGTAGAATATTTTAATGCAAAAAATAATGAAGAATCAGTTTCTGTAAACGGGAAAAAATTACATTCGGCGTATAATCCCTCGAGAGAAGCAGAAAATTTTGTTCAGGGCATTGAATGCAGCTTTAATCCAAAATTCATACTGATAACAGAACCCTGTCTTTCCTATTGTGCAGAACATTTACGAAAAAGATTCAGTGACTCAAAAATCATTTGTGTAAGATATTCACATCTTTTCGATAACAAAAACAGTTTATTCGATTATGTATTTTACTGCAGCGAATCAAAAGACTTTGGAAATCTTCTATACAATTACTTTGGTGAAGAAGGATTATCCTACTGCCTGTTCATAAGCTGGAAAGCAGGAGAAGATGTTTTTACAGAAGAATACACAAAATGCTGGCAGGGAATAAAAAATGCTGTAATTAAGGGAAGAAATGTTATAACGACCAGAAAATATTTTTCCCTGCGCTGGGCAAAAAATTCAATCAAATTTCTTTCAAATGTAAATAGAGTCTGCACCATAAATAAAATAGACTCCCCTATTCTAATCTGTGCATCAGGTCCAGGTTTACAGTCATCATTAGTGAAAATTAAAGAAAACAGAAAGTTGTTCTTTTTAATCTGTGTTTCATCGGCCTTGAATCCACTTTTAGAAAACCAGATTATACCTGACCTTTGTATTTCTACTGACGGCGGATTTTACGCAAAAGAGCATTTAAAACCCCTGCTGAAAAATAAAATTCCTTTGGCCCTCCCTTTAGAAGCTAATGTTCCGGTAAAAGTTTTAAGGGAAAACACAATAGTCCCATTAATTTACGGAGACGGTCTTTTTGAAGAAATACTAAACTTAAATAACATACAGACAATTAAAGCCGAAAGAAACGGCACTGTAAGCGGAACCAGCTCAATACTTGCACAGAATTTAACTCATCACAAAATATTTTTTTGCGGTCTGGATTTGCAGGAATCGAAAGGATTTAATCACACTCAGCCGAATATTCTGGAAATAAATGACAGCTTGAGTGATTATAGATTTAAAACAAAAGAAACACGCCTTGCTCCAGCATCATTTAAATCCCAGGCATTGGAAATCTACAGGCAATGGTTCAGCAATAAAAACTTTGATTCACAAATCTACAGATTAAGCTTCAATTATGAATACAAAAATAATCTGGGTGATATAAAAGATATAAACTGGGATGAAGCACTTAATATTATTTCGCAAGATAAACCAGATATAATAGAAGATAAAGACTTTTTTACAGATACAAATACCGTAAATACTGAAAAAATTCTGCAGGACATTAAAGTTTATATAGATAAAAACCATAATTCAATGCAATTTCTCAAAAATTTGATTCCTTTAGAATATATAGAATATGAAAAATACAAAAATACTGTAAAAGAGACTGAAGTATTGGAAAAAATGAATGAACACAAAATAAAAGCAATTTCTTCACTGCTAAATATGATAAAAACCACTTAAAAAATTTGTAAATTTAAACTATGTGATGTACAATATATACTAATAACAAATTATGAATTTATTTAGTTTTTTTCATAAAAAGAATATTTTTAGTCTCAAAAGGGCACTAATATTTGTACTTTTCTTATTAACAATAAATTCAGTTTATTCTCAAAGTCTAACAAATGAAAACAATTGTAATCCTTCTAAATCAAATTTATGTCTAGCAAAAGATGAATTAGACTATATAAAATCAAATCCAATAATAAATGTAGTAATAAATCCTGACTGGTTCCCGTATGAATACATAAGCAAGAGGACAAAAGAAGTTGCAGGATTAAATGTAGCAATTCTAAGAAATATCTGCTCAAAAATAGGCTTAGAAATAAATTTTATAAAAACAGAAAATTATAATGAAAGTATAAAACTAATTAAAAACAATAAAGCAGACCTTATTACAGGAAATTTAATGGGTTGCGAAACTATAAAAAATCTTTTTTATACAGATGTTATATATTCAAATCCAATTGTATTATTCTCGGCAACACAAACATTTCCTAAAGAAGAGGATTTAATTTTAATACCACAGTTACCGAAAGAATATTTAAATTTTTTATATACCCAGTTAAATCCAAATATTTATAAAATAGAAGAAAGCAGTAACAACTTAGAAAGAATTGAAAAATTAAAAGATGGAGAAGTTAATTATATACTTTCTTCTATAAATGAATTTCTATTTACATCAGATTTACCAAAGCATACGATTTATCCAATGCATTTTGATATAGACATTCGCTTTGGGCTAACAGGAGAAAAGGCTGAAAACCTGCTTCCAATATTTAATAAAGCAATAAAAAGTATTTCAAATGAAGAAATAAAATTTATAACTTATTCTGAAAATACAAAACTTCATTTTAAGGTAAATGAAGTTAACAAAAAAAAGTCCATACTAGTTAAAAAGTTTTATTCGGCTTTTGTTATTACTCTTATAGTTTTACTTGTTGCAATTATAATGTTAAGCCAGTTAAAATCCAAAACAAAATTTATGGAGTATGATTCAATTACAAAACTCCCTTCCTTCGTTAAATTTGAAAATGATGCAATAAAAATTCTAAAATCAAGCGAGCCAAACAAATATATAGTTCTTTCACTTAATATCGATAACTTTAAATTCATAAATGACAGCAAAGGTGTTATTCACGCAAATACACTTTTGGAAAAACTCGGTAATGAATTTAAAAAAGAATGCAAACAAAATGAAATTCTTTGCAGGTATTATGCTGATAATTTTATATTCCTCCTGCAAAATCCAAGCTTTTTCTGGGTCCTTGAAGACAGAGTGTTCAGACTCTCCTGTATATCTGGGGAAATTAAAAAATTATTACCTGAACATTACGAATTAACCTTCTCTTCAAGCGTTTATTTTATTGATAACCCGAATCAAAATATTGAAACAATGATTACAAAAGCTAATCTTGCATTAAAACTGAATAAACACAGCTTTAAAACAAACAGACTTATTGAATACACAAAAGAAATGGAAGAAGAATATGAATGGAACAGGGAAATTTCCATTTCAATGAATAAAGCAATTCAAAATGAAGAGTTTGAAGTTTATTATCAGCCGAAAATAAACCTGAAAACAGGAAAAACAATAGGTGCAGAAGCTTTAATACGATGGAATAATCCGGAAAGAGGCTTTTTGACCCCTGTAAAATTTATTCCTATTTTTGAAAACAATGGATTTATAGAAAAAATTGATATTTTTGTTTTTGAAAAAGTCTGTAAGTTGCTTGAATACTGGAACAAATATACTAAAGCAGAGAATTTAGATTTTCCTTTAACGCTTTCATTTAATATATCACGCCATAATTTATACAATGCAAATTTAATTCAAAACTTAAAAAATATAGCCTCTTCTTATGAATTTGGTGAAAACAAAATTGAAATAGAACTTACAGAAAGCATAATGTTTGACAATCAAAAGGCTTTAATTAGGATTATGAATGAACTGAAAAAATCAGGCTTTATTATTTCCATCGATGATTTCGGTTCCGGTTACTCTTCACTAAATATCTTAAAAAATATCCCTGCTGATATTATTAAGCTTGATAAGGAGTTTTTAACTGAAGTTCCTGAAAATGAAAAAGAAAATGTTATCTTGACTTCAGTAATTGATATGGCTAAAAAATTAAATATGACTATTGTCGCAGAAGGTGTAGAAAACATCATGCAGGCTGAATTATTAAAGAAAATAGACTGCGATATTGCACAGGGATTTTATTATGCCCACCCTATGAATTTAGAAAACTTTATTAATTACTTAAACAATAAGCCAATCGATTCTATAATTTAAACTTAAAATCGTAGAATCAGTATGCATCAGGAACATTTTAATATTTTAAGTTGCAAAAATGAATAACAAGATTTATAATTTACTAATACACATAGTGGAGGTTTTAGAGATATATGACAACTGAAAAAGACTTGAGAGTACTAGCAATAATTTTGGGCGGTGGAAAAGGTACACGTCTTTATCCTCTTACAAAAGAAAGATCTAAACCCGCAGTTCCTTTCGGTGGAAAGTATAGAATTGTTGATATACCTATTTCAAATTGTATAAATAGTGGATTTAAGAAAATTTATCTTTTGACACAGTTTAATTCAGCTTCATTACATTTACACATCATTAATTCATATAATTTTGATCGTTTCAGCAGAGGTTTCGTAGAAATTCTTGCAGCTGAACAGACTTTGGAACATAGTGGCTGGTACGAGGGTACTGCAGATGCCGTAAGAAAGAACTTTGGACATTTTAAGGCACAACGCCCTACTCACTATATAATTCTTTCAGGCGATCAGCTCTATAGAATGGACTTGAAAGAGTTTATGGACCAGCATCTTTCCAGTGGTGCAAATATTACAATTGCAGCAAAAGCAGTTAATAGAGAAGATGCTTCAGGCTTTGGCATTATGCAGGTTGATAAAACAAATAACATCACTGCATTTATGGAAAAACCTGCAAAGGATTTAAATATTGATGACTGGAAAATTCCTGAAGACATGAGGACTCCAGACTTACCGGCAAATCTTGAATACTTAGCTTCTATGGGTATCTATATCTTTGATGCTGATACAATGGAGGAAATGCTTGATAACGAATTTAATGATTTTGGTAAAGAAATAATTCCAATGGCAATTAAAGAAAAAAAAGTTGCAAGCTATATTTTCAACGGTTACTGGGAAGATATTGGAACAATTAAATCATTCTACGAAGCAACTCTTGATTTAACAAATCCAGTTCCAAACTTTAACTTCTATGATGAAGACAAACCAATTTACACACACATGAGAAACTTGCCTCCAAGCAAAATAAACAATGCTGATATGACTTCAAGCTTAGCAAGTGAAGGTTGTGTAATTTCAAATTCAAGAATTCAACACTCTGTAATTGGTGTGCGTTCAATCATTAACGAAGGCTGTGACTTTAACGGTGTTATAATGATGGGAGCTGACAGTTACGAAAATGATGAAAATAAAAAGTATAATAAAAGACATAAGCTGCCAAACATTGGAATTGGTAAAAACTGCAAAATCAATAAGGCTATTATCGACAAAAATGCCAGAATTGGTGAAAACTGCTGTATAAACATTAGTGGAAAGCATTATGATGATGGCGATCACGGATTGTTCTACAGTGCAGATGGAATTATTGTAATTCGAAAAGGAGCTGTTATTCCTGACGGTACAGTAATTTAATTTTTTGTTTTGCTCATTACCAGCTTTCTTCGAAGGATTTCGAAGGAAGGTTTTGGTAAATATATGGGAACACGTAGACCGTAAAAAAGAAGCACGAACAGGCAAGGTTCAAGAATGTGCATTTTCTTTTTATCGGGTGCGTGTTTATTTATTTTAAAAACACTTCTTTCATTATTAAAAGATAAGCTTCTACAACCTGTTCAGTTTTTTTTGTTGCGACTTTTTTTAATACAGGATTTTCCTTCTGGTAATCAGGATGATAATACTTTAATTTTTCGCGGTAATGTTTTTTTACATCAGCTTCATTTGCACTAAAAGTTAAATCTAAAAGCCTGTAAGCATTTCTTAATTCCGGTGTGACTTTTATTTTTACTGGATTTTTAACATTGGAATAGTTTTCAGATTCTTTAGCATTTGAATTGGAACTGTCTTTATCTTGACTTTCAGAAGATTCAGGAGCTTCATTTTTATTTTCAGTATTTTCAGAAGATTTAGAAGTTTCGTCGGATTCAGCAATGTATGAAAATTTAATCTTTCCTTCTTCGAGAGATTCTTTCAATAACTCCCCCAGCCTGTCATACATTGATTCCATTTCTATTTAATTAATCTCCGTCTTTAGTTTCTGCATCTTCAGCTTCTGTATTTTCTATATTCCATTCACTAAGTTTTCGCTGCAAAGTCTTTCTTCCTATTTGCAAAAGTTCAGCAGTTTTTGTTTTGTTGTTTTTGTTGGCAGCAAGATTCTGCTGGATAATAATTTTTTCCGATTCCTCAAGACTTATTCCGAGCGGAACACTGACAAAATTTTGAGAAGCACTTTTTGAAATTGCAGGAGGTAAATCTTCCAGTGTAATATGATTTTGCGAACACATTACTACAGCACTTTCGACACAATTTCTCAGCTCACGAATATTTCCGGGCCAGTTATAGTTAAAGATTGCAGACTTAGAACGATTATCAAAGCCTTCGATATGCTTGTCGTTTTCCTTATTAAATTTTTCAAGATAATAATTCATGAGTAAAGGAATATCTTCTTTTCGCTCTCTTAAAGGAGGAACGTGTATGTGTACAACATTTAATCTATAGTACAAATCCTCGCGGAAATTATGCTTTTTAATTTCTTCTTCAAGATTTTTATTCGTAGCGGCAACAAAGCGAACATCAACTTCTATAGTCTGTTCACCACCAACGCGCTCAAACTTTTTTTCTGCAAGCACGCGCAAGATTTTAATCTGTACACTCTGATTGATTTCGCCGATTTCATCTAAAAAGATAGTGGAACCGTCAGCAAGTTCAAACCTACCCTTCTGCAAATTTTCAGCTCCGGTAAAAGCTCCTTTTTCGTGACCAAACAATTCGCTTTCAAGTAAAGTTTCACTTAAAGCCGCACAGTGCACGCTAATCATCTGCCTGTCTTTTCTGGAAGAAAGATTATGAATTGCATTTGCAACTACTTCTTTTCCGACACCACTTTCGCCGGTGATTAAAACATTTGCTTTAGAAGAAGCTGCTTTTTTTATAATGTCCTGAATTTTTTGCATTGCAGGAGAATTGCCAATCATTTGATCGAAAGCATTTTTTGATTTTACAGCTTTCTTTAACTGTTCAACTTCGCTCTTTAACTGAATGGTCTCATCTTTTATGGACTTATTTTCCAGCGCGCGTTTTACAATCATTCCGAGCTGGTCAAGAATCAGTGGTTTAGTTAAAAAATCATAAGCTC
>JAEELR010000196.1 GCA_016282835.1 Treponema sp. | reverse complement strand
AGTGTTTTAGGTTTTCTACATTCAGGCCGGCATCATCAATTACGAAGGCGATTTTTGCTCCGTTTACTGCAGAAGGAATATCTTTTTCATATGCAGGTTTTTGTGTTTCCTGTTTAGGTTTGTTTTGAGTCGTTTGTGTTGTTTTGTTTTCTGCAGAAGATTTTTTTTCTGAAGCAGTTTTTGTTCCTTCTGATTTAGTATTTTTTGTTTCAGTTTTAGTCGGGGTTTTTGATTCAGATGAATTTTTTTTGCTTTCTGCTTTTTTCTCTTCTGTTTTTTGTGTTTGATTTGAATTTGTTTCTTTTGTTTTTTCTATAGTTTTTGAAGTTTCCTTTTTTTCTGTTTTTTTTGTTTCCTGAGTTTTTTGCTGTGCAGTGGATTTTTTTACTTCTGTTTTCTTTACTTCAGTTTTCTGCGGTTCTATTGTATTTGTGTTTTTTGTTCTGTCAGTTTCTTTTTCTTTTGTTACGAGTGAGATTTTATTTGGTTCTGATTTTGGAGAAAGTTTTTTTTCCGGCATTGAGAATAAAATGTTTACGATTAAAAATGCTGCACAAAGAATACATATTGTAAGAGTGAGTTTAATTACGCTTTTGTTATCCAGCTGGACTTTCTTTTTAGAACGTTTTGTTCTTCTTTTTTTTTGCATAACCTGATTATAGTTAGTTTTTAAATTTTTATAAAGTGAATCAGTATTTTCTTTGGAGATGATCCATTTTAAGGACCTGCGCGGGATTGGAGGTGGGCAAAGCCGTCCGAAGGACCGCGTGCGGTTAGCAGGCAAGCACCGGAAAGCCCGATTAAGTTTTTACTTTTCCTTAGTAAGAGAAATCTTCTGAATGAGAGAAAATTTACGCCCTAAAAAAATTATAGAGATTTTGGAGATTTTACAAATTCTGTGGTATAATAATTACATTATTTATTTGCTTAAATAAAAGGAGATTTATATGGCAAAAAAAGGTAGTTTACGATTAATTTATTTTATCGGAATGGTTTTGGTTCTTGTTGGTTTCTGTGTTCCAATGTTTAAAGGAAGCATTTTGGGTACAACTTCAAACGGCTTTTCTTTTATTGACTTTGAACATTTTGGCTGGAGAACTGTTGCAGCACTTTTGATTTTAATCAGCTCTGTTCTGGGCATTGTGTTCTGTTTTGTTAATGTAGGTAGTGTTGATTTAATCCGCCTGCTCTGCATTATTCTGGGAATTGTTGGTGCTGTAATTATTGTAATTAATTTTAATGCAAATAAGATTACTCAGTTCATCGGTAAACAGTTCTTTAAGCACGCTTACATTGGTTTCTATATGATTTTGTGCGGCTGGGTTGTTGCTTTAGTTGGCTGGATTACAAAGAAATAAGTTTTTAGCGTATAAAATTTTACGGGCTGTCAAATACTAAATCTGGCAGCCCATTTTTTATTCACTTTTTTCATTCACCTTTTACTAAGAACCATAATTCATTTTCTGAGTTCCAGTATTTGTTGAATGAATCAAGTATATCCTGTGTGGTTATTTTTTCAATCTGACTTACCTGCTTAAGATCTAAATCAATGTCGCCTGACTGCATTACATTGTAACTTAATTGTGTGGCAAGGGCATAAGAGGTTTCGCTTCTCATATATTTTTTGTTTATATATGAGTTTTTATAGCTTTCAAGTCTGTCTTCCAGTTTTGAAAATTTGTAGTTACCGTTTTTGTCTGTGCTTTCTATTAATATTCCTTTTGTCATATAGTCGCGTGCGGTTTTCATATACTTTTTGTAGTTCTCATAATCTGTAAGTTTATAAATGTATTCTACTCCATAGGATGCTTTTGAACTTGCTATATAACTTGAAGGTGAATAGCAGGCCCCGTGATGTTCCCGCACTACGTTAAATAAAATGTCAGAATACATGTCTGCTGCAATGCATGCTGTAATGTATTCATCAGAAGTGTTGGATGGTGCAGGAATTATTCTTGCTGCATATCCGGCTCCACTTGCCTGTGGATGAGTAATTATGATGTCTTCACCCTTTGTAATTTGCGCAGGTTTTACTTCAGCTTTTTGGTTTGCTTCAGCTTCTTCCTGGTTTACTTTTGTTAAAGTCTTTTGGTTTACCATTCCGAGTGTCATGTTTAATTCATATAAAAGACTTTTTGTTCCTCTGTTTCCAACAACAACTATAAATATGTTCTCTGGATTTAAAATTGTTCTATGCAGTTTCTGCAGGTTTTCTTTTGTAATGCCGGCAGCTGATTCTTTTGTATAGTTTATATTCTGATACGGATGGTCTTCAAATACTTTATTTTGAATTGCTCTGTATAAAACTTCTTCTGGATCTGTTTCTGCTTCCTGTAATATTGAATTGATGTTTTGCTGTAGTCTTTGCATTGAGTTATCTGTTATTAAAGGATTTATAAAACAGTCAGCTAAAACTTTTATGTTATTGAAGCAATATTTATCCAGAGTTTTTAAGGTTAAGGATGAACCTGTGTATCTGTTTTCGCAGCTTAGTGAAGAATTTGTTGCGCTTAATATACGTGACAGTTCTTTTTCATTGTAATATTTTGAGCCTGAATACATTAATGTGAATAAGGCTTTTTCAAGTCCTGCAGTTTCTTTTGTTATGTTTGAAACTCCTCCTTTTGTGCAAATTGAAATTGCATTTGTGTGGGAGTCTGTTTTACATATATAAACAGGAATTCCATTGTCCAGTTTTTCTATTATTATGTTTCGTTTTATTTCGTTCTTTTTTTCTTCTTTTGTTTCAGTTTCTTCTGCGTTTAGTTGTGAGCCCATTTTTTCAAATGTGAATTGATTTCCATTTTGTGATGATGAACTGTTTGTCTTTTTCTTCTGGGTTTTTATTCTGCCTTTTGTATTTTTATTTAGTTCAACAGTTTTTTCTTTTAAAGGGACTTTATTCGGTTCTTCCTGATTTTGATAGGATTCTTTTTCAAACCAGAATTTATTTTCTTCGTTTATGTTAGTTATTTCTTTTGTAAAGGCCGGGCTTAATTCCTTTGTCTTTTCAAGTGTCTCGTTTTTCAGGATAAGAATAAGCGGCTTTCTTGTAAAATATTTTTTTATAAAGTTTTTTACATCGTTCTGGGTTACTTCATTTAATTTATCATAATATTTGTAGTAGTAGTCTGTAGAAGTTGTGGTCCACCACCATCTGAGTGAAGAAAAGAAAGACGACATTTTTTCATCATTTATTGATTCTTCTTCCTTTAGATCTCCTATGATTGCGTCTTTTACTTTTTGTGTATAAAGATATTTGTTTGATGCTATTGAAGGAAGTATTTGATTTGTCAGTAAATTATAAAATTCCTGAGCTTTTACTAAATCGTTGTCTTTTGAATTCTTTAATTCAATTTCGAAGGAAATTATTCCGTTTGCTCTTACTGTTCCATAGTTCATAGAAAAATCATTTGTAGATTTTAGATTCAATAATTTATTTTCCATTAGTTTTTTATAATGAGGAGCAGAAGTGTAGTAAATAATTTTTAATAAATAATCTGCAATGAAGGTATCTTCAAGATCAAAATCTGTGTCGGGACCTCTGTAATCAATTTCTATTATGGTTGTGTCTTTAGCAGAATTTTCATAGTTCATATAACAGTATTTTTCTTCTTCTAAAGGCGCTGTGTTCTGCTGTTCGTAGGTGTAATCAACTGCATGATTATTGTTTGACCAGTCGCCGTAAATTTTTTTTGTCAGCTCAAATACTTCATCGCTTTTTATATCGCCGCCAACAAAAAGTGCTGCATTCGAAGGAATATAAAATTCTTTTTGAATTTGCTTCAGCTGTTCTACTGTTGCATTTTTAACGACAGAAAAAGAACCTGCACTGTCTGTTCTGTAGGGTGCATTTGGAAAGAGGGTCTGATTTACATAGCTGGAAATTATTTTATTCGGGTTCCCGATTTCTCCTTCAATTTCTGAAAGCACTACTTTCTTTTCATTTTCTAATTCTTTTTTATCCATTAAAGGAGTTCTTATTGCAGCGTTCCAGAATTCAAGTCCCTTTTCAAGCTGATTAGAAGGAATTGTAAAGAAGTAATTTACGCGGTCAGTTCCTGTTGTTCCGTTCCAGTTTGCAACTCCTAAATCGGAAAGCGCTTTGTTTACACTTGCAGCATCTTTATAAAGCGAGTTGCCCTTAAACATCATGTGTTCATAAAGGTGAAAAAGACCTGCGTTCTGAGCATTCTGTGTAACTGCTCCGGCTTTTACTGCAATTTCAATATATACCAAAGGGCTGTTATGATTTTCTTTTGTGAATAGAGTAAGTCCGTTTTCGAGTTTGTATTCATTTAATCCTTTTATGGGTGTTTCTTCTGCATATAAAAACTGTGTTAATGAAAGTAAAACTACTGCTAATATTGATTTGATTTTTTTTGACATATACTCTCCGTGTGCTTTGTATTTAAATTTTTATTTATTTTTTTTGCAATAAGCTGTTAAGTGTTTGCTTTACATTTAATGACTGTAAAAGACTCTCTTTCCTGCATTTTGCTTTTTGTTTTGCCTTTTCACTTTTTGCCGGATTATAAACAGCCCTGATTAAAATATTTTTTGGTGTATGGCTCATGTCTATAAATTCCAGAAGCTGAACGTTGTATCCGTTTTCTTCCAGAGTTTCTGCGCGTATTGCATCGGTTGCAAGGCTGGAAAAACGCTCCTGTAAAATTCCATAATTGCAGAAAGCTGACAGATTAGAGTTCTCTTCCATTTTATTTTTCTGAAGCTGTAAGTTGATTTCGTGCTGGCAGCAGGGAACGCATAGAATTACTTTTGTGTTTTCTTTGATTGCATAGTTTAAGGCAAAGTCTGTAGCGGTGTCGCAGGCATGAAGCGTAATAATCATATCGTTTGAGTGAGCGTATTTTGCATCAGAAATATTTCCTGTGTTAAAGTGCAGGTCTTTGTAACCGAATTCCTCTGCAAGGTGCTGGCAGTTTTTTATAACATCTTCCTTTAAATCGAGACCCGTAATGTGTACAGGAATATTTTTTATTTCGGTCAGGAAGTAATATACTGCAAAAGTTAAATAGGATTTTCCACAGCCAAAGTCTGCAATGTATAAGGGGCGTTCTTTTGTAAAGCCTTTATTTTCTGTGCAAAGCTTTTTTAAATCATCAAGGATGTCATCAATGAATTCCAGGTACCTGTTAATTTGCTTGAACTTGTCGTGCATTTTATTTAAGACTTTTCCGTCTTCATTCATTACGCCAAGCTTTACTAAAAAATTTATTGGTTTGCCTTCAGTTAAAATATAATTTTTTTTGCGGTTGTATTTGCTGAAATTTTTAGTGGAAGTTTCATTTGCTTCATTTGATTTTGATAAAGGTTTTGTAAGTTTTTTTATTTCACCATGTCGGTTAGAAAGAATTTGTATTTCCTCGTTTTCAGTTTTTATGACTGCGTTTTTAAATGTAATTCCTGCGTTTTCTTCTATATATATATCCAATTCTTTTGTGTTCATAAATTTTGTAAATGACTGTTTTTCTGTAAAGAATTCTAAAATATATTCTTTTTGAAAAGATTTTGTTACAGAAGGGTTTTTGTAAATTTTTACCTTAACATAATTTTTATCTAATTTGCTTTCTGCATTTTTTGCAGGCTTTGAAAGTGTCGCTGAAATAATCATATAGACTAACTATATACGAGAAATTTAAAAAATGATACTATTTAGTGCTATGGGAAAAGTATTTGTTTTTGTTAATCAGAAAGGTGGTGTTGGAAAAACTACATCGGCTATCAATATCGGTGCATATATTGCTCGTACTGGAAAGAAAGTTCTTTTAGTTGATTTTGACTCGCAGGGAAATATGTCGAGTGGTGTAGGGGCTAGTAAAAATAAGCCTACAATTTATGAACTTATGGCAGAGCAGTCAACCGTTGAAGAAACAATCAAAAAAACTAAGGTAGAAAATCTTGATGTAATCAGTGCTTCTATAGATTTGTCTGGAGCTGCAATAGAACTTGTTGATCAGGAAAACCGTGAGTTCTATTTAAAGAATGCTCTTGCTCCGGTTAGAGAAAAGTATGATTTTATTTTAATTGACTGTCCTCCTTCACTTGGTATTTTAACCTTGAATGGACTTGCTGCAGCAGATGCCGTTCTGGTTCCTATGCAGTGCGAATACTTTGCCCTCGAAGGAATTACTTTGCTTGTTAAAACCGTAAAGAGAGTGCAGTCTACAATTAATAAAGATTTAACCATTGGCGGTATTTTCTTTACAATGTACGATTCAAGAACCCGCCTTGCAAAAGATGTTGTTCTCCAGGTAAAGAGTTATTTTAAGGACGTTGTGTTTAATACAATCATTCCTAGAACAGTAAGACTTTCAGAAGCTCCTTCTCACGGCGAACCTATTTGCCTTTATGATCCAACTTGCAGCGGGGCAAAAAGTTATGAAAAACTTGCAGAAGAGGTGATTAGTCGTGGCTAGTAAAGGTTTGGGAAAAGGGCTTGATGCTTTAATGGCAGAAGTCGATGATGTTGATATTTCATCAAGTGTAAATGTTAAAGATGAAAATGGTGTTAAAGTAAAAACAAGTGTCAGTTTGCCGGAAGGAATTGCTGCAGATGAAAACGGGACCTTGTGGGTTAATCCTTCACTTTTAAAACCTAATCCATTCCAACCCCGCGCAGAATTCAATGAAGATGATTTACTGGAACTTACTGAATCTGTCAGAAAAGAAGGCGTGCTTTCACCAGTTATAATTGAAGATGCAGGCGACGGAACTTTTTATATCATTGCCGGTGAGCGAAGAACAAGGGCTGCCAGAAATGCCGGACTCGAAAAAATTCCTGTACAGCTAAGAAAATACAGTGATGTAAGAAAACTTGAAGTTGCACTTATAGAAAATATTCAGAGAGCAGATTTAAATCCTTTAGAAGAAGCTCAGGCCTATTACAGACTTATGGAACTTGCAAAAATTACTCAGGATGAAGTTGCAAGCCGTCTGGGAAAAAATCGTTCTACAGTTGCAAACAGTATAAGGCTTTTAAAGCTTCCTGAAGATATGAGAAAATCTTTGGTGAAAAACGAAATTACTCCGGGACACGCAAGAGCAATCTTAAGTCTGGACAGCGACACTGATATGAGAATTTTGTTCGGTAAAATTTTAGGACAAAAGCTAAGTGTGCGCCAGGCAGAAAGTCTTGCTAAAGAAATGAAAGAGGGTAAGCCTTCTGAAAAAGAAAATACTAAACTCGCAAAGAAAGATGAGCGCGATCCAAATTATGTTGCACTTGAAAATAAATTGATTGAAGTGCTTGGAACAAAAGTTCAGCTTAAAGGTGATTTTGATAAAGGTGTAATTTCTATAAATTATTTCTCACAGGATGATTTAGACAGAATCTATAATTTGATAATAAAGTAATTCTATTGCTGATATAATTATTTTTATAAAACCGAAATGAATGCCTT